>NZ_CP109137.1:4571657-4879823 GCF_035918095.1 Streptomyces sp. NBC_01750
TGATCTCCGTGGAGGGCACCACCCAGATCGAGACGCCTTCGTTCCGCCGGGTGTAGAGGTCGCGGGCGTTGCGCAGGGCCATCTCGGCGTCCGGGGCGTGCAGGCTTCCCGCGTGGGTGTGGGACAGCCCTCGGCGCGAGCGCACAAAGACCTCCCACAGCGGCCAGTCGGTCGAGCTGCTCATGCTGTCGCCTCCCCGGGCTTCACGTGCTGTGCTTGGTGCTTCGTGGCGTACGCAGCGGCCGCGTCCCGGACCCAGGCGCCCTCTTCGTGCGCCTGACGGCGCTGGGTGATCCGCTGCTCGTTGCAGGGGCCGTTGCCTTTGAGGACTTCCTGGAACTCGGACCAGTCGATCGCGCCGAAGTCGTGGTGCCCCCGTTCCTCGTTCCACCGGAGATCGGGGTCGGGGAGGGTGAGGCCCAGGGCTTCGGCCTGCGGGACGCAGATGTCGACGAAGCGCTGGCGCAGCTCGTCATTGGAGTGCCGCTTGATCTTCCATGCCATGGACTGCGTCGAATGCGCCGACTCGTCGTCCGGCGGGCCGAACATCATCAGCGACGGCCACCACCAGCGGTCCACCGCGTCCTGCGCCATCTCGTGCTGCGCGGGCGTCCCGCGGGAGAGGCTGAGCAGCAGCTCGTACCCCTGCCGCTGGTGGAAGGACTCCTCCTTGCAGATCCGGACCATGGCGCGGGCGTACGGGCCGTAGGAGCAGCGACAGAGCGGCACCTGGTTGGTGATTGCCGCGCCGTCCACCAGCCAGCCGATAGCGCCGACATCGGCCCAGGTCAGCGTGGGGTAGTTGAAGATCGAGGAGTACCTCTGGCGGCCGGCGTGGAGCTTGTCGAGCAGTTCCTCGCGGCTCGTGCCCAAAGTCTCGGCGGCGCTGTACAGGTACAGCCCGTGGCCGGCTTCGTCCTGCACCTTGGCCATCAGGATCGCCTTGCGGCGGAGCGAGGGCGCCCGCGTGATCCAGTTCGCCTCGGGCTGCATTCCGATGATCTCGGAGTGGGCGTGCTGCGCCATCTGGCGCACCAGCGTGGCCCGGTACGCGTCCGGCATCCAGTCGCGTGGCTCGATGCGCTCGTCGGCGGCCACGGCGGCGTCAAAAACCGCCTCGTACGTATCCGCAGTCACTGCCGTCATCCGGGCCCCTTACCGACCGATCGTTCGGTTCATTGACTTCAATGGTGAGTCGACGGCCCGTAGGGTGTCAACCCTGTGGATAACTGAGGTGGACCGATGGGGATCGGGGCGGGATGGACTCCTACGAGGACGAGGACGTCGAACGCGCCAGGAGTCTGAGCTCCCGGCCTCGGCCCGGCGACCCTCCCCAGCCTGCTGACCAGCCCGAATCCCAGCCCGAGACCGATTATCGGTCCGAGTCCGAGTCCGAGTCCCTGGGCGAGTCCGAGTCCCGGTCCGATCAACAGCCCCGGTCCGAATCCCGGTCCGAGCCCGCGCCTGCCACTGGCATGGCGGCGCTTTCCCTCCCCTACCAGGTGGCCGCCGCCGTCTCCCTCGCGATCGTCGGCGCCCTCGCCTGCGTCCACCTGGCCATGGTGTTTCTGCATGTCGCCCCTTCCAACACCGTGACCAAGCAGTACGGCGAGGCGGTCGACGGCTGGGTCTATCCCGAGTTCGAGCAGAACTGGAAGCTCTTCGCCCCCAACCCGCTCCAGCAGAACGTCGCCGTGCAGGTCAGGGCCGAGTACACCGTCTCCGACGGCAGCCGCAGGAGCAGCGACTGGATCGACCTCACCGCCGAGGACGCCGGAGCGATCCGCGGCAACCTCCTCCCCAGCCATGTCCAGCAGAACGAGCTGCGCCGGGGCTGGGACTTCTACGTCAATTCACACGACAACGACAACCGCCCCAACGGCCTGCGAGGCCAGCTCTCCGAGAGCTATGTCCGCCGCATCGTGATGCAGCGACTGGAGACGCACGATATGGGCGGTCCCGTCGAGCGCATCCAGCTCAGGTCTTCGACCCGCTCGGTCAAGGCCCCGCAGTGGAGTGACGAGAAGATAGACACCCGCCCCGTCCACCGGGTCCTCCCCTGGTGGACGGTGACCGCCGTGGATCTGCCCGGGGGAGTCCGTAACGGTCGTACGGAGGCGGGGACGTGAATCACACAGTCGACGGCAGGGTCGCCCGCACCGTCCAGCGCGTCACCTCCACCGCACTCGGCCCGTACCAGAGCGCGACGATACGGATCGGCTTCGCCGCCGGCTGGCTGCTCTTCCTCCTGCGCGAGCTGCCCAACCGGCACGAGATGTACGGGCCCGACAGTCCGTGGAGCTGGGAGATGTCGCGGCAGCTCATCGCGGGCAATGACTCTTTCACCGCGCTCATGTGGTCGGACAGCACCCTCTGGTTCGAGATCGTGTACGGCGTCGCCGTGCTGTCCAGCCTGCTGCTCATACTGGGCTGGCGTACCCGCACCATGTCCGTACTCTTCATGATCGGCGTTCTGTCACTGCAGAACCGCTCCATCTTCATGGGCGACGGCGGCGACAACGTCATCCATCTGATGGCGATCTATCTGGTCCTGACGCGTTGCGGACAAGTCTGGTCCCTGGACGCGCGCCGGGCGGCGCGGGCCGCGGCCGTCGCTGTCCCCGGCCTGCCACCTCGCGACCGGGTCGGGCCCGTGCTCTGGGTGGTGCTGGGATTCGGCCTGGTCAGCGCCACTTTTCTGAACCAGACCGGCTCCTTGATACTGCTGCTTCTCTGGGGACTGTGGGTGGCACAGGGGCTGTGGTGGATGGTGAGCCGGTACGCCCAGTACAGCGAGCCGCGCAGCCTGCTGGATGTTCTCGCCAACCTCGCGCACAACGCCGCGCTCGTCGTGATCATGGCCGAGGTCTGTCTGATCTATGCGACGGCCGGCTGGTACAAGATCCAGGGTTCGCGCTGGCAGGACGGCACTGCGCTCTACTACCCGCTCAAGCTCGATTACTTCACGCCGTGGCCTGCCCTCTCCGACCTGCTGGCCTCAGGCGGCGTGATGGTGATGGTCCTGACGTACGGCACGGTCATCGTGCAGGTCGCCTTCCCCTTCACTCTCTTCAACCGGCGCGTCAAGAACGTCCTGCTGGCGGCCATGATGATGGAGCACGCAGCGATCGCCGTGCTGCTCGGGCTGCCGTTCTTCTCGCTCGCGATGATCGCTGCCGACGCGGTCTTCCTGCCGACCGCCTTCCTGGTCTGGCTCGGCGGCCGGGCCGTGCGGGGGCGGGACCGGATGTTCTCGCGGGTGGATCCGGCGCCGCGGCAGCGGCGGGGAAGCCAGGAGCAGCCCCGTACGCTCGTCGGGTGAGTAGCACCGAGGAACCGATTCAGTACGACGAGGCCGCCTTCTTCCAGGGCAAGCAGAGCGTCCCGGCCGAGGTCGGCGTCGGGTCGCACCCGAGGCCGTGGCCGCAGGAGGCGCGGTACGACCCGGAGCTGCTGGCCGAGGGCGACCGGCGCAATGTGGTCGACGAGTACCGGTACTGGACGCGCGAGGCGATCGTCGCCGACCTGGACACACGGCGACACGACTTCCATGTGGCCGTGGAGAACTGGGGTCACGACTTCAACATCGGTTCCGTGGTGCGTACCGCCAACGCCTTCCTGGCGAAGGAGATCCACATCGTCGGCCGCCGGCGCTGGAACCGGCGCGGGGCCATGGTCACCGACCGGTACCAGCATGTGCGGCACCACCCGGACACCGAGTCACTGACCACCTGGGCTGCGGCCAAGGGTCTGCCGATCATCGGGATCGACAATCTGCCGGGATCGGTGCCGCTGGAGCGGACCGAGCTGCCACGGCGGTGCGTGCTGCTCTTCGGGCAGGAGGGCCCCGGACTGACGGAGGAGGCGCGCAAGCACGCGGCGATGGTGTGCTCGATCGCGCAGTTCGGCTCGACCCGCTCGATCAACGCGGGTGCGGCGGCGGCAATCGCGATGCATGCGTGGGTGCAGCGGTACGCGGAGGTCCCGTCCCCGTAGGGGCATGTGTGAGCGGCGGCGAGGCCGTGCCCCGTACCCCGTCCTATGGGGCACGGCCTGTTCTACCGCCACATCCGCCGTCACGCCTGGCGGCGGACCTCCACCACACGGAATCGGTTCGAGACGAACGCACCGTCGCACAGTGCCGCGTTCGCCGCCGGGTTGCCGCCCGAGCCGTGGAAGTCGGAGAACGCCGCAGTCTGGTTGACGTACACCCCGCCCGTCAGATTCAGCGACAGCTGCGCCGACTCGTCCAGGCAGATGTCCTCGATCGCGCGCTCCGTCTCCGCCGAGGTGGTGTACGCGCCGACCGTCATCGCGCCCTTTTCGCGGATCGTGCGCCGAAGCAGCTCCAGCGCGTCCGCCGTCGAGTCCACGCCCACCGCGAACGACACCGGGCCGAAGCACTCCGACATGTACACCGCTTCGGCGTCGGGCTTGGCGCCGTCGAGCTTGACGACGACCGGCGTACGGACGACAGCGTCCGGGAAATCGGGGTTGGCGATCTTCCGTGACGGAAGAGCCACTTCACCCAGTCCGGAGGCCGCCTCCAGGCGCCCCTTCACATCGGGGTTGACCAGCGCACCCAGCAGGGCGTTAGCCCGCGCGTCGTCGCCGAGCAGACCGCCCACCGAGGCCGCGACATCGGCGACCACCTCGTCGTACGACTTGGGCCCGGCGTCCGTCGTGATGCCGTCCCTCGGGATGAGGAGGTTCTGCGGGGTGGTGCACATCTGGCCGCTGTACAGCGACAGCGAGAAGGCCAGGTTGGAGAGCATCCCCTTGTAGTTGTCGGTGGAGTCGATGACGACGGTGTTGACGCCGGCCTTCTCGGTGTAGACCTGGGCCTGGCGGGCATTGGCCTCCAGCCAGTCGCCGAAGCCGGTCGACCCCGTGTAGTCGATGATCTTGATCTCGGGGCGTACCGCGAGGGTCTTGGCGATCCCTTCGCCCGGAAGCTCGGCGGCCAGACAGACCAGGTTCGGATCGAAGCCCGCCTCGGAGAGCACCTCGCGGGCCACGCGCACCGTGAGCGCGAGCGGCAGAATCGCGCGGGGGTGCGGCTTGACCAGGACAGGGTTGCCGGTGGCCAGCGAGGCGAACAGCCCCGGGTAGCCGTTCCACGTGGGGAAGGTGTTGCAGCCGATCAGCAGGGAGATGCCGCGCCCCGCCGTGGTGAAGGTCTTCCGCAGCTCCAGCGGGTCGCGCTTGCCCTGCGGCTTGGACCACTCGGCGGCGGCCGGCGTGCGGGTCTGCTCCGCGTAGGCGTATGCGACGGCCTCCAGGCCGCGGTCCTGGGCGTGCGGGCCGCCCGCCTGGAACGCCATCATGAAGGCCTGGCCGCTGGTGTGCATCACCGCGTGCGCGAATTCATGGGTGCGGGCGCTGATGCGGGACAGGATCTCCACGCAGACCAGCGCCCGCGTCTCGGGGCCGGCCTCGCGCCAGGCGCCCATGCCCGCGCGCATCGCGGGCAGCAGAACATCCAGGTCCGGGTGCGGATACTCGATGCCCAACACCGGGCCGTACGGCGAGACTTCGCCGCCCGTCCAGCCGTCCGTGCCTGGCTGGTCCAGCTCGAAGCGGGAGTCGCGAAGGGCCTCGAAGGCCGCGAGTCCGTCGGCCGGCGCGGTGTCGCCGTAGGCCTTGGGGTGCTCGGGATGCGGGGACCAGTACGCGCGGGTGCGGATCGCCTCGAGGGCCTGGTCGAGCGTGGGCCGGTGGGTCTCGGTCAGCTGCATGAAGGACCAACTCCTCGTCGAGCTGGGCAGGGAAGGATTGACAGAGTTAGAGTAACCGAACGATCGGTCGGTACAAGGGGGCCTGTCAAACCTGTGGACAACTCATCGGGGAGGATCACTCCCATGACCGCCATCGAGCCCATCGACGCCATCGACGAGAGCCGTACCGTCGCCGTCGTCGGCGCCGGCACCATGGGGCAGGGCATCGCCCAGGTCGCCCTCGTTGCCGGACATCCCGTACGTCTCTACGACGCCGTTCCCGGACGGGCGGCCCAGGCCGCGGAAGCCATCGGCGCGCGCCTCGACCGGCTGGTCGAGAAGGGCCGGATGGACGCCGCCCAGCGCGACGCGGCTCGCGCGCGGCTGCATCCGGCCGCCGATCTTGCCGAGCTCGCCGACGCGGCGCTCGTCGTCGAGGCGGTTCTCGAGCAACTGGCGGTCAAGCAGGAGCTGTTCACGGCGCTGGAGAAGATCGTCGCGGACGACTGCCTGCTCGCCACCAACACCTCCTCACTCTCCGTCACGGCCGTCGCCGGCGCCCTGGAGCGCCCCGGCCGCTTCGTCGGACTGCACTTCTTCAATCCGGCACCCCTGCTCCCCCTCGTCGAGGTCGTCAGCGGCCATGCGACCGACGAGGAGACGGCCACGCGCGCGTGGGCGACGGCGGCGGCCTGGGGCAAGACCCCGGTGCGCTGTGCCGACACCCCTGGTTTCATCGTCAACCGCGTCGCCCGCCCCTTCTACGCGGAAGCCTTCGCGGTGTACGAGGAGCAGGGCGCCGATCCCGCCACCATCGACGCGGTGCTCAGAGAGTCCGGTGGCTTCAGAATGGGCCCCTTCGAGCTCACCGATCTGATCGGCCAGGACGTCAACGAGGCCGTCACACGTTCGGTCTGGGAGTCCTTCTTCCACAGCCCCAAGTTCCTCCCTTCCCTCACGCAGCGCCGTCTCGTCGAGGCGCGCCGTCTGGGCCGGAAGTCCGGCCACGGCTGGTTCTCGTACGCGGAAGGGGCGACGAAGCCCGCGCCGCACACCGCGGAGCCGGCGGACGCCCCCGAGTCCGTCGTGGTCGAGGGCGATCTGGGGGCCGCCGGTGAGCTGATAGCGATGATCAGCGACGCGGGCATCGTGGTGCGGCACGAGGACGAGGACAAGGGAACGCGGCTGTTGCTGCCCAGCGGAGGCCAGCTGGTCCTCGCCGACGGCCAGACATCCGCCGAATTCCGGGATGTCGTCTACTTCGATCTGGCACTCGACTACCGGTCCGCGACCCGGATCGCCCTGTCCGCCGCCGACAGCGTCCAGGAGCAGACGCTCAAACAGGCGACCGGCCTCTTCCAGGCGCTCGGCAAGCAGGTCAGCGTCATCGGTGACGTACCGGGCATGATCGTCGCCCGTACCGTCGCGATGCTCGGCGACCTGGCACTGGACGCGGTCGCCAAGGGGGTCGCGACCGCGGAGGACATCGACACGGCGATGCGCCTCGGGGTCAACTACCCCCTGGGACCGGTCGAATGGAATGCAAAGCTCGGACCGGACTGGGCGTGGGAACTGCTCGGCAACCTTCATGCGAGCGTGCCGACCGGACGCTACGCCCGGTCTCTCGCCCTCCATCAGTGGTCGTACGAGACCTCACAGGAGGACGCCTCATGACCACCGCCAAGCGCGACACCTACACCCCCGAGACGCTGCTGACCGTCGCCGTCCGGATCTTCAATGAGCGCGGGTACGACGGCACGTCCATGGAGCATCTCTCCAAGGCGGCCGGCATCTCGAAGTCCTCGATCTATCACCATGTCGCGGGCAAGGAGGAGCTCCTGCGCCGTGCGGTCAGCCGGGCGCTCGACTCGCTCTTCGCGATCCTCGACGAGCCGGGCGCCGTACGGGGACGGGCCATCGAGCGGGTCGAGTATGTGACCCGGCGCACCGTGGAGGTGCTGATGGCCGAGCTGCCCTATGTGACGCTGCTGCTGCGCGTACGGGGCAACACCAAGACCGAGCGGTGGGCGATGGAGCGGCGCCGCGAGTTCGACCAGCGGGTCGCCGACTTGCTCAAGGCGGCCGCGGCGGACGGCGACCTCCGCACGGACATGGACATCCGGCTGGCGACCCGACTGCTCTTCGGCATGGTGAACTCCCTGGTGGAGTGGTACCGGCCGCATGCGGGTGGCGGCTACGACGGCGACCAGGTCGCCGAGGCGGTCGTACGACTGGCCTTCGACGGGCTGCGGACGGACTCCTAGAGCCGGCCGGTGCCCAGTGCGCCGACCTGTGGCCGTGGCTCATTGTGCCGGCCGGCCCACTGAACCCGCCGGGTCCACCGGGTCTACAGCAGCGGCTCGGTGTCCGGGGGCGGCTCCGCGATCTGCCCCGGGCCCGGATCGAGATCCGTCTCCTCGAAGACCAGCAGCGTGCGCGTGGACAGCACTTCCGGGATGGACTGGAGCCTGGTCAGGACGAGCTCGCGCAGCGTGCGGTTGTCCGGGGTGTGCACCAGCAGGAGTACGTCGAAGTCTCCGCTGACCAGCGCGATGTGGGTGGCGCCGGGCAACGCCTGCAGCTGCTCGCGCACCGTGCGCCAGGAGTTCTGCACGATCTTGAGCGTGATATAGGCGGAAGCCCCCTGACCTGCCCGTTCATGGTTCACACGCGCGCTGAAGCCGCGGATCACACCGTCGTCGATGAGCCTGTTGATACGGGCGTAGGCGTTCGCGCGGGAGACGTGGACCCGTTCGGCCACGGAGCGTATCGAGGCGCGGCCGTCCGACTGCAGGATGCGCAGGATGTCTCGGTCGATGGCGTCGAGCGGTCGCGGCGGAGGTGCCTGCTCCGCGCGGTCACCGCTCTCGGCCATTTGTTCAGCTGCCATATCCCCCCGCCTCCCTGGCATGGACGACCTGTCTCCATCTCAGGCTGTGGAGAACCGTTTGTCCACAGGCTGAAGGCGCCTGTAGCCAAAATGCGTCCACGACCGAACAATCGGTAGGTGAGGCGCGACACACTCGCGCCACTTCGTCATTGCTTTGTCATTGCTTTCGTCGTCGCTCCCACGAGGAGGTGCTCGCGTTGAGAAAGAGCAGCATGACGGTCCAGGAGCTGCCCGGTGCCGCTGCCGCCTACCGGCCCACCCCGCCCCCGGCGTGGAAGCCCCGTACCGACCCCGCGCCACTGCTCCCGGACCCGGAGCCGTACCGCGTGCTCGGCACTGACGCCGCGGCCGGCGCCGACCCCGAGCTGCTGCTGCGGCTGTACGCGGAGCTGGTGCGCGGCCGCAGGTACAACGTCCAGGCGACAGCCCTGACAAAGCAGGGCAGGCTGGCCGTCTACCCGTCGAGCACCGGGCAGGAGGCGTGCGAGGTGGCGGCCGCACTAGCGCTGGAGGAGCGGGACTGGCTCTTCCCCAGCTACCGCGACACCCTCGCGGCCGTGGCGCGCGGTCTCGACCCCGTACAGGCGCTGACGCTGCTGCGCGGCGACTGGCACACCGGCTACGACCCGCGTGAGCACCGCATAGCGCCCCTGTGCACGCCGCTGGCCACGCAGCTGCCGCACGCCGTGGGCCTGGCGCACGCCGCGCGGCTCAAGGGCGATGACGTTGTCGCGCTCGCCATGGTCGGCGACGGCGGCACCAGCGAGGGCGACTTCCACGAGGCGTTGAACTTCGCCGCCGTGTGGCGGGCCCCCGTGGTCTTCCTCGTCCAGAACAACGGCTTCGCCATTTCGGTGCCGCTGGCCAAGCAGACCGCAGCCCCTTCGCTGGCCCACAAGGCCGTGGGGTACGGCATGCCCGGTCGGCTCGTCGACGGCAACGACGCGGCCGCGGTGCACGAGGTGCTCGGCGAGGCCGTGGCGCGGGCCAGGCGCGGTGGCGGTCCTACGCTCATCGAGGCCGTGACGTACCGCATCGACGCGCATACGAACGCCGACGACGCGACCCGCTACCGGGGCGAGAGCGAGGTCGAGACCTGGCGTGCACACGATCCGATCCGGCTGCTGGAGCGGGAGTTGACGGAGCGAGGGCTGCTCGACGAGGACGGCATACGGGCGGCTGCCGAGGCGGCCGAGACGATGGCCGCGGAGCTGCGCGACGGGATGAACGCAGACCCGGTGCTCGACCCGATGGACCTTTTCGAGCATGTCTACGCCGAGCAGACGAGCCAGCTGCGGGAGCAGGCGGCACTACTGCGGGCCGAGCTGGACGCGGAGGGAGAGGCGCGATGACCACGGCCGCGGTGAAGCCCGCTTCCATGGCTCAGGCCTTGCAGCGCGCGATGCGCGACGCGATGGCCGAGGATCCGTCCGTTCATGTGCTGGGGGAGGACGTCGGCACGCTCGGCGGAGTCTTCCGGGTGACGGACGGGCTCGCCAAAGAGTTCGGCGAGGACCGCTGTACGGACACACCGCTTGCTGAGGCGGGCATCCTCGGCGCCGCCGTCGGTATGGCGATGTACGGGCTGCGGCCGGTCGTCGAGATGCAGTTCGACGCCTTCGCCTATCCAGCGTTCGAGCAGCTGATCAGCCATGTGGCGCGGATGCGGAACCGCACACGGGGCGGTATGCCGCTGCCGATCACTGTGCGCGTGCCGTACGGCGGCGGAATCGGCGGTGTGGAGCACCACAGCGACTCGTCCGAGGCGTACTACATGGCGACTCCGGGGCTCCATGTCGTCACGCCGTCGACGGTCGACGACGCGTACGGACTGCTGCGTGCCGCGATCGCCTCCGACGACCCTGTGGTCTTCCTGGAGCCGAAGCGGCTGTACTGGTCGAAGGCGCAGTGGTCGCCGGATACGCCGTCCGTGGTCGAGCCGATAGGCCGGGCCGTCGTCCGGCGTCCCGGGCGCAGCGCCACCCTCATCACGTACGGGCCGTCGGTACCCGTCTGCATGGAGGCGGCGGAGGCCGCCGCGGCCGAGGGCTGGGACCTGGAAGTCGTCGATCTGCGCTCGCTGGTGCCCTTCGACGACGAGACTGTCTGTGCGTCCGTGCGGCGCACGGGCCGGGCGGTCGTCGTCCATGAGTCCACCGGCTTCGCCGGTCCCGGAGGAGAGATCGCCGCGCGGGTGACGGAGCGCTGCTTCCACCATCTGGAGGCGCCGGTGCTGCGGGTCGCGGGGTTCGACATTCCGTATCCGCCGCCGATGCTGGAGCGGCATCATCTGCCGGGAGTGGACCGAGTGCTGGACGCGGTGGCGCGACTGCAGTGGGAGGCGGGGAGCTGATGGCCCAGGTGCTCGAATTCAAGCTCCCGGACCTCGGGGAGGGGCTGACCGAGGCGGAGATCGTCCGTTGGCTGGTGGCCGTGGGCGATGTCGTCGCGATCGACCAGCCGGTCGTCGAGGTCGAGACGGCCAAGGCGATGGTGGAGGTGCCGTGCCCGTACGGGGGCGTGGTGACCGCGCGCTTCGGCGAGGAGGGCACGGAACTGCCGGTCGGGGCGCCCCTGTTGACGGTCGCGGTCGGTGCTGTGGAACCGGTCGGTTCCGCGGGATCCTCGGGTTCGCCCGACTCCGCGGGATCCGGCGGAGAATCGTCGGGCAATGTGCTGGTCGGTTACGGGACGGGGGCGCCGGCTGCCCGCAGGCGCCGTATCCGGCCTGCCGCGCCTGTTGCCGCCGCGCCTGCTGCACCCAGGCCTGCCGCAGCTCCGGCGCCTGCCCCGGCTCCGGCGCCTGTTGGGGCGCGCGTCGAGGCTCCGGCGCCCGCTGAGCACGTGACGCAGGACGGGCCCGTGCCTGTCATCTCGCCGCTCGTCCGCAGGCTCGCCCGTGAACATGGCCTCGATCTGCGCCGGTTGACCGGGTCCGGGCCGGACGGTCTGATCCTGCGTGCCGATGTCGAGCGTGCCATGTGCGCCGCCGACGCCACTGCCGCGCCGGAGCCCGCCGTGGCCACCACCGCAGCAGCCTCCGGCACGCGCGGTGAGCGCGTACCGCTGCGTGGCATCCGCGGGGCCGTGGCCGACAAGCTGTCCCGCAGCCGGCGCGAGATTCCCGACGCCACCTGCTGGGTCGACGCGGACGCGACCGAGCTGATGGCCGCGCGGGCCTCGATGAACGCCGCAGGCGGTCCGAAGATCTCGCTTCTGGCGCTGCTCGCCCGGATCTGTACGGCCGCACTCGCCCGCCACCCGGAGCTGAACTCCACGGTGGACCTGGAGGCCCGGGAGATCGTGCGCCTGCCCGAGGTGCATCTCGGGTTCGCGGCGCAGACCGAGCGAGGACTGGTCGTCCCCGTCGTACGGGATGCGCACAGCCGCTCGGCCGAGTCGCTGACCGCGGAGTTCGGGCGGCTGACGGATGCGGCCAGGGACGGAACGCTGACTCCGGCGGATCTGACCGGCGGGACGTTCACGCTGAACAACTACGGGGTGTTCGGCGTCGACGGCTCCACGCCGATCATCAATCACCCGGAGGCGGCCATGCTCGGCATCGGCCGGATCGTGCCCAAGCCATGGGTGCACCAGGGCGAGCTGGCCGTCCGCCAGGTCGTCCAGTTGTCGCTGACCTTCGACCACCGGGTTTGCGACGGCGGCACGGCGGGCGGTTTCCTGCGGTACGTGGCCGACTGCGTGGAGCATCCGGCAGTGCTGCTGCGCAGCCTGTAGATCTACTGGACGGTCCACTGCGTCCACATGTCAAGAGAGATCCAATCGGGGCTCCCGACCCGCGCGATCGCGGCCCATACTGCAGGGATGACCGCGTATGACGCCATCGTGCTCGCCGGAGGTGCCGCGAAGCGGCTGGGCGGCGCCGACAAGCCTGCGGTGAGCGTGGGCGGGCGGGCCCTGCTCGACCGTGTGCTCGGCGTGTGCCGTGACGCGGGGTGCACCGTTGTCGTCGGGGGGCGCCGGGCCACCGCGCGCCCCGTCGTCTGGGCGCGCGAGGACCCCCCGGGCGGTGGGCCGCTCGCCGCGCTGGACGCCGGCGTGCGGCAGATCGGGGCACCGGCCGTCCTGGTGCTCTCCGCCGATCTGCCGTTCCTGGGGGAGCGGACGGTGCGGCAGCTGATCGGCGCCCTCGACACGAGCAGGCAGGAGGCGGTCCTGCTCACCGATGCCGGCGGCCGTGACCAGCCCCTCGTCGCGGCGTACCGCACCGAACCGCTGCGCCGTGAACTCGCGCTCCTCGCCACCGAGCACGGGAGTCTGACCGGGCTGCCGTTGCGTCTGCTGACCCAGGAATTGGACCTCGCCCGGATCGCCGCGGAGCCGCTCGCCTCTTTCGACTGCGACACCTGGGAGGACATCTCCGCAGCCCGGGCCCGTATCAGGGAGCATGGGAACGTGCTGGACGAATGGATTACCGCAGTCAAGGACGAACTCGGCATCGATCTCGAAGTCGACACCGGCGCCCTGCTCGACCTCGCCCGGGACGCCGCGCATGGCGTCGCGCGCCCCGCCGCACCACTCACCACCTTCCTGGTGGGCTACGCAGCCGCCAAGGCGGGCGGTGGGCCGGAGGCGGTCGCCGAGGCCGCCCGCAAGGCCGCCGCGCTGGCCGCGCGCTGGGCCGACGAGACTGATCAGGCCGCCGCCGGCACCGAGGCCGGTCCGGCCGCAACCGGCGAGAAGCCCACCGACGACACCGACGAGGTCGACGCCGGATGACTGGTCGGGGCCACGAGGTCGACGCTGCTGACGGAGCCATGGACGAGCCCGATGCGGACGGCGTCGAGGAGGCCCTCGCGCTGGTCGGCAGCCAGACCCGGCGGCCGTCGCCCCCCGTCCCCGGCGCGGCCCGGCACCGCGCCACCCCCTGGCCCGAAGCCCGCGCTCTCGCCGCACGCCTCGGGCGCTCCGCTCCGCCCCGCACCCGGCGTGTGCCTCTCGAGCAGGCCCTCGGCCGGATTCTCGCCGAGCCGTTGACCGCGCTCTGTGATCTGCCCTCCTTCGACACCTCCGCGATGGACGGCTGGGTCGTCGCGGGGCCCGGCCCATGGGCCGTTCAGGGTGACGGCCCGATCCTCGCCGGGCACGCCGATGCCCCGGCGCTGCCCGATGGAACGGCCGTACGGATCGCCACCGGCGCCCGTATTCCGCCCGAGGCCACCGCGGTGATCCGCACCGAGCACTCCCGCACCGACATGGACAAGAGCCAGCTGTACGCCGAGCGCGAGGTGGTCCCCGGCCAGGACATCCGGACGCGCGGACAGGAGTGCCGCTCCGGCGACCAACTGTTGCCCGCCGCGTCCCTGGTGACCCCCGCGGTACTCGGCCTCGCCGCGGCCGCCGGCTACGACGAACTGCTCACGGTCCCCCTGCCCCGCGTTGAAATCCTCGTACTCGGCGATGAACTCCTCACCGCCGGACTCCCCCGCGACGACCTCATCCGCGACGCCCTGGGGCCGATGATCGGCCCCTGGCTGCGCGCTCTCGGCGTCGGGGTCATCGCCACGCGCCGTCTGGGTGACGACGCCGAAGCCCTCCACCGGGCCATCACCACATCCGATGCCGACCTCCTCCTGACCACCGGTGGCACGGCCTCGGGTCCGGTCGACCATGTTCATCCGGTGCTTCGTAAGGCGGGCGCGGAGCTGCTGGTCGACGGAGTAGCCGTACGCCCGGGCCATCCGATGTTGCTGGCCCGGCTCGCACCGGACTCGAACCGGCCGGACGGTTCCCCGGACAGATATCTGGTGGGCCTGCCCGGTAATCCACTCGCTGCGGTCGCCGGGCTTCTCACCCTCGCCGAGCCGCTGTTGTGCGCACTCGCTGCCCGGCCCACCCCTTCCTCCTATCGCGCCCCCGTACGTGACGAGGTGCACGGGCACCCGTACGACACCCGCCTTGTGCCCTTCGTCCACCGCGCCGACGAGCTGGTCCCGCTGCACTACAACGGACCGGCCATGCTGCGCGGTATCGCCGCCGCCGATGGTCTTGCCGTCGTGCCCCCGGGCGGCGCGCGTGCCGACGACGAGCTGGAGGTCCTCGATCTGCCCTGGGCGCCGTCGAACGCCCAGGGTGGGTGTTTCACGTGAAACTTCCCGGTCATGACGCCATGGCCCGCGGTGCCGACGAGCACCTGGTCACCAGCCGGGTGAAACTCCCCCGCCGTATTGTCGAGCGCCCGCTCCGCCAGGTCGCCAAGCGGGTGATGATGGCGCTGGGCGTGCTGGCGCTGACGGTGCTGATCGTCTGGTCCGACCGGACGGGATACCACGACAACTCCGACAACTCCGTCGACTTCCTCGACTCCGTCTACTACGCGACGGTGACGCTCTCCACGACGGGATACGGCGACATCGTCCCGTACAGCGCCGGAGCCAGGCTCACCAATGTGCTGCTGGTGACGCCGCTTCGTGTGCTCTTTCTGATCATCCTGGTCGGTACCACTCTCGAGGTCCTCACAGAGCGGACCCGGGAGGAGTGGCGGCTGAACCGCTGGAGTCAACGGTTCGCCTGATGTGCCACAAGCTGCCCCTGGTCAGCCGTGTGAACTCGTCCGGGTCACCGTGACCACCCGATCGCCGGGCCGGAGCGTCGCGGCTTCTGGGTGGTCGTAGCCCAGAATCTCGTTCCTGCGCACGACAGCGACGACGAGGTCGCTGCACTCGCGCGGAGATCGGCCCGCCTCTTCCTCCGTCGCAGGCCGCTCAGACAAATCAAGCCCCTTGCCAGAAGTCATCAGCTCTTCCAGCACCGTGCCCACGTATGGCTTGACAGTCGAAAGCCCGAGCAACCGTCCGGCCGAACCGGAGCTGGTTACTACGGCATCAGCTCCACTCTGCTTGATCAGCGGTACGTTCTCCTCTTCCCGGGCCGCCGCGACAATGGCGGCTCGCCTGTTGAGCTGTCTCGCCGTGAGAGTGACCAAGGTGGCCGTGTCGTCCCGCTGCGGAGCGATGATCACTTTGGAGGCGCGTGGCAATTCCGCTCGGAGCAGTGTTTCGGAGCGGGTCGCGTCCCCATGGACGGCTACGAAGCCGTCACTGCTGGCGGCGTCGACTGCCTTCCTCTGAGGGTCGATGACGACGATCTTCTCTTTGGGAGTTCCCTGGCAGAGCAGCGTTGCGATGGCGTGACGGCCCTTGGTGCCATAGCCGACGACGACCACATGGTCTTGGGTGCGGCCCCTCCAACGATGAACGCGAGCCTGCTGGCGCGTTCGTTCGGTGAGCACTTCGAGTGTGGTGCCAACCAAGATGATCAGGAAGAGCACACGCAACGGGGTGATGAGCAGGATGTTGGTCAGACGTGCGGTGTCGCTGTGCGGAACGATGTCGCCGTATCCGGTGGTGGAGAGGGTGACCGTGGCGTAGTAAAAGGCGTCGAGAAGATCGACCGAGTCGTTGGCATTGTCGTGGTAGCCGTCGCGATCGGCGTAGACGATAGCCACTGTGGCCAGCAGCACGCCCAGGGCCATCGTGAGGCGTCGTAGGACTTGCTGCAGCGGAGGCACCCCAGAACCGGCATGACGACGGTTCGGGCAGCCTCGGCGTCGACCTTGCTCCCTGAACGAGTACCGAACCAGAGGGACCGGAGAACCGAGGTTCCTCCCGTCTCAGCGGACTGCGTATCGTCTTTCATGACCGGCCCTCGCGTGCAGTGATCCACTCAGTCAGCATGCCGACCATGGTTCCGTACCGGACCGGCGAAACTCGCCGTGCTGTGGATCTTCATCAGTGCCGCAGGCATTGGGATGGCTGACCGCCTCATCTCGAACGGCCACCACGGCGTCAAAGTCTCGTGATCGACTCGGCCACGCCGAGGTCACGGCGCATGACGAGAACGCACGCCGACCCCGCTCCTGGCCTCGGCTGATCGCCATTACCCGGTCGTTCTGGCACGGCAATGGCACGCTGATGGGCTGCGCCGGGTGGGGGGGCGTGTTTCGGATCGTTTGTGCCGTACCCGGTGGCGGTGGACATCGGCGCCTTGTGACGCAGAGTGATCGATCTTTGACGAAACGTCGCGGTATGGTCGGCCTGTACGCGGAACACAACGGACCTGGCGGTGGATCCTGCTGGTGACCGCCGGGACGATCGGACTGCTCGCTTTGCTTACGCTCTCCACGGTGGACCGACTGGTCCTGCGAACTCCCGTCTCGAGCGACGGCGGGCACGGTACTGACCAGGTCATCTTCCAGAAGGGAGTGGCCGAGGACCGCAGATCCCTTTTCAATGGGGTTCTTTATTACCAGCCTCCGAAGGTGGTGGACGTGGGCGACACCCTGGAGTTCTCGGCGTGGCTCACGGCGATCCGCGGTGAGACCCCGCCCGCGTGGCCGCCCGGCAGAGTGGTGGCTCAACGCGCCTTGCGCGTTGGCGGGGTGCAGAAGGCGTACCTCTCCGAGGCCGGGAAGAACGTGGACATGAGGTACTCGGCTCTCCGATCGGCACGATCGCCGCGCCCGGTGACGAGGTGGAGTGGCACCGGTACCTCACCCCGCGCAAGCCCGGCAGGTACACCCTCAAGTTGATGGTCGAGACGTACCGAGGTGAGTCGGACGTCCTCCTCGCCCGTTTCTCCCCACCCATCGACATCATCCTGACCGCCCGCGCCACCTGGGGCTACCGCATCACGTCGGCCCAGGGCTCATCGGCTTGGGAGCCTCCCTCACCGTGCTGACAGCGCTGGCGGCGGTCTTCCGCAGGCCCCTGGCCGCGATCTTCTCCCGCTTCCGCGACCATCGGCGGAGAAGTGGCCGGCAGCAGCCTTAAGTGGTTCGTGCGGGCCTTGACCTGCTGCTGAGCTGTCGGCAGTTGTCAGCCTTGGTCATCGTTGAGCGCCCTTCCACGGCCCCGGAAGGGCGCTCCGCTGTGCGATGACCCCGGCTTTAGGAGCGTGGTGGGGCGAGTTGGGGCCTGACCTGGGGCATGTCGACTTCGACAGACACGGGCTCCACGCATCGTCGGCGCCCCCTGTTCCTCGTGGCTCCCCGCCTGATCTGGCGCGGCTGTAGCACGGCGAACATCTGATCCGTAGCTCCAGCCGGATCGTGGCCTGAGCTCCAGCCGGATCGTGGCCTGCGGTCATTCAGACCATTCGAGGTCTCTGGAGGGCGCTGTCAGCCGGTAGCGGTTGCGGTAGTTGCGGTACTGCACTGCTGTACAGCACCAGCTTGAGGGGTGTACAACGACGCCGTGGCGACTCAACCAACACGGGCGATGTGGTGGGCCGAGATTGCGGTCTTCCTCGCCGGATCAGCAATGACCCTCACGATGATCATGTTCACAGTGTTGGTGGCTGCCAGGCGGCCTGTGGTGCTCGGGACCGGGCCCTCGGCCCTGCTGATCGCTCTGTCCGTCGGTGTCGGCGTCTTCGTGAGCGGCAAGTTCAGAGCTTGGGGGTTGCGTCGACAGGATTTGGCCTGCGCCACACGATCTTGAAAACCGTCGTGGCAGCGATGTCACCGTGGGTTCAAACCCCACACCCACCGCAGGTGAACGGCCCCTGACCAGGTAATTCGGTCAGGGGCCGTTCTCGTGAGAGTTGTCCGCGAGCGACCGATGTTCCCCGCTGTTTCCCGACCGAACGGGCACGGGAGGGGCACGGCCACCTTTTGATCCGTAGCTCTAGCCGGAGCGGTCAGCGACGGTCATTCCGGTCGCTCCACGTCCCCGGAGGGACGCTACCGGTCGGGGCGGCTGCTGGGGTTGCGGTACTTCGCGCTGTACGCCTACCCCGGGAGACGGCCCCGTGTGCGAGCAGGCCTACTCTCCTCGGATGGACGACGCCACTTGCTTCTGCCTCCTCTGCGCCCCGACGGAATGGGGCGGCCCCGTGTCGGAGGAACGCGACAACCGCATAGCCAAGAGTGTCGCGGACTTCGGCTGGCACGTCATGGGCGTGGCCGGCGGTGATGCCCCCGGCGATTGGGGCTACTCCATCGGTCTCTGGCACACACTGCGTAGTCCCGAGGTAAGCGTGTTCGGCCTGCCATCGCAAACCGCGATGCGCGTGGCGAACGCCGCTGGGGCAGCGATACGGGATGGCAACCCACTCGAGCCCGACCAGCGCCGGGGAGACGTCCTCAACGGCTACGACGTGGCCGTCCGGCCCGTGCATCCCAGCTGGTACCACGACTTCTTCGGCGCAGGCATCGACTTCTACCAGACCCCGCCACTGCCAATCACGCAGCTGTTCTGGCCGGACAAGGCCGGGCGGTTCCCCTGGGATGAGGGAGCAGACGAGCGCTGCCGCACGGGCCAACCGCTGCTCTGGATTCCAAAAGACGAGACCACCGGTCCATGGACCGAAGTCGCGTGAGTTCGGTGGGCCGGGGCACGGCAGCATGCTGAGTGGAGCAACTCCCCCTGGAGTGTCCTGCCCGTAGTACGCAAGTCTGGCGAGCCGCTCATTCCGTCGAAGGAAGCGCTCTGACCTGCGGCTCTTCTCCGGTCGGCCGTTGGTACCCACACTCCAACGCGGTGCCACCTTCGTCAACCACCTCATAGCCGACGATCACCTTGCAGGGGTCACCGTCCTCATAGAGCCAGACGGTGATGTGGTCAGCCGCGAGGACGACGGAGAACTGAACATCGATTCCGTCGGCAGCGGGTGCGACGGTGAAGACTTCCCCAGGCTGCAGCCAGAAGTCTTCGCCATACGGCTCGATGAAGAGGCTGACGAGATCCGCACCTGCGTTCTGAACTGGAAGCCTGTTCTTCATCCGCGCCACCCTAGAAGGAGCTGGCCACCCTGCCGCTGTGGCCCCCGGCTGTGGACCACCGCTTTGTAAGCCTGGCATCGATCTCAAAGCGGTCATGCCAGGTCAGCAGGCCCGCAGCTGAGCTGAACCTGCCAGCTGGTGTTTGCACCTTCCCGCGCCCCAACTGACCGTGAATGACCGCACGATCTGGCACGCATCTGGCACGTAACTACGTTCGATCCCCCGTATTACCAAGTGGTAGAGTCACGCTCTTCGCCAGGCTTCCCCTGTGCGGAGTCCCTGCGGTTGGTCGTGCCATGTCCGATCCTCTTAACCTCGATCCGTACACGGTGTGGCGGCACGCGATCGCCGAAGCTGACCGGGTCTTCGCATCGCCTCCCGAACTCGACCGACCGGTGGACGGCTGCACCTATTGCACCCCGGAGTCCGAGCTGCAAATTCTCGGTGGCGATCCCGCCGCCGTACCAGATGATCTCCTCGGGCATTTCATGCGCGAAGTCGTCAGCCACTGGGACGCGGACCAATACCCCGTCCTATGGCGTCGTCTCATGCCCCGTGCGCTGCGCTATTGGGGGCCCGAGGGTCATGACATTGATCCATCCGGGGAAATCGGTCATCTCGGCCAACACGGGGCCAAGTTCGTTGACTGGCCCGCCCCCGAACGTGCCGTGGTAGAGCAGGCCTTCCGAGCGCTGCTGGCCCTCGCCCTGGTTGATGGCACTCCCGGGGACATCGCCGAACTCGTGGAAGGAATCGCCCACGCAACGGGTGATCTGGAGCCGTGGTTGGAGCACATCGCCGGGCTCTCAGGCTCCAAGGCGGACGCCGGCCTCGTCCGCCTCGCCTTCGACTGGGCCACCGACCTTCTCTGGGACGAGCTTCAGTTCACGTGGTGGTACGACGGCGACCCCCAGGTGATCGCTGCCTGGCTGCCCACCCAGCGCGCCCGCATCGCCACCTTCGCCACACAGCACCCGCGCTGCAAGACCGCGGCGGACGCGCTGATCGCGATCGACCGCATCCAAGCCGGTGACCATAGCCCATGGTTGTACCCGTACGGCAGGAAGTTCCTCAGGCTGGCCCCATGACCAGACCGGTCGATGTTTCGGCAGCACAGACGACATCGGCCTCGCGTACCCCCGCTTTAGGAGCGTGGTGGGGCGAGTCGTGCCCTGACCTGCGGTATGCCAACGTCGGCGAATCCTGCCCGTTGCCCCTGTCAGCCACTGCAGTTCCCCGTGAGTCCCCGCCTGATCTGGCGCGGTTGTGGCACGGGGAACATCTGATCCGTAGCTCTAGCCGGATAGGTCAGCGACGGTCATTCCGGCCACTACGAGGCCCCGGAGGGACGGGAGCGGACGGGGGCGCGGATGCTGGGGTTGCGGTACCGGCCTGCTGCACAACGACCAGAGGTCGACCAGCCTACGGGCACCCCGCCAGGTCACACTCAGCCCCCGTCGGGCCAGCCGCCGGGTCCGTCTGTGCGGATGAGGATCCCGGGGTCGTCCGGATCAACCTCACCCGTGAAGTGGCTCGGCCAGAACGCCCGGCGGGTGCGCGGCAGAGGTATCTCCACGAGTCGGCCGTCGTGGATCATCCACAGGCCAAAGCACTCGTCCTCCTCGTCGTGAACCAGCACCTGTACTGAGTGTGGTGATTTCCAGGGCAACGACTCAAGGTGTTCCAGCAATCCGAGCCATCTGGACCGCCGCACGAACTCAATGGCCCAGCCGCCGAACATGCCATGTCCGATATCGTTGAAACATCCTGACCACTTTCGACTGTCGTCTGGCTGGGTCAGCGGCTCCATGGTCTCTTCTTCGTTACTGGCCAGCACGATGACTTCGGCAAATCTGCTCATGAGGGAGTATCGCCAGCGGTTGGGCAGGACGGGCAACCGAGTTCTTTGCCTGGGTGATGTCCCGCCCGGTTAAGGGGCGGAATCCCTTCTTGGTCCCTGTGGTGTCGGTAGCGTCGTGCCCATCGGTACCGGGGCCATCGTCGGGCTCGAAGGAAAGCCGGACGAGACCGGCCCAGTTCTGGCCTTCAAGATCGCCCCAGCGTGCCCGCTTCACGAGATCGTCGCTCGTGTTCTTAGGTTACTTTCGGGAAAGCGCTGGAGGCTTCGCTTGCGTGAGCACACGGTCATCGTCGGCTTCGGCACCAAGGGCCGGTCCGCGATTCAGACGCTGACCGCCACGGGTCTGAAGAAGGAACAGGTCATCGTCGTCGACCCCAGCACCAAGGTGATCGAGGCCGCCAATGCCGAGGGCTATGTGGGGGTGATCGGCGATGCGACCCGCAGCGATGTGCTGATCCGCGCCGAGGTGCAGAAGGCACGTCAGATCGTCATCGCGACGCAGCGGGACGACACCGCGGTTCTGGTCTCGCTGACCGCGCGCCAGCTCAACCGGGGTGCGAAGATCGTCGCCGCGGTGCGCGAGGAGGAGAACGCGCCGCTGTTGCGTCAGTCAGGCGCGGATGCGGTGATCACCAGCGCGAGCGCGGCCGGCCGGCTGCTGGGACTGTCCGTGCTCAGCCCCAGCGCGGGAACGGTGATGGAGGACCTGATCCAGCAGGGCAGCGGCCTTGACCTCATCGAACGGCCGGTGACAAAGGCCGAGGTGGGCCGCAGTGTGCGGGAGACCGACGATCTGGTGGTGAGCGTGCTGCGCGGGCACCGCCTGATCGGATACGACGACCCGGCGGCGAGTCCGCTGCAGCTGACGGATCGCCTGATCACGATCGTGCGTGCGTCGAACGTCCAGCCCCTCACCACCTCTGAGTAGGCCCACTCCGGAGTAGCCTCGCGGCCATGCATTCGATCACGATTCCCGAACCTGGTGGCCCCGAAGCGCTTGTGTGGGCCGAGGTGCCCGATCCCGTACCCGGCGAGGGAGAAGTCCTCGTCGAGGTCGTCGCGAGCGCCGTCAACCGTGCCGATCTGTTGCAGCGCCAGGGCTTCTACGATCCGCCCCCCGGCTCGTCCCCGTACCCCGGCCTCGAGTGCTCGGGCCGGATCACGGAGCTCGGGCCAGGCGTCTCGGGGTGGGCCGTGGGCGACGAGGTGTGCGCGCTGCTGGCGGGTGGCGGTTACGCGGAGAAGGTCGCCGTGCCGGCGGGGCAGCTGCTGCCGGTGCCGAAGGGGCTCGATCTTGTCACGGCCGCGGCGTTGCCCGAGGTGACGTGCACGGTGTGGTCGAACGTCTTCATGATCGCGCACTTGCGGCCGGGTGAGACGCTGCTGGTCCAGGGTGGTGCGAGCGGTATCGGCACGATGGCGATCCAGCTCGCGAAGGCGGTGGGTGCGCGGGTGGCCGTCACCGCGGGTGGGCCCGAGAAGCTGGCGCGCTGTGCGGAGCTGGGCGCGGACATCCTGATCGACTACCGCGAGCAGGACTTCGTTGAGGAACTGCGGAAGGCGACTGACGGGGCGGGCGCGGACGTCATCCTCGACATCGTCGGCGCGAAGTATCTGGACCGGAATGTGAAGGCGCTGGCGGTCAACGGCCGCCTTGCCGTGATCGGCCTGCAGGGTGGCGTCAAGGGCGAGCTGAACCTGGCGACGCTGCTCGGCAAGAGGGCCGCCATCACGGCGACGTCGTTGCGGGCCCGCCCGCTCGGCGAGAAGGCGTCGATCGTGGCGGCCGTACGGGAGCATGTATGGCCCCTGATCGAGGGCGGCCGGGTCCGTCCGGTGGTGGACCGCACGGTTCCGATGCCGGACGCGGCGGAGGCGCACAGGGTGCTCGAGTCGGGCGCGAATGTCGGCAAGGTGCTGCTGGTGGCGCCTGCGGCGGGCTGACCCGACCCGCCCCGCCCTTGTGGGGGTACGAGGTACCCCCACGCCCCCGGCGGGGTCTGAAAGCCGCCGCGGCGGCTTCACCGCACGGGCGGTGGCGATAGGTCGCCGCGGGTGGGGCGGTCGCGTCCGATCAGTCCCGCCCTGGGGCGGGCAAGGCGTCGGTCGGCTGCCCGGTGTACCAGGCACGGGTGTGGGTGTGGCGTAGACCCCGGCCGGCGTCGACCGGCGGTGGCGGTGGCGGTGGCGGTGGCGGTGGCGGTGGCGGTAAGAGTCTCGGGCGACCGCGACCGGCGGTGGCGCTGTCTCGGGCGCGGGCCGAGAAGGTGCGGCTTCGCCGCACGGTGCGGGCGCGGTGGTTCGTGCGGGCACGGCGGCTTCGGGGTGCCGCGTCGCACCCGGCCGCCCCGGCCGGCGCCGTGCCCCTTCCACCGACGCGGGCACACAGATGTGTGGGGGGTGCCGAAGCACCCCCCACACCTGAGTCATGCAACAGCAGCGTCGCGGCCTGTAGGGCCGGCGGCCCTACAGGTAGGGTCCCGAGCGGATCGCGCCGTGGGGGCCCTCTTCCTCCGACTCGTGGAGGGCGCCGGGCGGGAGGGCGCGGCGCATCTGTTCGAGTTGGGCGCGGGCGGCCATTTGCTGGGCGAACAGCGCCGTCTGGATTCCGTGGAAGAGACCCTCGAGCCAGCCCACCAACTGTGCCTGCGCAATGCGCAGTTCAGCCTCGGAGGGGATCGCCTCGTCGGTGAAGGGGAGGCTGAGGCGTTCGAGTTCCTCGACAAGCTCCGGGGCGAGGCCGTCTTCCAGCTCCTTCACGGAGCTGTGGTGGATTTCTTTGAGCCGGACCCGGCTCGCCTCGTCCAGAGGAGCTGCCCTGACTTCCTCCAGCAGCTGCTTGATCATGCTTCCGATGCGCATGACCTTCGCAGGCTGTTCGACCATCTCTGTCACCGGGACCTCGCGCGACTCGTCGTCACTGTCACCGCCGCCGAGAGCCATGCCGTCCTGTCCCACGACAAAGACGTGGGGGCTCTCCTGCGACCGTTCATTCCTCGGCATCTCCATGCCGCCATTCTCTCGCATCGGTGCCTCACCACACGGTGTGCCCCCGTACGAGGGTGATCTACCCTCGTACGGGGGCACAAAGCGCCTGGTTGCGCCGGTCAGGTCGCCTCGCGGCGGGACAGCGCCCCACGGGAGCGGGTGACCACTGCCGCCAGGAGCGCGGCGCCCAACGGAACGGCTATGAGCAGCGCGGCCAGGGTTCCCCAGGGCACGATGATCGGTACGTACGGTGCCGAGTGGACCGAGCCGAAGCCCTGGTCCAGCGCCTCCTGGTAGAACTTCAGCTGCTGGCGCTTCTCGGCGAGCAGCAGCCCGACCGCCGGGAGCACACCCGCCGCCGAGCCGAGCAGCACACCCATCGTGGCCACCACACCGCACTGGAACCCGCTGAGCGTCCTGCGGACCCGCGGCGGCGCGCCGACCGCGGCGAGCGTCTTCAGATCGGCCTCCGCATCGGCCTGGGCGAGTCCCGTCGCGATACCGGCCGCACCGATCGTGATCAGTCCGGCGAAGACGGTCAACGCCAGCAGGATGATGCTGTTCTCGCTGGTGTAGCCCTCCTCGATATGGAGCTCGATGTTGGAGCCGGTCTTGTCGAGCTCTCCGTCCAGCCGCTGGCGCTGCTCGCTGCTCGGCATCTTGTCGGTGGAGTAGTACGCGCCGAGCGGGACGGTGGTCACACCGGCGGCCTTGGCCGCGCCGGCCGGCACGATCATCGAGATGCCGTACGACTTGGGCTCACCGGTGACCTGGTGCGTGGAGAACGTCTTGATCTCGCCGGGGGTCTCCTTGCCCTTCGACGCGGCCTCGTCGGCTTTCTTGGTATCGGTGACCAGACGGATGCTGATCTTTCCCTTGGTGTCGAGGTTGCGCTTGTCGAACGAGACGATCTGCCCGGCAGCAAGTGCCTTCTCGGCCGTCGTGTCCTCGATTCCGAGCACCTTCAGCAGCTTCGCGTCGCCGACCAGCACACCGCTGTCGGCGTAGATGGAGCCCGAGCCCGAGCTCTCCTTGCAACGCCAGTCATCGCTGAGCTTGCGGCGTTCGGCCTTGCTGAATTTCGACGCAGGGTCCTCATCCGGCTTGGCCGGGTCGGTCATCCACAGTGGGCACTGGTTGGCCTTGGGCACGACGACCTCGTAGCGGCCGCAGCCCTCTTCACCGCCGTACATCGAGCAGTTGGCCTTCCCGACGGAGATTCGGTCCACGTCGGCCCGTACGTCGATCGGCAGCAGTTTCTGCACGGTGCCGCGCACCGCGGGCATGTCCCGTCCGCCGGCCTCGTCGAGCATCACGGAGACCGCGCCGTGCGGCAGGCGTGCCTCGTACTGGGCCCTGCCCTGGGCGTCGTTGCTCGCGGCGTAGGTCGCCACGGCCACCGTGCCCGCGACGGCGGCCAGTACCGCGGCCACCGCGGGAGCCGTACGGCCCCGGTTGCGTACCGCGTCACGCAGCGCGAGGCGCGGCGAGAGCGGAAGGATGCGTCCGGTCCGGCCGAAGAGGCCCACCAGGGCGGGGGTCAGCGCGACCACGCCCAGCTCGGCGATGGCGCTGCCGCCCGCGACGACCGCGGACTGGTCGGTCATCGTCGACCCGTAGAGCGCGATCGCAGCGCCCAGACCGACCGCGATCAGCCCGATCACCGGGAGTACCCGGCTGCTCTTGCGTACACCGCGACGGCCGGTGAGCGATGCGAGCACGCTCTGCCGGGAGGAGGTGATGGCCGGGACGATCGCGGCCATCAGGCCGGTGAACACGGCGAGCAGCCCGATGCCGAGCAGCTCCAGCGGCCGTACGTCGAAACTGCCGAAGCGCTTGCCCATGTAGTCCTCGAGCAGCGGCTGCAGCACGAAGGTGAGGAGCAGGCCGAGGATGGTGCCGACCACGGCCGCGGCGAACCCGATCACCAGGCCGCCGGCGAGGACGATGGCTCGGATATGGCGCCGGTCACCGCCGTTGGCGCCGACCAGGCCGAGCTGGCGTCGCGAGCGCCGGGCGCCGACCGCGAAGGCGGGCCCTGCCAGCAGGCAGATCTCCAGCATCGCGAGCCCGACGACGGTGCCGACGGCCGCGAGGGCCGCGGCCTTGGCGGCCGTGCTCTCCTCGTAGTCGCCCCAGCCCTCTTGCTGGTAGATCGGGATCTCGGACTTGGCCGGCGGGTCGAGGGCGACGGCGCGCGAGTTGACCTTCACGCCCTTGGCGTTGGCCTGCTTGACCATGTTCCACGTGAAACCACCGGAGAGGCTCACCAGCTGTGTGGTGGTCGTTTCGGTGCCGGGCAGTCCGGACTTTTCCAGAGCCTTGTCGAGCGGGGCGAGCAGCGCGCCGGGCAGCGCGTTGACCTGGTCGGTCTTCAGCGCGTCGGGGAGCTCGTACGCACCGACGATCTTGTATTCGCGGTCGAGTCCGCGCGCTGTGAGCGTGGAGCCCACCTTCAGACCGCTGGACTCCAGGAAGTGCGTGGTCGCGGCGACCTCGTCGGCCGTCCGCGGGAGCCGACCGTGGTCGACGGCCATGATGCCCTTGGCTATCGGGTCCGAGGACTTCAACTCGCGGATCTCGGTGTTCAGCAGACCGTGCGTAGTACGCAGCTTGCCCGAACCCATGGAGTCCGTCAGGGACTTGGCGCCGGCGGGCAGCGCCTTGTTGATATCGGTCCTGCCTTCGGGCCACGGCTTGTTCTCGAAGTCCCCCACCGGGGTGGAGCTGTTGGCGTCCGGTGTCTGCATGATGGGCAGAGTGCCGTAGCCGGGGTCCGCCAGCCGTGCGTCGGCCGCCCCCAGCGAACGCCCAAGGCTCTGCTCGGTGGAGAGTTCGGCGCTGCGCAGGGTCAGATCCGCGGCGCTCACGCCGAGGATGGGAAGGGCGATCATGGCCAGGACGAGAAAGCTGCGTCCCTTGGAGCGCCAGGCGTCGCGGCGGGCGATACGGATCGCGGCCCGCCAGGAGTGGTACCAGGTCATCACAGTTCTGCCGCCTGGCCGGAGAGCAGCGAGTCGGCCTGGCTGCGGATGGTCTGGTCGACGACGGCGCCGTCGCGCAGGAAGACCACGCGGTCCGCCCAGGCCGCGAAGCGCGGTTCGTGAGTGACGAGAATGCCGGCCGCGCCGCTGTCGCAGCGTGAGCGCAACAGGGCGAGAACGGACTCGCCGGTCTCGGAGTCCAGCGCGCCGGTCGGCTCGTCGGCGAGGACGAGACGCCGCTCGCCGACCAGGGCCCGAGCGATGGCCACCCGCTGCTGCTGACCGCCCGACATCTCGTCAGGGAAGCGGTCGGCGAGATGGCCGAGGTCCATCTCCTCCAGAGCGGCGACGGCCTCGGTACGGGCCTTGCGTGCGGAGACTCCGTCGAGTTCGCGCGGCAGGGAGACGTTCTCGGCGGCGGTGAGGGCCGGGATGAGGTTGTAGTCCTGGAAGACGTAGCCGATGCTGCGCCGGCGCAGGGCGGCGAGCGTCTTGCGCCCGGCTGTGGTGATGTCGGTGTTTTCGACGATCACCCGTCCCGAGGTGGGCGCGTCGAGGCCGCCCGCGATGGTGAGCAGCGTGGACTTGCCGGAGCCCGACGGGCCCATGACCGCGACGAGTTCGCCGGGAAAGACATCGAGGTTGATGCCGCGCAGGGCATGCACCTCGGTGGCGCCGCTGCCGTGGACACGGGTCAGTTGCTGGAGTTGCAGCACGGGCTGCTGCGATGACTGTGACTGGTGGTCGGACATGGGAAGGGTCCCCCTTGGACGGATGGCGCACGTACGAGCGGACGTACAGAGACTCGATGGTCGGGTGACTGGGCGGCTCGGTGGCTCGAGATGAGCGGGGAGCCGCAGGAAGCGCGGGAAGCCCGGTGGGACTACGTCGGCGGTGCCGGCCGTGCGTGCGCCGGAGACGTGGGCTGCGTCGAGGACGCGGGGTGCGGCGGAGATACGGATTGCGGCGGCGATGTGGTCTGCGGCGGGGGCGAGGTCGGGGAAGCTGCCGTCGAGTGTCCGGCTGCCCGCTCGGCCGCTGCGGAGAGACGGATCAACCGCACCTCGCAGTGGTCGAGCCAGCGGGCCTCGGCCTCGGTCTGGAAGATCAGCTGCTCCAGGACGAGCAGCCAGGCCACGTCGTCACGCTCCTGCGAGCCCGCGCCCTCGAGAGCGGCGAGCGCCTGTGCCTTGAGCCGGGTGTAGTCCTGCATCGCCTTCACGGTGTGGTGGCGCTGGGCCTGGATGACGGCACGGATGTCCACGCCCGGCGCACCGACCGCCATCGCGAGCTTGATGGCCAGCTCGTCACGCGGCGGACTGCTGCGGTCCACCGGCGTCTCGAACCAGCTCCTCAGCTCGGCGCGCCCGGCATCAGTGATGACGTACAGCGCATGCCCGGCGTCGTCCTCGCCGCCCTGGGCGACCATGCCGTCGCGCTCCAGGCGGTTGAGGGTCGTGTAGACCTGCCCGACGTTGAGCGGCCAGGTGGCACCGGTGCGCGACTCGAACTCCGTACGGAGCTGGGAGCCGTAGCGAGGGCCGGGCTCGAGGAGGGCGAGAAGCCCGTGGCGGATGGACATACTCAGTATGTATACCGAGTATGGCCGACCCGGCAACCACCGAAAGGCGGAGCCTGTGGGTCCGTCTTGAGGGGGACATGATGATCAACGGCGCCTCAGCCGCACGCCCAGGAAGCCGATTCCGAGCCCCATGAGCGTCATCCCCGCCCCCAGCGACAGCGGCGAGATCTGGCGCCCGACGACCTCGGGGACTGCCTGCGGGGCCTGCTGACGTGCGGCCGCGGGGAGGGAAGGCGTCGGAGTGGGCAGCGGATCCTCCTGAAGATCCTCCTGCTTGTCCGTCTCGAGTTCCTCATCCTCCGCGGGAGGGGGCTCGGAGGCGGACAGCCCTGCATCGGACGGGTCGGCAGATGCGGATGGTGAGGAGGGCGCTGCGGCAGACGGCGTACGGTGCGGTCGGTCCGGATGTACCGGATGTTCCTGACGTTCCGGTTGGTCCGGATGTTCCGGTCGGTCCGGGTGCTCCCGGCTCTCGGAATCACTCGGGCTCGTGCTTCTGGGTGACCGCCCAGGCCGCGGACGTCCCTCCCCGGCGTGCCGCCCCGCGAGGGACTCCGAGCCGCTCGGCGCGGCCGTGGGAGTGCGGTCGGGGGTCTCGGACTCCTCGTCGGCGTACGCGCAGGGCGTTGCCAGCAGCACGAGCGACGCGACCGTGATCGCGCACTGTGTGCGGAGCCTTGGAGTCACCGGGTGACCCCCTCCCGTGCCGAGTCGCCGAGATATCGGACTCAGCGTCACATGTCGTGACGTTTCCGGCATCTCGAGGCAAGGGAACGGGGAACGGCCCGGCACGCGAAGCGCGTGCCGGGCCGTTCCCCGTGAATGCCGTGAATGCCGTGCGGGTCGGGCTAGCCGGCCTTGCCCGTGGAGATCGTGAGCTCGAACTCCTGGCTCTTCGGTACGACAGCCTCGCCGGAACTCGGGTACTGCATGATGACGGCGTCCTTGGGGTACTGAGGGTTGTTCTCCTCGGTCACCTTCCAGGTCCAGCCGGCGGCCCGCAGGCAGTCCTTGACCGAGAGGAGGTCCTTATAGAGCAGTTGGGGGGCCTGGACCTTTGCCGGGTCAGTGCCGTCCTCCGACGCTTCCGAGCACTTTGTCGCGTCGATGGTCCGCGTACGGTCCGGGCCCAGGACCCCGGCCTGCGCCGACTCGCTCGAGCTCGGGTCACCGCCCGCGTTGTCCCCGCTCCCGCCACCCGGGTCCTTGTTCAGCGCGATCGCCGCGATCAGACCGCCGATCGCCAGCAGGGCCACCACAATGGCCCCCACGATGACCGGCATGTTCCTGCCGCCGCCGCTGCCGCCCGAAACCGGCTGCGGCTGCGGCTGCGGCGAGATGGTGTACGGAGGCGGCGTCGAGGACACCGGGCCGGGCGTCTGGTACGCCGATACCGGTGCGGGCGTCTGCGGGTACCCGTAATGCGGCGTGGGGGCCGGGGTCGGCGCGCCGTAGGGACCCGGCTGGTACGGCGTCTGCACGCTCTGCGGAGCCGGAGCCGGAGTCGACTGATCCAGCGGCGGGAAGACCGCGGAACCGACGCCCGCGCCACTGCTCGGCGGCGCGCCGCCGATGATCACCGGCGCGCCCGTCTGTCCGGCGCCCGCCACCCGCGCGCACTCGTCGCGCATCGCCGCTGCGCTGGGGAAACGCTCGTTCGGGTTCTTCTTCAGCGCCCGTGCCACCAGCGCGTCCATCGCCGGAGTGACGGAACGGTTGATCGTGGACGGAGCGACCGGTTCCTCCTGCACATGCGCGTACGCGATCGCCAGCGGCGAGTCCGCGTCGAAGGGGATCCGCCCGGTCAGCAGCTGGAACAGCATGATGCCGACCGAGTAGAGGTCGGACCGCGCGTCGACGCCGCGTCCCAGCGCCTGCTCGGGAGACAGATACTGCGGCGTTCCGACCACCATGCCGGTCTGCGTCATCGAGGTGACGCCCGACTGCATGGCGCGCGCGATGCCGAAGTCCATCACCTTGACGATGCCGCGCTTGGTCATCATCACGTTGCCGGGCTTGATGTCGCGATGGACCAGGCCCATTTCATGGCTGGTCTCCAGTGCGGCCAGCACATCGGCCGTCACCTTCAGTGCCTTGTCCGCCGGCATCGCGCCGTACTGCTGGATGTCCGCCTGCAGTACGGATCCCAGCGGCTGGCCCTCGACGTACTCCATGACGATGTACGGCATCAGCGAGCCGTCGAGCTCGTCCTCACCGGTGTCGAAGACCGACACGATATTGGTGTGCGACAGCTTGGCGACGGCCTGCGCCTCGCGCCGGAAGCGCTCGCGGAAGGACTGCTCGCGTCCCAGCTCCGTGTGCAGCGTCTTGATGGCGACCTGGCGGTCCAGCGCGGAGTCGTACGCCAGATACACGGAGGCCATGCCGCCTTCGCCGAGCAGGTCGCGTAGCTGATACCGGCCGCTCGCTACGGAACCACCCGCGTAGCGGCCCTGTGCGCCGTCCTGGCTCATGACTGTGCATCCCCCTCGGCGCGACGGCTCGGTGGCCCGCAATGGTCCGCGTTGCCCGCTGATCTGTGCGCTGTGCTGTGTGATGTGTGCCGCGTGACTCTGTGCCCCGGACCGGTATTCCGTGATCCGTATTACGGGGCAAGTCTGCCCGAGGGGCCCTGCACGTCAAGCCAGGTGCCCGTTCCGTGACCGTACGCACAAGAAGCGTCTCGGAAGCGTTACAGGAAGAGCATGGAATTTGCCTGCCCGTACCGGCAGCAGGTTTGATGGCCGGTCCATCTCGAATCGGGCCTGTCGCGCGGAGGCTGTAGCGTGACGTGGCACAGCACCCCGAGGAATACAGCGAACACCCGCACGCACAGTACGCACGCGGACAGAAACGACGGCGAGGACTGATGGCACCCGAACCCGAAGCAGGCGGCGGCGGATCGCCGGATGCGGCGGACTCCTGGGGCATCGGCGGAGTGGTCGGCGACGGCCGCTACCGCCTGACGCACCGTCTCGGACGCGGCGGTATGGCCGAGGTGTTCGCGGCTGAGGACGTAAGGCTCGGTCGCACCGTCGCGGTCAAGCTGCTCCGCTCCGATCTCGCAGAGGACCCGGTCTCCAAGGCCCGCTTCACGCGCGAGGCACAGTCGGTCGCCGGCCTCAACCACCATGCGGTGGTGGCGGTGTACGACTCCGGCGAGGATGTGGTGGGCGGTCAGACCGTCCCGTACATCGTGATGGAGCTGGTCGAGGGGCGTACCATCCGCGATCTGCTCCTCAACGCCGAGGCCCCGCCGCCCGAGCAGGCATTGATCATAGTCTCCGGAGTACTCGAGGCGCTCGCGTACTCGCACCAGCACGGCATCGTGCACCGCGACATCAAGCCGGCCAACGTCATCATCACCAACTCCGGTGCGGTGAAGGTGATGGACTTCGGCATCGCGCGGGCCCTGCACGGCGCTCAGTCGACGATGACCCAGACCGGCATGGTCATGGGTACGCCGCAGTACCTCTCCCCCGAGCAGGCGCTGGGCAAGGCCGTCGACCACCGCTCCGACCTGTACGCCACGGGCTGTCTGCTGTACGAACTGCTCGCGCTGCGGCCCCCGTTCACCGGCGAGACCCCGCTCTCGGTGGTCTACCAGCACGTCCAGGACATCCCGTTGCCGCCGTCCGAGGTCTCGGACGTGGTGCCGCCGGAGCTCGACGGACTGGTCATGCGCTCGCTCGCGAAGGACCCGGACGACCGGTTCCAGAGCGCGGAAGAGATGCGCGGCACGGTGCAGTACGGACTGCAGATGCTGCAGCAGCAGGGCAGCCACACGGGCACCTGGAACACAGGTCCGGTCGGGATGCACGATGGCGCCATCACCCCGGCGATGGGGATGACGGGGCCGACCGCGATGGGTCATCCCGTGCACGGCGAGACGTCGCAGAGCCCGATCCTGCCGCCGATGAACCCGAACGACGGCGGATACGACGGCGGTCACCGCGACGGTCGGGGTGGCAAGGGCGGCCGCGGAAAGATGTGGCTGTTCGCCGTGCTCGCGGTGCTGGCGATCGCGGGGGGCGTCGCCTTCGCGGTGGACAAGGCGAACCACAGCAGCAGCAACCAGAAGGACGGCACGACGGTCACTCAGACCCCGTCGACGCCGGAGGACTCGCCGTCCCCGTCCCAGGAGCAGACCGAGCAGAGCGAGGAGCCGGACACCTCCACGGGCGGCAATCAGGAGCCGAGCGAGCAGCCCTCCTTCAGCGATTCGTACACGCCCACCGATCCGGGGACACCGACCGACGATCCGACGACGGCCGATCCGACCGATCCGACCGACGGTCCGACCGACAACCCGACCGAGCCGACGGACGAGCCGAGCTCGCCCGGCGGCACAACGGGCAGCGGCGGCGACCCGGGTGGGACGCCGGGCGGTCAGGCAGGCACCCCGGGCGGCCTCGGCGGCTGACACGGCCCAAGCCGCCATGCCGTACGCCCCGTTGCCCCCGCTCGCCCTGCAGATCTCGTCCCCGACCTCGTTCGCGCCGCTCATCCCGCGAAGGCTTCGCACACCGCCTCGTACTCTCTCGTCCACCACACCGCCAGGGCCGACGCCGCAGGAAACTGCGGGTCGGCCCTTCGGTCGTGCAACTGGTAGCGCCAGCGCAGTATCCAGAAGTCGTTGAGCCGCTCCCACCACACACGGTGCACGGCGGCCGCGAGCTCCGCCGCGTCTGCCCCGGCCGCTCGCCGGTAGGCCTGTGCATACGCCCGTACCTTCGTCAGTTCCAGCTCCCCCGCCGGTTGGACGAAGAAGATCGCCGCGGCCCGCACCGCCTCCTCGGCGCGCGGCTGCACCCCCAGCCGGTCCCAGTCGACGATCGCGGCCGGCTCGCCGCCCCGGTAGAGCAGATTCAGCGGGTGGAAGTCGCCGTGCACCCAGCCCCCGGCGGACGCCGGCGAGGGCCTGCGGTCGGAGTGGAGCTCCAGCAGCGCCCGGCGCTCGAGCAGCCGGTGCTCGGCGAGCGTGTCGAAGGTGTCCCGGGGCCGGGCCGCCCGCGCCAGCGCCAACAGCTCGTCGATCAGTGCGAAGGTCTCCTTGGGATCGGCGCTCTCGTACTCCCGCCGCTCCGTGGCGTCCACCGGCATGACCTGTTCCAGACAGGTGTGGACGAGTCCGAGGAGCGAGCCGAGCCGCGTCGACTGGACGGCCGTCAGCTGCGTCCCGTCGCGGTGTCGTCCGTCGATCCAGGGGTGCAGGGCGTAACACCGTCCGCCGATCACCGCGACCGTGTCGCCGTGCGTGTCCTCGACGGGCGGTGCGACCGGTACGCCGAGGGCCCCGAGCCGCTGGGTGGCGCGGTGCTGGCGGGTGATGGACTCGCGGTCGCCGTCGAGGTGGTGCTTGAGGAAGTAGGAGCCACGGGTGGTGGCGAGCCGGTAGCCGCGGTTGAGCAGGCCCTGGGTGACGGGCTCGCAGGAGAGCGGTACGCCCGTGTCCTGGTAGCGGCGCAGGAGTGCACCGACGGGTGGGGCAGTTGCAGATGAGCGCGGCACTCGCCAGATGTTAGATCACGGAGCGTGGCCGGGTGACGGCTCTTCGGGATAATCCAGCCTGTGCGCGGTCACGAAGTGCGGCTCGACGCGTATGGAGACCGGATCGAAGCCCTCGCCGACCACATCGGCGCCATCCTCGACCGAGGCGGCTCAGTGGCGCCGCAGCGGACAGCTTCGTGGCTATCCAGCGTAAATAGACTGATTTTTCCAGCTTCACGCGAGAAAGCGGTCTCACCCATCTACTCTTCCCGTGCCCGGGGTCTGCGGGATAACGTGCCGGTGTTCCGGCGGCCTGCAAGGCTGTGACCAGTGGTTGTTCCCGTATTTCTCGATTTACTTGGAAATCCAAGCAAAATCGCAGGTCAAATGGGGTTTCGCAGTAATGCGACACACTGGGTAACGTGCCTTTGGCAGGGCGCTCGCCGGGGCACCTGTCACGCCTGATCCCGGCCGAGCGGCACCCACCCCGTGCACGGGTACGGATACCAGGCGAGCCGCACTGGCTCCCGGCGGACCCCGGGGGCCGGACCGACGGAGGAGCACGCACGTGACCGTGGAGAGCACTGCCGCGCGCAAACCGCGACGCAGCACCAAGCGCGTCAGCGCCGCGAAAGAGCCGCAGAATTCCGAGCCCCAGCTCGTACAGCTGCTGACGCCCGAGGGTGAGCGCGTCGAGCACCCCGAGTACGAGATCGACCTGACCCCGGACGAGCTGCGCGGGCTGTACCGGGACATGGTCCTGACCCGCCGCTTCGACGCCGAGGCCACCTCTCTGCAGCGGCAGGGCGAGCTCGGACTGTGGGCGTCGCTGCTGGGCCAGGAAGCCGCACAGATCGGCTCCGGCCGGGCGCTGCGCGATGACGACTATGTCTTTCCGACCTACCGCGAGCACGGCGTCGCCTGGTGCCGTGGGGTCGACCCGACCAATCTGCTCGGCATGTTCCGCGGTGTGAACCACGGTGGCTGGGACCCCAGCACCAACAACTTCCACCTGTACACGATCGTGATCGGCTCGCAGACGCTGCACGCCACCGGCTACGCGATGGGCGTGGCCAAGGACGGCGCCGACTCCGCCGTCATCGCCTACTTCGGCGACGGCGCGTCCAGCCAGGGCGATGTAGCCGAATCGTTCACCTTCTCCGCGGTCTACAACGCCCCGGTCGTGTTCTTCTGCCAGAACAACCAGTGGGCGATCTCCGAGCCGACCGAGAAGCAGACCCGCGTGCCGCTCTACCAGCGCGCGCAGGGCTTCGGCTTCCCCGGCGTCCGGGTCGACGGCAATGACGTACTCGCCTGCCTGGCCGTGACCCGCTCCGCGCTGGAGCGGGCCCGCCGGGGCGAGGGCCCGACCCTGGTCGAGGCGTTCACCTACCGGATGGGCGCGCACACCACCTCGGACGACCCCACGAAGTACCGGGCGGACGAGGAGCGTCAGGCCTGGGAGGCCAAGGACCCGATCCTGCGGCTGCGTACGTATCTGGAGAACGCCGGCCATGCCGACGAGGCGTTCTTCACGTCCCTGGACGAGGAGAGCGAGACACTCGGCAAGCGGGTGCGAGAGGCGGTGCGGGCCATGCCCGACCCCGACCACTTGGCGATCTTCGAGAATGTCTACGCAGACGGGCACGCCCTCGTCGACGAGGAGCGCGCCCAGTTCCTCGCGTACCAGGCGTCCTTCGCCGAGGAGGGCAACTAGTCATGGCCGTACAGAAGCTCCCGCTCGCGAAGGCGCTCAACGAGTCGCTGCGCAAGGCTCTCGACACCGACCCCAAGGTCCTCATCATGGGTGAGGACGTCGGCAAGCTCGGCGGCGTCTTCCGGGTCACCGACGGACTGCAGAAGGACTTCGGCGAGGACCGGGTCATCGACACCCCGCTCGCCGAGTCGGGCATCGTCGGCACGGCGATCGGTCTGGCCCTGCGCGGCTACCGGCCCGTCGTGGAGATCCAGTTCGACGGCTTCGTCTTCCCCGCGTACGACCAGATCGTCACGCAGCTCGCGAAGATGCACGCCCGCGCGCTCGGCAAGATCAAGATGCCGGTCGTCATCCGTATTCCGTACGGCGGCGGCATCGGCGCGGTCGAGCACCACAGCGAGTCCCCGGAGGCGCTCTTCGCGCATGTCGCGGGACTCAAGGTCGTCTCGCCGTCCAACTCCTCCGACGCGTACTGGATGCTCCAGCAGGCCATCCAGAGCGACGACCCGGTCATCTTCTTCGAGCCGAAGCGGCGCTACTGGGACAAGGGCGAGGTCGATGTCGAAGCCATCCCTGGTCCGCTGCACAAGGCCCGGATCGACCGGAGCGGCTCCGACATCACGCTCGCCGCGTACGGGCCGATGGTGAAGGTCTGCGTCGAGGCGGCGGCCGCCGCTGCCGAGGAAGGCAAGTCGGTGGAGGTCCTGGACCTGCGCTCGATGTCCCCGATCGACTTCGACACCATCCAGAAGTCGGTGGAGAAGACGGGCCGGCTCGTCGTGGTCCACGAGGCCCCCGTCTTCTACGGCTCCGGTGCGGAGATCGCCGCTCGTATCACCGAGCGATGCTTCTACCACCTGGAGGCCCCGGTGCTGAGGGTCGGCGGCTACCACGCCCCGTACCCGCCGGCGCGCCTCGAGGAGGAGTACCTCCCGGGACTTGACCGGGTGCTGGACGCCGTCGACCGCTCGCTCGCGTACTGAGGAGTGCCGTGACCATGACTCAAGACACTTCACTTCGCTTCCGCGAGTTCAAGATGCCCGACGTGGGCGAGGGACTCACCGAGGCCGAGATCCTCAAGTGGTACGTCCAGCCCGGTGACACGGTGACGGACGGCCAGGTCGTCTGCGAGGTCGAGACGGCGAAGGCGGCCGTGGAGCTGCCGATCCCGTACGACGGTGTGGTGCACGAGCTGCGCTTCGAGGAGGGCACCACCGTCGACGTCGGCACCTCGATCATCACGATCGATGTGGCGCCGGGCAGCGCCGACGCACCTGCCGAGGCAGTGGTGGAGACGCCTGTCGCGCCCGCCGCCGAGGAGGCAGCGCCCAAGGGCCGCCAGCCGGTTCTCGTCGGCTATGGCGTCGCGGAGACGTCCACCAAGCGCCGGCCGCGCAAGCCGGCTGCCGGGCAGGCTGTTCCCGACCAGCCGGCTCCCGAGGCCGCGAGCACGTACCACCAGCAGGCGCCCGCCGCCGCGGCGGTGCAGGGCGAGCTGAACGGCCACGGCGGCACCGCCACCGCGGCCCGCCCACTCGCCAAGCCCCCGGTCCGTAAGCTCGCCAAGGACCTGGGCATCGATCTGGCGACGGTCACTCCGACCGGTCCCGACGGCGTCATCACACGGGAGGACGTCCACGCGGCGGCCGCTCCGGCTGCCGCTCCGGCGCCCGTGCCCGTACAGGCACAGCCGGAGCCGGTTCAGTCCGAGCCGTTCGCGCCTTCGGCGGGCGGTGCGCGGGAGACACGTATCCCGATCAAGGGCGTACGGAAGGCCATCGCTCAGGCGATGGTCGGCAGCGCTTTCACCGCGCCGCATGTCACGGAGTTCATCACGCTCGACGTGACGCGGACGATGAAGCTCGTCGAGGAGCTCAAGGCCGACAAGGACATGGCGGGGCTGCGGGTCAACCCGCTGCTGCTGATCGCCAAGGCGCTGCTGGTCGCCATCAAGCGCAACCCGCAGGTCAACGCCGCCTGGGACGAGGCCAACCAGGAGATCGTGCTCAAGGAGTACGTCAACCTGGGCATCGCGGCGGCCACACCGCGTGGCCTGATCGTCCCGAACATCAAGGACGCGCACGCCAAGACGCTGCCGGAACTGGCCGCCGCGCTGGGCGAGTTGGTCTCCACCGCCCGCGAGGGCAAGACGACTCCGGCGGCGATGCAGGGCGGCACGGTGACCATCACCAACGTCGGCGTCTTCGGCGTCGACACCGGTACGCCGATCCTGAACCCCGGCGAGTCCGCGATCCTCGCGGTCGGTGCCATCAAGCTCCAGCCGTGGGTCCACAAGGGCAAGGTCAAGCCGCGTCAGGTCACCACGCTCGCGCTCTCCTTCGACCACCGTCTGGTCGACGGCGAGCTGGGCTCCAGGGTGCTGGCGGACGTTGCCGCGATCCTGGAGAACCCGAAGCGGCTGATCACCTGGGCCTGATGCATCAGGCACGATCCACAGGTCTGATGCGACAGGTTTGAACCGCAGGTCACAAGGCCCGGGCGCGCGACGCCCGGGCCTTGTGGCGTGATCGTTCGGTGTGCTCGAAGGAGCAGCCCGAACTGCCCTTGTCCGTCAGCCCATGACTGGGCAGGCTCGGGCGGGGCCGCACACGATGACGGGGAATGGGGGAGCACCATGACTTCTGCGCGCCGTTCGGCGTTCTTCGATGCCGACGAGACGGTGATCACTGCCAAGAGCATGTTCGCCTTTCTGCGCCACTGGATGGGTCAGAACGGAGATTCCGGTTCCGGGTACGACAGGGTCATGGCGGACATCAGATCGCTGGCCGCCGACAACGTCGACCGCATCGAGATCAATCGCACCTACTACCGGCTTTTCAAGGGCGTGCCTCAGCGGGAGCTGGTGGCGGCGGGCCGCGATTGGTACGACAGGTACCGGAACGGGCCCGGCGCATTCGTCGGGGCCACGCTCGACGCCCTGGACAGGCATCGCGCGGCCGGCGATCTGATCTGCCTTGTCTCCGGCTCGTTCCGTGCCGTTCTCGAGCCGCTTGCCGAGGAGATCGCGGCGGAAACCATCCTGTGCACCGAGCCCGTGGTCGGCGAGGACGGGCTCCTCACCGGTGAGGTGCACCAGCCGATGATCGGCGCGGCGAAGACCGCCGCGGTAGCCGGCGTGATCGCCGCCCACCGCCTCTCACCTGCGGATTGCTATGGATACGGCGACCATTTGTCCGACCTGGGGCTGCTGGAACAGGTCGGTAACCCGCATGTCGTCGATGTCGACCCGGCGCTGGTGGCCCTCGCGAAGGAGCGGGGCTGGCCGGTGCTGCCGGCCGCTCCCGCGGCTCTGCGACAGCGCGACTGACCCCCGCCCGTACCGCGGCAATTCATTCTGAATTAACCCCCGGAATTTTTGCGCCGGGGGTTCTTTCGTTCTCTTTCCTGCCGTGTTGCCAATTTATTAACGGAATCACCGGACGAGTCATTCGGGTATATGCATTCGGTCCAATGGTTATGCGGTAAACTTTTTAGTACCCCTTTCAAATTGTCCATGGTGAGCTATATCACATGAGATGGCTGAATCTCGTCGGTATCCTTGACTTGTGCGCGGAGTCGGATGACCGCCGGCGCGCATCAAAGCAACAGGGGGGTAGTCTTGCTGGGCGTCTCGGAAATCAGGGAAAGAGAGATCTGTGTACGACGCGTCGTCGTGGCAATCGGGAATGGTCTGCTGCGTTACGGCGTCGAGAGGATGCTTCAACTGCCATCGGAAGTCGAGGTGCGTTCCCTGCCCGGGATCGTCGATGCGCTTTCTGACGGTCTCGACGAGGGCGACATACTCATCGCCCTGCTGGGCGAGGTCGACGATACGGTGGCTGCGAAATTACGCAGGAACGAGGAGCGCGGTGTACGCATCATGCTCCTCATCGAGGACGACGATCTCGTAGATCTGCCCAAGGTGACCGGTATCAGGGCCGGTTTCGTGAAGATCAACGGGATCAACGAGGACACTCTGAACAAGGCTCTGGATGCTGTTGCCAGGGGTAACGTGCCCATCCCTCCCGAGCTCGCTCAGGATCTGCTTCTGCTCGCGACCCGGCGCAACGACGCTCCGCGGGGTCAGCTGAGGCTGACCCCGCGGGAGCAGGAGGCGCTTGTTCTCATGGTTGAGGGGCTGAGCAACAGGCAAATTGCCCGCCGGCTTCAGATATCTGAGCACGGTGCCAAGCGTCTGGTTGCCAATATTTTGGCAAAGATGGACTGCAACAATCGCACACTCGCTGTTTCGAGGGCGCTCCGCGAAGGCCTCTACGAGCGCTATGTGAAATCCCTGGGAATGAACTGACAAGACACTCTACGAGGGAATATCGTAGAAGGCTGAATCACCCCAGGTCGCTGTCGCAAGGTGGCCCTCGGTATCGATGCCGAGGGCCACTGGCGAACTCAGCCCGGTCATGATGGACGTGACCGAACCATCCGTCTCCACCCGCTTGATCTCACCGGCCGCGCGATCGGTGACATAAACGGAACCCGCCTTGTCGGCCACGATTCCCACGCCCAGTCCCTCGAAGTCGTCGGAGTGGGTTTCCACCGTCCCGTCACGTTTGACGCGGGACAGCACACCACCCTCGTAATTCGATACATAGATCGTTCCGTCGGCGGTCTCGACCACACCCACCGGCGTGCGCAGCCCATCGGCCACCTTGCTGCTCTTCCCGTCCGGGGAGACGCTCATGAGCTCATCGGTCGCCCGGTTGGTGACCAGCAGGTTCTGCCGGGAGTCGAAGCTGATGCCGGTCGGTGTGTGGAAGCCGGAGGCGAATCTCTCCTTCTTCCCCGCGGCCGTGGCGCGGTAGACGACATCGGCGTCGTAGTCGGCGATGTAGAGCGCGCCCTGCCCGTCCACGGCCAGACCGGCGGGGGCCTCCAGCCCGGCGGCGTAGACGGAGCGCTTTCCGTCGCGGGTGATCCGCTCCACCGTGCCGGCGGACCAGTTGGACACGAACACTGAGCCGTCCCGGCCGTAGGCGAGACCGGTCGGCGACGAGAATCCGGTGTACTTCGCCCTGCCGGCCTTCACCGGCTTCCCGGCAGGCCTGCCCTTGCCACCGGCGCCGCTGCCGGCGGTGGCACCGCTGCTGCCCGTGCCGCCGGACCCGTTCGGAGGGCCGGAGGACACCGAGGAACCCGGTGTCCGCGACGCGCCGCCGCGAGCCGCGTCGTCGTCGCTTCCACAGGCCGCCACGGAGGACATCAGCAGGCCGCCCACGAGAAGCTGCGGAAGGAGTGAGGAACGCATGACCACCTCTTGGGGGGAGTGGATGAGTGCGCCGACAGACAACGTACGAGTTGGAGCGCACTTCATCGCAAGTGCCGACCGGAGTGCGGGACGGCTCAACGCCCCTTGCTGCGTACGAAATCGGTCACTGACTGGGCCATGTAGTCGATCTTCTCGTCGCTGAGGCCGGGGTGCACGCCGATCCAGAAGCTGTGCTCCGTGATGATGTCGCTGTTGGTCAGATCGCCGGCCACGCGGTAATTGGTGCCCTGGTACGCCGGGTGCCGGGTCAGATTGCCCGCGAAGACCTGACGCGTGCCGATGCTCCTCGCCTCGAGGAAGGCCACCAGCTCACGGCGGGTGAAGGGCGCGTCCGGCAGCACGGTGAGCACAAAGCCGAACCAGCTCGGCTCACTGTTCGGCGTGGCGCTCGGCAGCAGCAGACCGGGCACATCCGCCAGCGCATCGTGCAGCCGCTGCCAGTTGCGCCGGCGGGCCTCGACGAAGACGGGCAGCTTGGCCAGCTGGGTGAGGCCCAGCGCGGCCTGGCTGTCGGTCGCCTTGAGGTTGTAACCCACGTGCGAGTAGATGTACTTGTGGTCGTAACCCTCGGGCAAGGTGCCGAGCTGCCAACGGAACCGCTTGGCGCACTTGTTGTCCTCGCCGGGCGCGCACCAGCAGTCCCGGCCCCAGTCGCGCAGTGACTCGACGATGCGCGCCAGATGCAGGTCACTGGTGGAGACCACCCCGCCCTCGCCCATGGTGATGTGGTGCGCGGGATAGCAGCTGAGCGTCGACAGATCACCGAACGTTCCGGTCAGTTGGCCGTCGTAACGAGCGCCCAGCGCATCGCAGTTGTCCTCGACGAGCCACAGCTCGTGTTCCTGGGCCAGCTCCGCGATCTCGCGTGCCGCGTATGGATTTCCCAGCGTGTGGGCGAGGGAGATCGCCTTGGTCTTCGGGCCGATCGCCGCGGCGATCGTGTCGACGCTCGCGTTGTAGGTGCCGAGTTCGGTGTCCACGAACACCGGCACCAGGCCGTTCTGCAGCACCGGGTTGACGGTGGTCGGGAAGCCCGCGGCGACCGCGATCACCTCGTCGCCCGGAACCAGCCGCCGGTCGGTGAGCTGCGGTGACGTGAGTGCGCTGATCGCCAGCAGATTGGCTGACGAGCCGGAGTTCACCAGGTGCGACTTGCGTACGCCGATGGTCTTGGAGAAGCGGCTCTCGAATTCCTGCGCGGACCTGGCCGCGACGATCCGCATCTCGAGTGCGGCCTCGACGAGCGCGACACGGTCCTCGTCGTCGAAGACCGGGCCGGAGGAGTACAGCGGAGTGACACCGGGCACGAACGGCCGGTCCGACTCTTCGGACTGGTGGAACTTGCGTACTGCGTCGAGGAGTTGGGCTTTGGCCTCTTCGCGGCTGTCCGAGCCAGGCGCCTGGCTCTGTACGGGTGCGCTGGTCACACTGGACCCCTTGTCTTGTCTTCGTCGGGAGAGAGAAAGCAGGGCTGATCGCGATCGGCGGTGCGGTGCGGGGCTGGGCTGGGCCGGGCTGGGCTGGGCTGGGCTGGTCAGCGTGTCTCGGTTTCGAAGGCCGTCTCGAGCAGGCGGACCGTCTCCTCGAGACCGGTGCGCGCGGCGTTCGCGTGTCGCAGCCGCCACGCGACCTCCTGCAGGCCGGGGTCCTCCAGCACGCTGCGCATGGATGCCCTGATGGCCTCCGCCGAGGCCTCCTCCGGGTGCAGTACGTGCGCGGCGCCGACCGCCGCGATCCGGTCCGCGTGCTGGTACTGGACGCACATCTGCGGCAGCCCGAGCTGAGGAATTCCGGCTACGGTCGCGGCCATCGCGCTGCCCGCGCCGCCGTGGTGGATGACGGCGGTGCAGGACGGCAGCACCTGTGAGAGCGGCAGGGTGTGGATCAGCCGGGTGCGTGCCGGGCGGTCGCGCAGCTGGTCCAGCTTGATGTGGTCGCCGACCGCGATGATCACATCGATGTCGAAGGCGGTCAGCGCCTGGACGGTGCGCTGGAGCACATTGGCGTGGTCGCCACCGATCGGCGCATTGCCGAGGGTGACGAGCACCCGCGGCGCCTCGGGCTCCTCGAACAACCAGTCCGGCATCAGGCCGGCCCCGTTGAAGGGGACGTACCGGCTGGGGACGGCGTTGGCCGGCGGGGTCCGCCACTGCAGTTCGGGCGGGCAGTTGTCGATGATCTTCCAATGGGTGTGCGCGTCCTCGCCGAGGCCCCACTTGCGGCGCACGGGCCGCAGCGCCTCGGCGATCGGCTCGTCGACCGCGGTGTCCGCCAGCAGTCCCCAGCCGTGCAGAACCGTCGGCACGCCGATCAGGTCGGCCGCCAGGGGGGCCGCGTACTCCCAGTCGGTGCACACGATCAGATCCGGCCGCCAGGACTTCGCCAGCGCCACGGTCCGGTCCACGGTGCGCTCGGTGGCCGGCACGTAGTAGTCGATGATGTGGTCGGTCAGCTCCTCGATCGACGAGCCCTGCTGGGCCCTCCGAGTGCCGAGGTCGCCCAGCCGGAAGTCCTCGGCGACCGCCACGGACGAGATTCCCGCCTCGGCGGTGAGCCGCGCGAACCTGTCGGGCAGCGCGGCCAGTACCTCGTGACCGGCGTTCCGCAATGCCCACAGCGTCGAAATCATTGGATAGAGATGCCCCTGGTTGGGAGCACTGGTCGCCAGAATTCGCATTGCTCGAACATAAGGAATCCATATTCCATCGGTCAATGCCCGCCAATTATCAGCCCTTTGGGTGTAGCCGTCTGGTGCATGCCCTCACGGGCAGCCCAGAAGCGCCTTGTCGGGCGGACGGTGGCGCTGGCAGGGTCGTCGGCAATCGTCCTCGAATGCTGGACAGGTGAATTCCATGCGCATTCTGGTTACCGGCGGGGCAGGTTTCATTGGTTCGCACTATGTGCGCAGCCTCCTCGGCACCGATCCGAACGGCGGCGCGGTGGAACGGCTCACCGTGCTCGACAAGCTGACCTACGCCGGAGACAAGAGCAATATCGCGCCACATCTGGCCGACCCTCGCCTGACATTCGTGCACGGCGACATCGTTGATCCGGAGCTGGTCGACGAGGTCATGGCCGGCCAGGACGTCGTGGTGCACTTCGCCGCCGAATCGCACGTCGACCGGTCCATCGCCGAAGCGTCGGTCTTCGTCCGTACGAACGTGCTCGGCACAGAAGTGCTGCTCAGCGCGGCCCGACGGCATGACGTCGGCACCTTTGTGCATGTCTCCACCGACGAGGTCTACGGCTCCCTGGAGCGGGGCTCATGGCCCGAGACCGACCCGGTCGACCCCAACTCGCCCTACGCGGCCAGCAAGGCTTCCTCGGATCTGCTGGCCCTCGCCTACCACCGCACGTATGGAATGGACGTACGGATCACGCGCTGCTCCAACAACTACGGCCCGTATCAATTCCCCGAGAAGGTCATTCCTTTGTTCGTGACCAATCTGCTCGAAGGGAAGAAGGTACCGCTCTACGGCGACGGAACGAACGTGCGCGACTGGCTGCATGTCGACGACCACTGCAGCGGAATCCGGCTGGTGGTGGAGAAGGGGCAGCCGGGTGAGATCTACAACATCGGCGGCGGACAGGAACTGGCCAATATTGAACTGGCCGATCTGCTCCTCGATGCCCTGGGTCACGGCCGGGAAATGATCGAGTACGTCGAGGACCGCAAAGGACACGACCGCCGCTACTCCGTGGACTGGTCGAAAGCGCGCGCGGAAATCGGCTATGAGCCCAGGCACGACTTCTCATCCGGACTCGCCGACACCATCGCCTGGTACCGGGAAAACCGCGACTGGTGGACAGCTCTGAAGAAAAGGTGAATCGCTGATGCGTGGAATCATCCTGGCGGGAGGCGCCGGCACCCGGCTTCGGCCGCTGACCTCGGTGACATCGAAACAGCTGCTCCCGGTCTACGACAAGCCAATGATCTACTACCCGCTCTCGGTCCTGCTGCTGGCGGGGATCCGCGAGATCCTGATCATCACCACCCCGGAGAGCCATCAGGACTTCCACCGGCTCCTCGGGGACGGCGAGCGGCTCGGTATCCGGATCGAGTACGCCCAGCAGGACGAGCCGCGGGGCCTGGCCGACGCCTTTCTGCTCGGCCGCCGCTTCATCGGTGACGACCAGGTCTGCCTGGTGCTGGGCGACAACATCTTCCACGGCCAGGACCTGCCGACCACCGTCCGCAAGGAGGTCGCGCAGCTCGAAGGGGCGACCCTCTTCGGCTACCAGGTCGACGATCCCCGGCGGTACGGCATCGCGGTACTGGACGAGGAAGGGCGGCTGCTCGACATCGAGGAGAAGCCCACCGAGCCGAAGTCGGACCTGGCGGTCACCGGTCTCTACCTCTATGACAACGATGTGGTGTCGTACGCGGCGGAGCTGTCGCCCTCCGCGCGCGGCGAACTGGAAATCACCGACATCAACCGGCGCTATGTGGAGCAGGGCAGGGCGCGGCTGGTGAATCTGGGATCCGGCACGGCATGGCTGGACACCGGCACCCACGACAGCCTCTTCGAGGCGGCGGGCTATGTGCATGCCGTGCAGACGCGGCAGGGAGTGCAGATCGCCTGCATCGAGGAGGTCGCCTTCCAGATGGGGTTCATCGGCGCCGCCGATGTGGCCAACAGCATTGACACCTACGGGCCTTCGTCGGACTACGGGCGCCATCTGGCGCGGCTGCTGGCCTGAGCGGGCAGCAGGGCGGCAGGGCAGCTGAACAGATGGATGGCCGTCCCCGGGTGCGGGGACGGCCATCTGTTGTCGGTCGGTCCGGGAGCCGGTGGCGTCAGGAGGTGGTGGCGCCAGCCGTGGTGAGCTTCTGCGCCAGCAGGTTCAGCACATCGTCGAGGGTGTGCTCGACGGTGATCTCCTCCTCGTCGACGGGGGTGGAGAACTCGGCCTCCAGGGCCGTGGCGAACTCCACCAGGGCCAGCGAGTCGAACTCCAGGGACTCCAGCGTCGGGCTGCCCGCCAGCGCGGCGGGCTCGAGGCCGAACGTGGAAACCAGGATTCCGGTCACCCGGCTCTTCAGGTCGCTCATGGGTCGCTTCTCCTCATCGGTGGTTGACGTCAAGCGGTGACTGCGGTGACATCCGGCCAGCGCAGCACGGTCGATGCCCAGGTCAGCCCGCCGCCGAAGGCCGTGAGCAGGACGCCCTGGCCCTGTCGCAGAGTGCCGGAGGCGGCGGCGTCGGCGAGCGCGAGCGGGATCGAGGCGGCGGAGGTGTTGCCCACCCGCTCGATGTGGGAGACGAGCCGCTCGCTCGGGATCTCCAGATCGGCGGCGACGGCGTCGAGGATGCGCTGGTTCGCCTGGTGGGCGACGACATGGTCGAGGGTGTCGGTGGTCCAGCCCGCGCTCGCCAGCACCCGCCGCGCGGACTGCGACATATGGGCCACGGCATTGCGGTAGACCCTTTTGCCCTGCATCTGGAAGTAGTGGTCGGCCCGTTCGACGCTCCGCCCCGGGGCCGAACGCTGCCGGGAACCGCCCGCGGGCACCGTGATCAGATCGGCGAGTGCGCCGTCGCTGCCCAGGTCGTACGGTCCGAGCGCGCCCTCCTCGTCCGCTCTGCCCGCACGGACCACCACAGCGCCCGCCCCGTCCCCGAACACCGCACGGGTGGTGCGGTCCTGCGGGTCCAGGATGGTCGAGTAGGCGTCCGCGCCGATCACCAGCACCCGCTCGGCGATGCCGGCGGCTATGAATCCCGAGGCGACGGCGAGGCTGTAGACGAATCCGCTGCACACGGCCGCCACATCGAAGGCGGGTACGGGGCCGAGACCGAGCCGTCCTGCCACATCGGGTGCGGTGGCCGGGCAGGGCCGGTCCGGCGTGGTGGTGGCCACCACCACCGCGTCCACGTCCGAGGCACCGGACGACTTCAGGGCGCGCAGGCCCGCTTCGACGGCGAGGTCCGAGGTGGCCATTCCCTCGTCGATCACATGCCGCTGGGCGATGCCCGTACGGCTGCGGATCCATTCGTCGCTGGTGTCCAGTTCGGCGGAGAGGTCATGGTTGGTGACCACTCGGGCCGGCAGCCAGGAACCGATACCGGTGATGACCGCGGCCCTGTGGTGACTGTGCGCTTCTGAAACCATGTCATTCATCCCCTTGTCGAAGCCTCGTTGAAGTCTTCCAAGTGATGCCAGGTATAGGGAATTTCATGGAAGCCTGCTTCGAAAGTATTCATTGAATTCGGCGAGCGTCAACGAGTATCTAGGCGATGCTTGCAGGTCACATCGGGCGGCGTAGCCGATCGGCCACCCCGGTCTGGCAGTTGTGCCGCGGCAATTCAGGAAACTAATGTCCATGACGTACTTCCTGTGCGGTTGTTACGCCGCAATTACCGGGAGAGGAACAGTAGATGAGCACCAACGTCATGGTGGTCGCGGACCGCTTCACCGGATTTGTTCAGTCGGACGACGTCCGCACCGTCTCCGGGCTCACCGCGGAGATCAACAAGGGCGTGTTCGACGACGGACACGGCGAGGTCCTGCTGCACGGCGGCCAGGGCGTCGGCAGCTTCGAGCGCGGGTACCTCCAGCAGGCCATCGACCGGCGCAAACTGACCGACCGGATCCGCTTCACCGGCGAGCAGGTGGAGCCGGAGGGCCGCGATGTGGTGCACAAACACAGCGAGAACAACGTTCTGCTGGCCAACCTCCACCGGGTGGACGGCGCACGCTACACCGCTGACATCCGGGTGCACGGCGACAATGAACTGCTGCTGGACCACCAGACCGGAGAGCATGTCCAGGGCATGGTCATCGTCGAGGCGGTGCGTCAGCTCTTTGTCGGAGTCTTCGAGTGCGGGTACCGCAACCGCTGGCCCCTCAGCGATTTCTACATAGTCTGGAACTCCGTGAACCTGACGTTCGAAAACTTCCTCTTCCCGCTTCCCGCGGAAATTCACTGCACAGTGAACGAACTTTCGGTCGAAAAGCCCGAAAGGCAGCTGGACTTCGCCCTCGATGTGGAGCTGCAGCAGAGCGGAAAGCTGACGGCTTCGGGCCGGGTCGGCTTCTCCGGATTTCCCCGCCAGAAGATCGCCGTACTCGAGCGTCGAAAGGCCCACAAAGCGCTCAAGGGTCTCCTTGAGACCAGCGCCTGACCTCTTCACTTCTCCAGTTCACTTTCCAGGAGGAAATCCTCGTGTCCGCACGCCTGTTGCTCGTGACCGAAGTGCCGGTGCAGAGCGAAGAGATCGACAAGACCATCGCGGCCTGGACCGCGCACAACGCCGCCTCCGAGCACGGCGGCTCCGTGCTCTACCGCTCGATCGACGACGCGGACCTGCTGGTGGAGCTGACGCCGGTCACCGGCCTCGCCGAGATCGCCGAGCGCGACGCGGCCCACCGAGAGCTCGCTGCCACCATCGCGCCCGCCCTCGCCGGTGACTTCCGCCGCCAGGTCGTCGAGTTCGTCGAGGCGCCGAAGGACACGGACGAGCCGCTGCCGGCGACTGCGTACATCCAGCTGAGGCATGTCGAGGTGAAGCCCCCGGTGCACGACGCGTACCGGGAGTGGCGGGACCGCACGATCTTCGACGTCGTACGCACACACGACGAGGTCGAGGTCTTCCTGGCCTACCACTCCCTGCTGAGCACCGAGCCCGGCGTGCTGTTCGTCTCCGGATTCTCCGTCGAACCCGATGTATACCAGGCGGTGTTCACCTCCCCCCGGTACCAGGACATCGTCAAGCAGGCCGGCGACACGTACATCACCGACCGGGGTCTCTACACCCGGATCTACGCCCGCGTCGAGAACTGAGGGGCCCGGACGATGACTGAGCTGAAGCAGACGGACCGCGAAGTGGCCGTCGTCAGCGGCGCCACCGGCGGAATCGGCGGCGCGGTCGTGGAGCGGCTGGCCGCGGACGGGGCCCACGTGGTGCTGCTCGGCCGTGACGCGGCCCGGCTGGAGGCGGCGAGGAAGCGTATCGCCGGCGTGCTCGACAAGGAGGGCGACGGTGGGCACGAGCTCACCGCCGTGGTTCTCGACATCAACTCGACCGCGTCGGTCGAGGAAGGCATCGCCTGGGTGGTCCAGCATTTCGGCCGGATCGACGTGCTGGTGAACGCCGCGGGCGACGGCCCGGTGGCTCCCCTGCTCGAATCCACCGACGAGCAGTGGAACACCACGGTCAACAGCAAGCTGTTCGGCGCGATACGGCTCACCCGGGCGGTCGCCCGGGCGATGGCGGAGCGCGGAACGGGCCGGATCGTCTTCATCAACGGTTCGTTCCGCCGCGAGCCCGATCCACTCTTCGTGATCAACGCGGTCGCCAACGCCGGACTCGGCGGATTCGCCAAGGCGATCTCCCGCGACCTGGGCCGGAGCGGACTGCGGGTCAACACCGTGGACCCGGGTGCGACCGACACCGATCTGTGGACGCAGACCCTCGCGGACCTCGGCCGGCGCTTCGGCATCAGCCCCGAGCAGGTGGGCGAGGACTTCCTCGGCAAGACGCCGTACGGATCGCTGCCGACGCCCGCCGATGTCGCCGAGGCGGTGGCCTATCTCGTTTCGCCCGGCGCCGCGCAGATCAACGGCGCCTCGATCACCGTCGACGGTGGCGCCTCGGTGGCGCTGTAGGTGGAGGAAGCCGAGATGGTCACCACGGCACAGACATCCTCCTCCGCCGCCGAGCGTTCCACGGCGGCGGCCTGGCGCGCGGCCGTCGTCGCCGCGGCCGCGACCTGCTGCGCGGTCTCCACCATCTACATGACGCAGCCGGTCTTCCCCGAGATCGCCGCGTCCTTGAAGGTCGGCCCGGAGGACGCCCGGTTCGTCTTCACCGTGGCGACCTTCGCGTACGCCCTGTCGTTCTTTCTCTTCGGGCCGCTCTCCGACCGGTTCAGCAGCAGGGCGCTGGGCGGCAGCGGAGCGGTGACGGTCGCCGCGCTGATCGGCGTCGCCGCGGTGGTGCCCGACTTCACGGTGTTCGCGCTGCTGCTCGCGGTGGCCGGGATCGCGGCCGCCGCGGTACCGGCCGCGATGATCGCGCTGATGCCGAGAATCGCTCCCGACGGTCTGGTCGGGGTCTTCTTCGGACTGATCATCGGGGCCACGGTCGCCGGCATCACCCTTGGACGCTCCTTCACCGGCGTCGTCGCCGGATGGGCCGACTGGCACAAGGCGGTGCTGCTGCTCGCGGCGCTCAATGTGCTGACCGCGGTGCTGCTGCGGCTGCTGCCGACACCGCGCGCGGACCACCTCCGGGCCCGCAAGCCGGTGGGGCAGGCGTATCTGGCGGCACTGCGGATGTTCGGACAGGGGCCCGTGGTGCGGTTGTTCGGCGTCGGCGCGCTGCTGTTCTTCGGCTATCTCGGACTCGTCACGTTTCTGACGTACCGGCTGCAGGGCGCTCCGTTCCACTACACCGCCGGTGCGATCGGCACGGTGAGCCTGATCGGTCTGACCGGTGTGCTGGGCGCACCGCTGGCCGGCCGGCTGAGCAGCCGGATCGCGCCGCGCCAGGTGGTGCTGCTGGGCCTCGGCCTGGTGATGGCCGGTGTCGCCGCGCTCGGGGCGGCGTCGGGCACCGCGCTGCTGGTGGTCGGGATGCTGCTGCTCTTCCTGGGCGTCTTCTCGTGCCAGCCGGCCGTGCTGGTGCTGCTGGCCCGGGCCGTGCCCCAGGAACAGCGCGGCGCCGCCTCGTCCATGTACATGCTCGTCTGCCTGCTCGCGGGCAGCGCCGCCAGCGCCGCGCTCGGTCCGGTGTGGACCGGTGGCGGCTGGGGTGCCGTGGTGGCCACCGGCGCGGGCTCCGTGGGACTCGCGGCCGCACTCGCGGCGCTCGGTTTCCGGGACAGCACAGCGGAAGGGAGTGGCTCGCGATGAGCCGTTCGCAGAGCTACCGGCTCAGCCCCACCACCCAGGGGCCGTCGTATCCGCCCAGTGAGATCGTCGACGCCGACGGAGACTTCGTGGTGATCGGGATGATCAACCGGGAGGGGCCTTCGGGCGGTGTCGAACGGTCCTGGGGATCCGCGATCGTGAGCCCCAAGAGCGATCTGCCGCCGTTCGGCGAGCAGCTCCCGTACACCGTCGTACGTGAGCTGGGCAGCGAACTCGGTCCGGCGGACCAGGACATGGTGCTGTACACGCTGCCGCTTCCGCTGCCGTGCAACAACTACCCGATGGTCTTCGCCCCCGAGCAGCGGCCGGACGCGAACGAGATCGTACGGCCGAGCTATCCGCTGCATCAGGCGCCGATCCCCGATCTGCGGCCCGAGGACGGGCCGAAGGTGACCGAGCCGATCACACTCGGCCGGTGGGTCCAGGCGGAGGGGGTGCTGGAGGTGGAGCTCACTCCGGACGGCCGGAGCGCCGTTTTCCGGATGGAGTTCGGCGGGCTGGTCCCCAACAGCCTCTACACGGTGATGTCCCTGCGGCAGCACGACCTGGACCCGGCGGGGCCCACCCGGCCGGGGCCGCTGGGCGTGCCCAATGTCTTCGTCACCGACGAGGACGGCAGCGCGCGTTACCGCGCGACCATGCCGCACCCCTTCCCGGCGCCCGGCACGCCGGGAGGGAACCGCATCATCAATGTCGTGGTGCTGTGGATGAGTTATCAGCAGAACTACGGCGGTGCCATCGGCTGGTTCGGCCTGGGTGGCGACATTCATGCTCAGTTGAAACTTCAGAAGCCGGAATTTCACGAATTCGTAACGACGGAATGAATTGAGGTTGGTGGCTGTGCCGTTCATCACTGTGACCACGTGGCCGAATCAGACGGATGAGAAGAGTCAGGAGCTGATCGAGGAGATAACCAAGGCCACGCACAAGGTCACCGGAGCGCCGCTCGACAAGATAGCGGTGGTCATTCAGGAGATTCCCCAGAATCGTTGGGGCGAGGGTGGGATCATGGCTACGAACCCGGAATTTCCGGAGTTGAGCCGACGCCGGAACTGAGCCGGCGCAGGTCCTGAACCATGGAACAAGGAGTCTTCCAGGCATGGCAGTTGAGTCCCACAGCGAAAAGGACCGCTACACCAGGGGGTTGGCCATCCTTCAGCAACTGGCCGCTGAGGAACGTCCTTCGGTGCTCGACAGCTTCTCCGACATCGCACCGGATCTCGGCCGGTTCACGGTGGAGTTCCCCTACGGCGACATCTATGCGCGCTCATCACTCACGCTGCGTCAGAGGCAACTGGCGACAGTGGGTGCCCTGACGGCTCTCGGACATGCCGCACCGCAGCTGAAGTTCCATATCTCGGGAGCGCTCAATATCGGTGTGACCCGGCGTGAGATCGTCGAGGCGATCCTTCATGTCGTGGTGTACGCGGGATTCCCGGCGGCCATCAATGGCCTGAATGTCGCCAAGGCGGTGTTCGCGGAGCGTACGGACGACAGCGACGAGGCCCCGCACGCCGTCAGCGAGCATGACGAGGCGCCGCGCTACGACCGTGGCTGGGACGCGCTCGCCGAGATCGACGGCGACGCGGGCGAGGCCGTGATCGAGAGTCTCAAGGACATCGCTCCCGATCTCGCCCGCTACATCGTGGAGTTCTCCTTCGGGGACATCTATACGCGGGGTGGTCTCGACCTGCATGCCCGCGAAGTGGTGACGATCGCCGCCTGCACAGCGCTGGGTACGGCCCGCCCCCAGCTCAAGGTTCATGTGAACGGGCTGCTCAACGTCGGCGGCACCCAGGACGAAGTCGTCGAGACCATCCTGCAGATGGCTGTCTACGCCGGCTTCCCCGCCGCGATCAACGGCATCACGGCCGCCCGTGAGGTCTTCGCGGAGCGGGCGGAGCGTTCGGGCCCGTCCGGCGACTGAGTACGCCGCGTTTTCCGGACGGGCCGGTCACCGACTAGTCCCTCAGGTTCGGGAACGCGCGGGCGGCGCGCGGCGGCACGGCGAAGGTGGCCCGGCTCCGGACATCCATCACGGAGTTGATGCCGTTGTTCCTGCGGACGCCGATACCGCCGTGGTGCCCGCCCGCGTCGGCCGCGTTCATCACCGCGCGGGTGGCGTTGAAGTCCTCCATGGTGCGCTGCAGGGACACGAAATGTGTCCCGGGCGCGCCATGGTCGAGCGTCGCGAAGTCGCGCCGGTTGATCCGGGGACGCCCGTACAGCCGGGCGCGTCCGGTGGCCTGCGCATGGCCGACCTGTCCGTGCGCGGCGGCCAGCGCCGGCATCCGGTCCGCGTCGCTCTTCGCGTCGTCCACCAGCTTCTCGGCCTCGTCGGCGCCGATGCCGGGCGCGTACATCTGCGCGCTGCGGGTGTCGCGGTCCTGCTCGTACCAGCTGTCGAGGTCGAGCTCGATATGGCTCACATGCATGGTGGTGCCGCCGGCCAGCGGGCCCTCGATGATGGTGATGCTCTCCTCGGTGGCCTGGTTGCCGCGCAGACCCGAGTGGAAGCCGAGCAGCAGCGGCGCCTTTGGGGAGAGCCCGCGTTCGGGCAGTCGCTCGGCGGGCAGCCCGCTCCCGACGAAACCGGTGCGTACCTCACGAATCCGCAGCCGGGTGCGCTGGTCGAGCGGGCCGGGTCCGAAGAGCGCCTCGGTGATCTCGGCGAGGCGGTCCTCGTCGTCGGACGCGAGATGCAGACAGGCGTCGATGTCCTCCAGCACCGGGTTCTCCCAGCGCGCCATGGGGATCGCTCGGGGTACGGGGGAACGGACGGCGGTGTGCCGCGCATACCACCCGAAGCCCCAGCCCAGGCAGCTGAGCAGCCCGTGGGGTCCGTGCGGGAATCGCTCCTCCAGGGCAGCGAGCGCATCCTCCAGGCGCTCGGCGTCCGCGGCGGTGGGGCGGTCCACGACATCGAGCATGAGCAGCCGGTGGAAGCGCGGCGCGAGCGGGCGCCCCACCTCGTCGGTGAGAAAGGTCGATTCCCATGCGTGCTGGGCCTCGGGCAGTTTCATACGGGTTCCTTGTCGGGCGCGGCGTCGGGCCGAGGTACGGACTGCGGATCGGGCTGGGTGTCGGGCCGAGGACCGGACTGCGGACCGGACTGGACGTCGGGCTGAAGGCGGGCGTATGCGGCGGCCCAGTCGGCAGGTGGCGTGCCCGGCTCGCTGAACAGCCCGAAGGTCGTACGGACGGCTCTCCCGCTCTCGATGGCCGCGACCAGCGCCACCGCGATGTCCGCACGGGAGACCATGCCGTCGGCCTGCGGATCCTGGGTGAGGGTGATGGCGTGCGCACCGGGCGGATCGTCGGTGAGCCAGGTGGGGCGGACGATCGTGTACGGCAGACCGCCGGCGCGCAGATCCTCTTCGGAGGCGATCCTGGCCGGCAGTTGGGTGGCATCGACCCGGCTCAGCGGGTGGGCATTCCCGTGGCCGACGACGAAGGAGCTCACCAGCAGGATGCGCGGGGGCGTGGGCAGTTCGGCGGCAGCGGCGAGCAGGGTACGCATGGCCTGCTGGGCGTGCAGGCGGGCATCCCCGCGCTTGGGGACGAGGACGGCGGCGTCGGTGCCGGCGAGCGCCCGGCGGACGGGCCCGACCTCGTCGTAGGTGCTGAGCCGGCGTACGTCGTGCCCCCCGGCGCCGGCGAGTTCCGCGAAGTGCACCGCGGTGGTGCCGGGCGACATGGTCCCGGCGATGGCAAGTCTCATGGCAGCACGGTAGGAGCGGGAAACGGCGGAGGGGAAAGACCGAACCGATCTCAACTCATAGGCCACGGTGATGAATTCGCTGCGATCCGTATCCTGGCTCCATGATTCCGGAGGCGAGGCTGCTGCGCTATTTCCTCGCCGTCGCCGAGGAACGGAACTTCACCCGCGCCGCCGAGCGACTGCACATCGCACAGCCGTCGTTGAGCGCACAGATCCGCAGGCTGGAGTCCCAGCTGGGTGTACGGCTTCTGGAGCGGACCACCCGTGTGGTGCGGCTGACCGAAGCGGGCCGTGCGGTCCAGGAGCGTGGCCCGGCCGCGCTGGCGGCGCTCTTCGAGGTCTGGGACGCCGCGCGCCGCGCGGGCCGCGGCGAGCTCGGCCGGATCCGTATCGTCTACAGCGCGAGTACCGGGTACGGCACCGTCCCCCACCTGGTGGAGTCGCTGCACCGGCATCATCCCGACATCGAGGTGAGCGCCGAGATGCTTCGCACGCCCGATATCGGTCCGGCTGTGCTGGAGGGCCGTGCCGACGTCGGTATCGCGCGTACTCCGGAGCCGGCCGGGGGTGTGCGCGTGCGGCCACTGCGCTGGGAGCGCCGGGGGATCCTGGTCGCCGCGGGCCATCCGCTCGCGGCCGCGGCACCAGGCGTCCACCCGGCTGCGATCGCCGCGTTCCCCGTGCTGGCGCATCCGCGCGAGGCCAACCCGGCCCACTACGACGAGCTGGTGGAACTGTTCCGCCGGGCCGGCGTACGGCCCCGGCTGGTCGAACGGCCGGTGGCCTTCGACCCCACCCAGCGGGTCCTGCGCGACGCGGAAACCGTCGCCCTGGTCGGCGAGGCCTCCGCGGACGGACTCTCTCCGTGGCTGCGGTGGCTGCCGCTGGCCGAGCCCCATGACCGGCTGCTGGTCGCGCTCGTGCTGCCGGACCCCGCGCCCCCGTCGGCCGAGCGCTTCGAGCGAGTGGCGCTCGAGGCGGCGGCGGAGGCCGGCTGGCTGCCCGGCTGACCCGGTCCACCGGCCGCCGTCACAACGAGACGCCGACGCGTATCGCGTCGGCGTCTCGGTCGCTGGGCAGCCGGGTCAGTCGCGCTGGGCGCCCCTCGGCAGGGTCCGCAGCTCCATGGTCTGCGCGGTGCTGGAACCGAAACCGAAGTCCAGCAGCTTGGCCGCGTCGTTGTAACGGTCGGTGCCGTTGAGGACGACTCCGACGTAGGTCTTCGTGCCGCGGGTGGCCGCGAAGACCAGGCAGGGGCCGGCCGTCGTGCCGGTGCCGGTCTTTATGCCGACGGCGCCGCTGTAGGAGCCGAGCAGCTTGTTGGTGTTGTACCAGGTGTACGTGCGGGTGCCGCCGGTGCTCGTGGTGGCGGTCGTCTTGTACTGCGTCGCCTTGACGACATCGCGGAAGGCGGCGCTGCTGAAGGCGTGCCGGGCCATCTTCGCGAGGTCGGCCGGGGTCGTGTAGTTGCTGCCGGCCGAGGAGATGCCGTCGAACGAGTCGTACTTGGTGTTCTTCAGACCGAGCTGGGTGGCCTTCGCGTTCATCTTCCCGATGAACGACTTGGTGCGCGCGGCGGTCGTCGTGCCGGTGCCGAAGGTGTCGGCCAGCGCGTACGCGGCGTCGCAGCCGGAGGGCAGCATCAGCGCGGACAGCAGCTGACGGACGGTCACCTTGTCGCCCGTCTTCAGGTCCGCGGTGCTCGCGCCCTCCCGGACGACGTAGTCGCGGTACGCCTGCTTGATGGTCACCTTGCGGTTGAGATCGACACCGGGGGTGGTGAGGACCACTATCGCCGTCGTGACCTTCGTCGTGCTGGCCATCTGGCGGCGGAGGTCGTTGGCCTTGCCGTAGACCGCCTTGCCCGTCGTCTGGTCGAGCAGGAAGCCGCCCTTGCCGCTGATGGTCGGTATCGGCTGCGCCGCCTGGGCGGGCGCGGCCAGCGGCGAGGCCGTCACCAGCAGGCCACCTGCAAGGACGACCGTGGCGGCTCTGCGCAGGCCGGTGTGGCTGAGTGTCAAGGGAAACGCTCCGAGTTCGCAAATGCGTTGAAAAAGGACCGATAGGACCCGAGGCACAGGAGGGTCCCGTTACGAGACCCATGAGCGCGCCAAAAGGATGTACGTGACGGCGCGCCAGTTGTGCCCGGTCTTCGTCCTGCATCCTGGACGCGGCTTCCTGATGCACCTGTGTTGTATCTAAGCTGTGCGCATGCCCGCCGCCGCTCCCGCCGCAGAACGTGTCTACACCCACATCAAGCAAGCAGTCCTCGACCGCCGTTACGAGGGCGGCACCCTCCTCACCGAGGGCGAGCTGGCCGACGCGGTCGGCGTCTCGCGCACCCCCGTCCGCGAGGCGCTGCTCAAGCTCGAGGTCGAGGGCCTGATCAAGCTCTATCCGAAGAAGGGCGCACTCGTGCTCGCCGTCTCCGCGCAGGAGATCGCGGATGTGGTGGAGACCCGGCTGCTGGTCGAGGAGCACGCGGCCCGCAAGGCCGTACCGGCGTCACCGCGGCTGCTCGCCCGGCTCGAAGAGCTTCTTGAGCAGCAGAAGCGGCAGGGTGAGGCGGGCGACCTGGCGGCCGTCGCCGTCACCGACCGCTGTTTCCACGCCGAGATCGTGCGCAGCGGCGGCAACGAGATCCTCTCCCGCCTCTATGACCAACTCCGCGACCGCCAGCTGCGGATGGGCGTCGCCGTGATGCACTCCCACCCCGACCGGATCACCAAGAACGTCGCCGAACACAGCGAGATCCTCGAGGCACTGCGCGCCGGCGACCCGGACGCGGCAGCCGCGCTCGTGCACCGGCACGTCGGCTGGTTCAGCAATCTGGCACGGGGCGAGGTCCGATGAGCGCCTCCGCCGTCACGCTGCCCGGCGATCCACCCGGCGGCCGGCGGGCCGCCGCGGTGTGGGGCATCGGAGTCGCCGTCTACTTCGTCGCCGTCATCTTCCGTACGTCGCTGGGCGTCGCCGGCCTCGACGCCGCCGACCGCTTCGACGTCAACGCCTCCGCACTCTCCACCTTCTCCATCCTCCAGCTGCTGGTCTACGCCGGGATGCAGATACCCGTCGGCCTGATGGTCGACCGCCTGGGCACCAAGAAGGTCCTCACCCTCGGGGTGGTGCTGTTCACCGTCGGTCAGCTGGGCTTCGCGCTCTCACCCTCGTACGGAACGGCACTCGCCTCGCGCGCACTGCTCGGCTGCGGCGACGCCATGACCTTCATCAGCGTGCTGCGGCTCGGCTCGCGCTGGTTCCCGGCCCGGCGCGGACCGCTGATCGGGCAGGTCGCCGCGCTCTTCGGGATGGCGGGCAATCTCGTCTCGACGGTCCTCATCGCGCGGATGCTGCACGGGCTCGGCTGGACCGCCACGTTCGCGGGCAGCTCGGTGGCCGGACTGGTCGTGCTGGTGCTGCTGTCGCTCTTCCTCAAGGACCACCCGGAGGGCCACGAGCCACCGCCCGCCCAGCACGCGGGATCCGCGTTCGTACGGAAGCAGATCGCCGAGTCCTGGCGTGAGCCCGGCACCCGGCTCGGTATGTGGGTGCACTTCACCACCCAGTTCCCCGCCATGGTGTTCCTGCTGCTGTGGGGGATGCCGTTCCTGGTCGAGGCACAGGGTCTCTCCCGGGAGACCGCCGGCGAGCTGCTGACGCTGGTGGTGCTCTCCAACATGATGGTCGGGCTGGTGTACGGGCAGGTCATCGCGCGGCACCACGCGGCACGGGCCCCGCTGGCCCTCGGCACGGTCGGCGCGACCGCACTGCTGTGGGCGACCACCATCGCGTACCCGGGTGACCATGCCCCGATGTGGCTGCTGATCACCCTGTGCACGGTGCTCGGGGCGTGCGGGCCCGCGTCGATGATCGGGTTCGACTTCGCCCGGCCGGCCAATCCGCCGCAGCGGCAGGGGACGGCGTCGGGAATCGTCAACATGGGTGGTTTTGTGGCCTCGATGACGACCCTGCTGGCGGTCGGAGTGCTGCTGGACGTGACCGGCGACAACTACCGGATCGCGTTCTCGTCGGTGTTCGTGCTGGAGACGCTGGGCATCACGCAGATCCTGCGGCTGCGGGCACGCACGGCACGGCGCGAGCGGGAGCGGCTGGTGGCCAGCCGGGTGGAGGCCGTGCACGTACCGGCGTGAGTGGTCCCCGGCGGACGACGGTGCCCGCAGGCCGCCGACCGCTCGAGGTCGTCCCGGCCGCCTCGCCCGGCGGCCCTACGGCGTGACCGCGAACTCCCGCAGGATCGCCGCCGCCAGTTCCGCGTCACCGTCCACCTTGACCCGGTCCGAGACCGCGGTCGCCCGCACCCGGCCGCAGGCCAGCCGGTAGAAGGTCTCCCAGTCCAGCGCGAGGGTCACCACGGGGCCGAGCGAGGGCGCGCCGTCGACCGTGCCGCGGCCGTCCGCGTCCACCCGCACCGTACGGAGGAACTCGACCGGGCCGTGCACATCGAAGACGACGGCCGAGTTCGCCGGGGCGCCCGCGTCCTTGGCCACCACCTTGGGCAGGGCCTCCAGAAGGCAGTCACGGGCGATGTAGGCGCCGGGGGAGTCGAGGTTGCCCGGGTTGCCCAGCGTCGAGCGCAGATCCTGCTCATGCACCCAGGTGTCGAACGCGCGCATCCGCATGGCCACTTCGAGAGTCTGCTCGGTGCCCAGCGGGGCGCGGACCATGGTGTCGGGGCCGCGGCTTTCATTGCGCAGCTGACGGGCCCGGCGGATGATCGTGTACTCCAGCTCGGAGGTCATCTCCGGCGCCGTGTGGTGCCGGCGCACATCCACCTGCATCTCCATGTAGCGCGCGAACTCGCTCTGCACATGGTAAAGATCACGCGGCAGTGTGTGGATGGGCCGCGGATCACCGAGCATCTCGCACTCCATGCCGATGACATGCGAGACCAGGTCGCGCACGGACCAGCCGGGGCACGGGGTGGGCCGGTTCCACTCGCCCTCCACGAGCGGCTGCACCAGCTCGGCTATCGATTCAATGGAGTGGGTCCAGGCGTCGGCGTAGGTCTGGAGGCTGGGATGGACGGTCACGGGACCCCTCGGCGGTTCTGCGGTACGCGGGCTGGGCTGCTGACTGCTGGGCTGCGTGGGAGGCTCGGCAGTTAAGTTACGCTGCCGGACGGCACCCCGGCAGTGCTTTCGTGTGACGATCGTAGGCCCGTGATGACGGCTCGAATGCCAGGACGGTGGTAGTGTGCGCGCCTCCCTCATCCAGATCGCAGTAGACCCGGACGAATCGGTCAATTCGCGCAGGCGGCGCGTCGCCGCGCTCGTCCGGGAGCAGCGGGGCGCCGACCTGGTGGTGCTTCCCGAGTTGTGGGCCGTCGGAGCATTCGCCTATGAGTCGTTCGCCGACGAAGCCGAATCGCTGGACGGCGCCACGTACGAGGTGATGGCCAAGGCCGCGAGCGACGCCGGAGTGTGGCTGCACGCGGGTTCCATCGTCGAGAAGGCGGCATCCGGCGGTGGCGCCGCCGCGGGCTCCGGCACCCTCTACAACACCTCCCTCGTCCTCTCCCCCACCGGCGAACTGGTCCGCTCCTACCGGAAGATCCACCGCTTCGGCTTCGACAAGGGCGAGGCGGTGATGATGGGCGCGGGCGACGAACTCGTGACCGTCCCGCTGCCCGGGACCGAGTCGTCGCCGGGTCTCACCCTCGGCCTCGCGACCTGCTACGACCTGCGCTTCCCCGAGCTGTTCCGGGGGCTGGTGGACGCGGGTGCGCAGGCGTTTGTCGTCCCGGCGGGCTGGCCGGCCCGGCGCCGGGAGCACTGGACGCTGCTGGCCCGCGCCCGCGCCGTGGAGAACCAGGCGTACGTCCTGGCCTGCGGCACCGCAGGTACCCACGCCGGTGTCGAGCAGGCGGGGCACAGCATCGTGGTCGACCCCTGGGGCGAGATCCTCGCCGAGGCGGGCCCGGACGAGGAGGTCCTGAGCGTCGAGCTGGACCCGGCCAGGGTGGCGACGACACGGGAGCAGTTCCCCGTACTCAAGGACCGCCGGCTCGATTGAGGAGCGGGGTCGAGGGCGGAGCCCGGGTCGGCGAGGTTCAGTCGTCGTCGCCCGCTCGCTCTTTCTCCGCCATGTGGATCACACAGACCGCGACCGCGATCATGAGCGCCGCGTCCGCGTCCTCCCGTACGACATTCACGGCGTACGTCTCCCGTACCCGGAACCACTGCCGGGAGATGTGCGCCAGCAGCTCGCCGTCGTACTCGACCGCGAACTCCCGGTCCAGGATCCGTCCGCTGACATCGAGCTCGGTGCCCTCGACGAGCGTCACGCGGTAGTGATTGCGCAGCAGTGACAGCCGCTTCCTGCGGATGGTGGCGAGCGGCGCGTCGTCGCGCTCGATGGTCATCGTGTCCCGCAGGCTCAGCAGCTTTTTGCGCAGCGTGATCAGGACGAGTCCGGTCGGATCCTTGAGCTCCAGGGTGTCGCGCAGGCTCAGTGCCTTGCCGTCGACGAGGAAGGCCTGGTTGCCGGAGTCGTCCTCGATCCAGTAGTCGTCGCCGATGGCGAAGATCTTGTCGCGCACGAGGTATTTCATGCCTGGAATGACTACCCCGCTCCGTGTTGTTGGATGGGGGTATGGCTACACGTGCACGCGTTCGGGCTCCCGAGCTGACCGGCAAGGGCGGCTGGCTCAATACCGGCGAGAAGCAGTACACCCTTGCTGACCTGCGAGGTCGTATCGTCGTTCTGGATTTCTGGACATTTTGTTGCATCAACTGTCTGCATGTCCTGGACGAGCTGCGTGAGCTCGAGGAGAAGCACCGCGACACCCTGGTGATCATCGGGGTCCATTCGCCCAAGTTCGTGCACGAGGCCGAGCACCAGGCCGTGGTCGACGCCGTCGAGCGCTACCAGGTGCACCACCCGGTGCTGGACGACCCCGAGCTGGCCACCTGGAAGCAGTACGCCGTCCGGGCCTGGCCGACCCTCGTCGTCATCGACCCCGAGGGCTACATCGTCGCTCAGCACGCCGGCGAGGGGCATGCCCACGCCATCGAGAAGCTGGTCGAGGAGCTCGAGGCCGAGCACGCCGCGAAGGGGACACTGCGGCGCGGTGACGGGCCGTATGTCGCGCCCGAGCCGGTCGCCACCGATCTGCGCTTCCCCGGCAAGGCCCTGCTGCTGCCCTCCGGGAACTTCCTTGTCTCCGACTCGACCCGGAATCAGCTGGTCGAGCTGGAGCCGGATGGTGAGAGCGTCGTCCGGCGCATCAGTGGCAGCGGCAGCGGCAGCGGCGGCGGCGAGTTCAACGAGCCGCAGGGCCTCGCGCTGCTGCCCGACGGCCGGGTCGCGGTCGCGGACACCGTGAACCACACCATCCGCGCCTACGATCCGGAAACCGGGGCGGTCGAGACCCTCGCAGGCACCGGCAAGCAGTGGTGGCAAGGCTCGCCGACGAGCGGACCGGCCCTCGATGTGTCGCTCTCCTCGCCGTGGGACGTGGCCTGGTGGGGTGGGAAGCTGTGGATCGCGATGGCGGGCGTCCACCAGTTGTGGACCTACGACCCGGCGGCCGGGACCGTGCAGGTCGGGGCCGGTACCACCAACGAAGGGCTCGTGGACGGGCCGGCGGCCGAGGCGTGGTTCGCGCAGCCGTCCGGGCTCGCGGCGACCGAGGACCGGCTGTGGATCGCCGACTCGGAGACCTCCGCGGTGCGCTGGATCGACCGCGATCTGGTGGTGCACACGGCAGTCGGCACCGGCCTCTTCGACTTCGGGCACCGGGACGGTGCCGCCGGGCAGGCGCTGCTGCAGCATCCGCTGGGTGTCACCGCGCTGCCCGACGGGTCGGTCGCCATCAGCGACACCTACAACCATGCGCTGCGCCGCTTCGACCCCGCGAGCGGCGAAGTGACCACGCTCGCCACCGATCTGCGGGAGCCGAGCGGCGCCGTGCTGGCCGGCGACGACATCGTGGTGGTGGAGTCCGCCAGGCACCGGCTGACCCGGCTGCGGCTGCCGGAGGAGGCGGTGCGCGTCGAGGCCGTCGCCCACCGCACCCGGCGCGCCGCCACCGAAGTCGCCCCGGGCAGGCTCCGGCTGGACGTGGTCTTCCAGGCCCCGGCCGGACAGAAGCTCGACACCCGGTACGGCCCCTCGACCCGGCTGCTCGTCTCCTCGACCCCGCCCGGGCTGCTGAGGGGCGGCGAGGGCACGGGCACCGATCTCTCGCGCGAGCTGGAGATCGACCCGTCGGTGGCCGAGGGCGTACTGCATGTCTCGGCGATGGCGGCATCCTGCGACGACGACCCGGAGAACGAGTACCCGGCCTGCCATATGCACCAGCAGGACTGGGGTGTCCCGGTTCGGGTGAGCGCCGAAGGGACCACGCGGCTGGGGCTCGTACTGGCCGGGATGGACCAGGGATAGCAGTCCGGGGGACGGCGGCCGACGAGCCGGGCCGGTGGGCCCTAGTGGAACATGCCCTGCTTCTCGGGCGGCCGGCCCGCCGCGCCGTCCAGACAGCCGGTCACCCACAGACCGGCGTCGTAGGTGGCCTTGCGCCCGCCCCGGCCGGCCGCCCGCAGCCGTTCGCAGCCGCCGGCCAGGAGGTTCTTCGCCTCCCGGCCGGTCGGGTCGTACTGCCTGATGCGGTTGCCCTGGATGAAGCCCGCTTCGTACGCGATGTCCTGGGCCCAGGGCGGCCGTTCGTTGTGCCGCTGGATCACCAGCCAGCAGCCGGCGAGCAGGACCGCGCCCGCCGAGGCGAGCACGAGGAGCAGGGTGCGGCGCGACGGGCCGTGGGGGCGCACATCGACCGTCGGATGACCGAGCAGAACCATGTGCACCACCGTGCCCGGCCGGGCCTTTCCCGGATGTTTCGCGAATGGGCGCCAACACCGGACCAGGCAGGGTTACTTCACGTCGACGTAGCCCGAGACCTTCGGGTTCATCAGGTGATTCGAGTCCGTGTCGATGTGCAGCGCGAAGACCGTGCCGTCGCCCCGCTCCTTGAAGCTCTTCTTGAACGTGCCGTTGGCCGCGGTCGTCACCTCGCCCAGCAGGTACGACTCCCTCGGCTTGCCCTTGGGCGAGAAGAAGATCGTCACCTTCCTGCCGCCGTACGCCTTCCAGGCCGGCGCGGCGTGCTGCAGCGTGCCGGAGACGGCGATCGTGCCGCGCTTCTTGACCTTCGGCGTGACCTTGTAGTCCTTGATACGGGTCTGGATGAGGCTCGCCTTGAGGACCGGGCTCACCGACCCCCGCACGTTCGCGGAGCCGGAGTAGACCGCGCGGTAGTGGCCGGACGCCGGTGCGGGGATGTCCGCCCGGAAGTACCTGTCCTTGGTGAGCGTCAGCGTCTTGAGCTTCGTCCAGCCGTCCTTGCCGTTCCTGGATACCTGGATGTCGAGCTTGTTGTGCGGTCGCGGAGCGCCCTGGACGTCCAGCAGACCGGAGACGGTCAGCTTCGAGTCGAAGCCGAGCTTGATCTCGAACTGGTCGATGGAGCTGTAGCCGGTGGTGCGGAAGGTGAGCGGGGCGGTCGGCTTGTTGGAGAACCAGTCGCCGTAGCCGACCTTCAGCTGCCTCTTGTCGCCCGCGAAGGGGATCTTTGTCTCGAGGCTGAAACGCCCGTCCTCGGCGGTGACGGCGCTCCCCTCCCACGTCCCCGCCGCGTTCACGACCTCCACGTCCGCGTAATTCGTCGTCTTCCAGACGCCGTTGAGCTCGTACTCGACCTTGCCGGTGACCTTGACCGGCGCGCCGAACGTGCCGCTGAAGTCGGACTTGTCGAGCGTGACGCGGGCGGGCAGGCCCTTGGGCGCGACCTGCAGCAGCTCGCTCGACAGGTTCCCGTAGTACGCACGGACCGGCCTGGGCCCGGAGTCCGCGATGAACCAGTCGGAGAACCTGCCGTCCGCGTCCGTCCTCACCGTCTCGACGTAGGACCCGTTCTGGATGCGCACGCTCGAATCGGCGACGGGCTTGCTCTCGTGCGTGATGGGCTGCCACTCGGCGAGCCGGCCGCTCGCGGTGACCTTCTGGTCGTCGACGGTCGGGTGGGGCCGGTCGACGCCGAATTCCTGGAAGTACTTCCTGGCCGTGTAGTCGTATGTGCCGACGTCCTTGAGGGTCGTCTCGTCACCGTCGGACTCCCTGACGATCAGGTCGACGGCGAATACGCCGGTGATCTCGAGCTTGACGGCCTTCTTGGTGATCCAGTCGCCCGTCCTCCTGTTGCCCGACGCGAGCTCGAAGTCGTGGACCCACTCGACGGCAACGTTCTCGCCCGGCTTGTGGACGACGGCGCTGATGCCGGTCACGTCGCTGTCGGTCTTCAGGTCGTCGACGAAGAGGCGGCCGAACTGCTTGTCGTGGCCGGAGACCTTGAGGGCGGTCGGCCCCGCGGCGGCGACGGCGGTGGCGGGCACCGCGAGTACACCCAGTACCACAGAGGTGGACAGGGCAAAGGAAATGCTGCGCTTCACGTGTGCGTCCCCCCGGACGATTCGAGGGGCGCGTGAGAGAAGAGACAACAAAGTGGTCAATGAGACGCGCCCCGAACCCCCATGCTAAGCGGGCCCGGGGCGTGTCGGACAACGGATTTGTCAGCCCGTCAGGAATGACACAAGCGCGTTGGCCAGCAGATACGGATCCTTCGCGCCGCACAGCTCACGCGCACTGTGCATCGACAGGATCGCGACGCCGATGTCGACGGTCTGGATGCCGTGCCGGGCGGCGGTGATCGGGCCGATGGTCGTGCCGCAGGGCATCGCGTTGTTCGACACGAACGTCTGCCACGGCACGTCGGCCCGCTCGCAGGCCGCGGCGAAGACGGCCCGGCCGCTGCCGTCGGTGGCGTACCGCTGGTTCACGTTGACCTTGAGGATCGGGCCGCCGTTGGCGCGCGGGTGGTGCGTCGGGTCGTGGCGCTCCGCGTAGTTGGGGTGGACGGCGTGGCCGGTGTCGGAGGACAGGCACACCGTGCCCGCGAAGGCGCGCGCCTTGTCCTCGTACGCACCGCCGCGCGCGAACACCGAGCGCTCCAGCACATTGCCGAGCAGCGGGCCGTCGGCGCCGGTGTCGGCCTGTGAGCCGTTCTCCTCGTGGTCGAAGGCGGCGAGTACCGGGATGTACGGCAGGTCCCCGGACTCGGCGACCGCGGCGAGCGCGGCCGTGCCCGCGTGCACCGACAGCAGGTTGTCCATCCGCGGCCCGGCCACCAGCTCCTGGTCACGGCCCAGATAGGCCGGCGGCTCGATGGAGTGCACCATCAGGTCCCAGCCGGCCACCTCGCCCTGCGCGAGCCCCGTCTCCTGCTCCAGGAACCGGATCAGGTCGCCCTCCTCGACGTGGCCGAGGCCCCAGATCGGCTGGAGGTGCTTCTGCCGGTCGAGCTTGAGCCCGTCGGTGTTGACGGAGCGGTCCAGGTGGACGGCGAGCTGCGGTACGCGCAGCAGCGCCCGGTCGATGTTGACCAGGCGGGGGCTTCCGTCGCGCAGGGTGAGCCGGCCCGCGAGACCCAGATCCCGGTCCAGCCAGGTGTTGAGCAGCGTCCCGCCGTACACCTCGACGGCGATCTGGCGCCAGCCGTACGCCCCGGTGTCCGGCTCCGGCTTCACCCGCAGATTCGGGGAGTCGGTGTGGGCGCCGACGATCCGGAACGGGGTGTGGGCCTGAGCGCCCTCGGGCACGTACCAGGCGATGATCGCCCCGCCGCGCAGCACGTACTTGCCGCCGGTGGTGCCGTCCCAGGCATCCGTCTCCAGCACCTGGCGGAAGCCGGCCTTCTCCAGCCGCGCGGCCGCGTTGGCCACCGCGTGGTACGGCGAAGGGCTCGCCGCGAGGAAGGTCATCATGTCGTCGGTGTGGCCGCGGTCGAAGCGGGCGGGTGTGCTCATGGGGTTCACCTTAACGAGGGGGGTGCGCGGGGCGGCGGCCGCCGAATCATGGGTCGGCAGCCGGAGCCGGGCATGGAGACGGCCCGCCCCCGGAGAGGGGGCGGGCCGCTTCAATGCACAGGCTGTGGACGCGCCGCGCGGTCTGGAACAGGGACTGCGCCGCGGATCAGAACGCGGCCTCGTCCAGCTCCATCAGGGAGTTGTCGACGGTCTCGGCGAGCGCCCGCTCGGCCGAGACGCCCGGCAGGACGTTGGCGGCGAAGAACTTCGCGGCCGCGATCTTGCCCTGGTAGAACGGGACATCCTTGGCGGCCGCGGTCTCGAGCTTCTCCGCGGCGACGGCCGCGCCGCGCAGCAGCAGGTAGCCGACGACCACATCGCCGGAGGCCATCAGCAGGCGGGTGGTGTTGAGGCCCACCTTGTAGATGTTCTTGACGTCCTCGCCGGTGGCGATGAGGTCGTTCGTCATCGTGCCGACGATCGCCTCGAGGTCGACGGCGGCCTTGGCGAGCGCGTCGCGGGCCGGGGCCAGCTCCTCGCCGCCGGTGCCGACCGCCAGGAACTTCTTGATCTCCTCGGAGAGGGTGTTCAGTGCCTGGCCCTGGTCGCGGACGATCTTCCGGAAGAAGTAGTCCTGGCCCTGGATGGCCGTGGTGCCCTCGTAGAGGGTGTCGATCTTGGCGTCCCGGATGTACTGCTCGACCGGGTACTCCTGGAGGTAGCCGGAGCCGCCGAAGGTCTGCAGCGACTGGGCCAGCTGCTCGTACGACTTCTCGGAGCCGTAGCCCTTCACGATCGGCAGCAGCAGGTCGTTGAGGGCGACGAGCGACTTGGCGTCCTCGCCCGCGGCTTCCTTGAGGGCGATCTCGTCCTGGACCGACGCGGTGTACAGCACCAGGGCGCGCATGCCCTCGGCGTAGGCCTTCTGCGTCATCAGCGAACGGCGCACGTCGGGGTGGTGAGTGATGGTGACCTTGGGCGCGGTCTTGTCCGCGAAGTTCACCAGGTCCTGGCCCTGGACGCGCTCCTTGGCGTACTCCAGTGCGTTGAGGTAGCCGGTCGACAGGGTCGCGATGGCCTTCGTGCCGACCATCATCCGGGCGAACTCGATGATCATGAACATCTGGCGGATGCCGTCGTGCTTGTCGCCGATCAGCCAGCCCTTGGCCGGGTGCTGGTCGCCGAATGTCATCTCGCAGGTGTTGGAGGCCTTGAGACCCATCTTGTGCTCGACGTTCGTGGCGTAGACGCCGTTGCGCTCGCCCAGCTCGCCGGTCTCCCAGTCGAAGTGGAACTTCGGCACGAGGAAGAGCGACAGGCCCTTGGTGCCGGGGCCGTGGCCCTCGGGGCGGGCCAGCACGTAGTGAAGGATGTTCTCCTCCATGTCGTGCTCACCGGAGGTGATGAAGCGCTTCACGCCCTCGATGTGCCAGGAGCCGTCCGGCTGCTCGACGGCCTTGGTGCGGCCGGCGCCGACGTCCGAGCCGGCGTCCGGCTCGGTGAGCACCATGGTGGAGCCCCAGCGCTTCTCGACGGCTATCTCGGCGACCTTCTTCTGCGCCTCGTTGCCCTCCTCGAAGAGGATGCCGGCGAAGGCCGGGCCCGAGGAGTACATCCAGATGGCCGGGTTCGAGCCGAGCAGCAGCTCCGCGTACGACCAGATCAGGGAGCGCGGGGAGGTGGTGCCGCCGATCTCCTCGGGCAGGCCGAGGCGCCAGTACTCGGAGTCCATGAAGGCCTGGTAGCTCTTCTTGAAGGACGCCGGGACGGGCGCGGTGTTGGTGGCGGGGTCGAAGACCGGCGGGTTGCGGTCGGAGTCCGCGAAGGATTCAGCCAGCTCGTTCTCGGCGAGGCGGGCGATCTCTTCGAGGATCGACTTGGCGGTGTCGACATCCATCTCCGCGAACGGGCCGGTGCCGTACAGCTTGTCGCGCCCGAGGACCTCGAAGAGGTTGAACTCGATGTCGCGGAGATTCGACTTGTAGTGCCCCATGGCGACGGCTCCGTAAAGATCGGGAGGCGGATGGATCATCCACGTACCAGTAAGTAGCTACGATGATGCTACCCGTCGGTAATAAGAAGCAACCCCTATTGGGCTATCTGTGACATGGCTCGCTGCCGGGCCGTGTCCGAGCATGCCGGGCGACGGCGGTCCCTGTCCCCGGTTCGCGGGGGATTGGCGGGCAACAGCGGGTGGTCAAGGGGGCGGTGGCGTTCATGGCCCGAAGCCGACCGGGGCTGTTCTGCGCGTAGCCGGCGTCGGGTTGCCGACCGGGTGACCCGGCCCTGCCCACCGGACCCGGCCGCCTCGGTACTCTTGCGGTCATGTACGGCTACGACCAGAACCCGGGTGCCCAGCAGCAGTATGTGCCCCAGCAGCCCTCCTACGGGGAGCAGCCGCTGTACCCCGAGCCGTCGCCGCCCTCGCTCGCCGACGCGGTGCGGGCCTTCACCACCGCGTCGCTGTCCGCGGAGGACTTCCAGCAGATCTTCGCGACCTCGAAGGTCTACTGCCCGCGTGGTGACAACCCTGGGTTCCTGGCGCTGCACAACACCCAGCAACCTGTCATCCCGATGTTCACTTCGCTCAAGGAGCTGCGCCGATACGCGGGCAAGGAGTCCAAGTACTTCGTGATCACGGGCGCGGAGGTGATCGACCTTCTGCCGACCGGGTACGGCTTCGTTCTCGACATGGAGGGTGATCACCGGATGGTCTTCGACGCGAAGGCCGTGGAGCAGATGGTGGACTTCGCGATGCGGCGGATGTACGGCTGACGGCCGGGGGTGCGGCTGGACGGGTCTGGATCTCTGGGCGCCCGGGAGGAATTCCTCCCGGGCGTCGTGCGTTCCAGGTGACAAGAAGTTCAGTCTTCAACTATACTGGCCGCACAAGGAGGTCCCGTCATGCCCGCAGTGACTGTCGAGAACCCGCTCACCCTGCCGCGCGTCTCCGCGTCGGCCGGGGCCGTGCCGCGCCCCGTGCTCGCCGTGACAACGGCGCCGGGGGGTTTCGAGGGGGAGGGCTTCCCGGTGCGACGCGCCTTTGCCGGGATCAACTACCAGTACCTCGACCCATTCATCATGATGGACCAGATGGGCGAGGTGGAGTACGCGCCGGGCGAGCCGAAGGGCACGCCGTGGCATCCGCACCGCGGCTTCGAGACGGTCACGTACCTGATCGACGGAACCTTCGTCCACCAGGACAGCCACGGCGGCGGCGGAACCATCCAGAACGGCGACACCCAGTGGATGACAGCGGGCTCGGGTCTGCTTCATATCGAGGCGCCGCCGGAGTCGCTGGTCGTGTCGGGCGGGCTGTTCCACGGGCTCCAGCTCTGGGTGAACCTGCCGGCGAGCGACAAGATGATGGACCCCAGGTACCAGGACATCCGCGGCGGCCAGGTCCAGCTTCTGACCTCGCCGGACGGGGGCGCGCTGCTGCGGGTCATCGCGGGTGAGCTCGACGGGCATGAGGGCCCGGGCATCACGCACACGCCGATCACGATGATCCACGCGACGCTGCGGCCGGGTGCGGAGATCACGCTGCCGTGGCGGGAGGAATTCAACGGTCTGGCGTATGTGCTGGCGGGCCGCGGTGCGGTGGGTACGGACCGGCGCCCGGTGCACAAGGGCCAGACGGCGGTGTTCGGGGCGGGCGGGTCTCTCACGGTCCGCGCGGACGAGTCCCAGGACTCGAACAGCCCGGACCTGGAGGTCGTACTGCTGGGCGGGCGCCCGATCCGGGAGCCGATGGCGCACTACGGTCCGTTCGTGATGAACAGCCGCGCGGAGCTGCAGCAGGCCATGGACGACTTCCAGGCGGGCCGCCTGGGCACGGTCCCGGTGGAGCGGGGCTGAGACCTTGCGCATGACGGGGTGATCACCCGGGGGTGTGGCGGTTCTCCGGTGGAACACCAACCGGAGCAACTACCAACCCCCCGGCCTCCGTGACGGGGTGACGACCGGGTGACTGACCCGGGTGGGGTCCCCCGGCGGGCCCGTCGTCGTGGCCCGTGGTCACGTGGGAGCGTGCAGACTCCGAAGCCGCTTCTGCCCGACGTCGCCCGGCGGGTCGCCGCATGGTGCGCTGTCGTGCTGCTCGTCAGCGGCGTGGTCGCCGTCGGGATCTGGCTTTGTGCCACCTTCAAGGCCGCCGTCACGCCCGTGCTCCTCGCGCTGCTCGGGACGGCCCTTCTCGGGCCCCTGCACGAGCGGCTCGTCAGGATGCGGATGAATCGCTCGCTCGCCGCCGCGCTGACCTGTGCCGCCGTCGTCGCCGTCGTCGGCGGGGCCATGTACATCATCGTCAACGCACTGGTCGGGACCGGCGACCAGATCATCTCCGCGCTGCGGCGTGCCGCCAAGGATCTCACCAAGTACTTCGGGGCCGCCGGGACCTCGCTCGACGACATCGCCGCCAACTCGAAGGAGCTGCTGGGGAAGTTCGGCGGGACCGCCGCGTCCGAGGTGATCAGTGGGCTGAGTGTGGTGGGTGAACTGATCGCCACCGCCGTGCTGGCGCTGCTGTTCAGCTTCTTCTTTCTGCGGGACTCGTACAGGGCCGCGGGCGTCCTGCGGTCCCTGGTGCCCGGTACGAGCGGGGAGGTCCTTGAGGCCATGGGGCGGCGGGCCTTCGAGGCCGTCGAGGGGTTCATGCGCGGGACGACGTTCATCGCGCTCATCGACGCGATCTGCATCACCGTCGGGCTGCTGATCCTGCGCGTCCCCGGCGCTGTCGGGCTCGGCGCGCTCGTTTTCGTCGGGGCGTACATCCCCTACCTCGGCGCCTTCATCTCCGGCGCCGTCGCCATCCTCGTGGCACTCGCCGACCGTGGGTTCGTGATCGCGCTCTGGGCGCTGGGGGTGGTCCTGGCGGTGCAGCTGCTGGAGGGGCATGTGCTCCAGCCGGTGATCCAGAGCCGTATGGTGCGGATGCACCCGGCCGTCGTGATGCTGGCGATCACCGCGGGGGCGTCCGTCGCCGGCATTCTCGGGATGCTGCTCTCCGTACCGGTCACCGCCGCCGCGTTCGGCGTGATCGGCGAGCTGCGGAGGCGTTACGCGGCCGGGTCGGGGACCGGTCCCGGCGCCGCCGACTCGTAGGGCCCCGGGTATTCCGATCTTCATGGCGGCCTGCCGGGCCATGGCATGCGTATGTCAATGAGGCGAACGGGGCCCGGGCGGTAACCTTGACGCGGCCCACTCCTCTCGAATCGCTAAGACTGGATGAAACGACGATGCATCGGTACAGGTCCCACACCTGCGGCGAGCTCCGCGCCTCTGACGTCTCCGCCGACGTCCGGCTGAGCGGCTGGCTGCACAATCGCCGAGACCTGGGCGGCATCCTCTTCATCGATCTGCGCGATCACTACGGCATCACGCAGCTTGTCGCCCGCCCCGGCACCCCCGCCTACGAGGCTCTCGACAAGATCAACAAGGAGTCGGTCGTCCGCGTCGACGGCAAGGTCGTCTCGCGCGGGGCCGAGAACATCAACCCCGAGCTGCCCACCGGCGAGATCGAGGTCGAGGTCTCCTCGGTCGAACTGCTCGGCGCGGCTCAGCAGCTGCCGTTCCAGATCAACACCGACGACGGGGTCGGCGAGGAGCGGCGCCTGGAGTACCGCTTCCTCGACCTGCGCCGCGAGCGGATGCACCGCAACATCATGCTGCGCACGGCCGTCATCTCCGCGATCCGGCACAAGATGACCGCCCTCGGCTTCAACGAGATGGCGACCCCGATCCTGACCGCGACCTCCCCCGAGGGCGCGCGCGACTTCGTGGTGCCGTCCCGGCTGAACCCGGGCAAGTTCTACGCGCTGCCGCAGGCCCCGCAGCAGTTCAAGCAGCTGCTCATGATCTCCGGCTTCGACCGCTACTTCCAGATCGCGCCCTGCTTCCGCGACGAGGACGCCCGGGCCGACCGCTCGCCGGGCGAGTTCTACCAGCTCGACGTCGAGATGAGCTTCGTCGAGCAGGAGGACGTCTTCCAGCCGATCGAGAAGCTGATGACCGAGCTCTTCGAGGAGTTCGGCAACGGCCGCCACGTCACCTCGCCGTTCCCGCGGATCCCGTTCCGCGAGGCGATGGTGAAGTACGGCAACGACAAGCCGGACCTGCGCGCCCAGCTGGAGCTCGTCGACATCTCGGACGTCTTCGAGGGCTCGGAGTTCAAGGCCTTCGCGGGCAAGCATGTGCGTGCCCTGCCGGTGCCGGACACGGCCGGCCAGTCGCGGAAGTTCTTCGACGGCCTCGGCGACTTCGCCGTCCAGCACGGCGCGAAGGGCCTGGCCTGGGTGCGCGTCGGCGAGGACGGCTCGCTGACCGGCCCGATCGCCAAGTTCCTCACCGAGGAGAACATCAAGGTCCTCACCGAGCGTCTCTCGCTGGCGCCGGGCCACGCGATCTTCTTCGGCGCGGGTGAGTTCGACGAGGTCTCCAAGATCATGGGCGCGGTCCGCGTCGAGGCCGCCAAGCGCGCCGGCCACTTCGAGGAGGGCGTGTTCCGGTTCTGCTGGATCGTCGACTTCCCGATGTACGAGAAGGACGAGGAGACCGGCAGGATCGACTTCTCGCACAACCCGTTCTCGATGCCGCAGGGCGGCCTCGAGGCCCTGGAGACCCAGGACCCGCTGGACGTTCTGGGCTGGCAGTACGACATCGTCTGCAACGGCGTCGAGCTGTCCTCGGGCGCGATCCGTAACCACGAGCCCGAGATCATGTTCAAGGCCTTCGAGATCGCCGGCTACTCCAAAGAGACCGTCGAGCACGAGTTCTCCGGCATGCTCCGCGCCTTCCAGTTCGGCGCCCCGCCGCACGGCGGCATCGCGCCGGGCGTCGACCGCATCGTGATGCTGCTGGCGGACGAGCCGAACATCCGCGAGACGATCGCCTTCCCGCTCAACGGCAACGCGCAGGACCTGATGATGGGCGCGCCGACCGAGCTGGACGAGTCGCGTCTGCGGGAGCTGAACATCGCGCTGCGCAAGCCGGTCGCCAAGTCCGGCGAGTAGTCGACGGAGCACGTCGCACGCTGAGAAGGCCCCGGAACCGAAAGGTTCCGGGGCCTTCTTGCGTGCCGCGGGCACCCCGTGCGGCACTCACCGCGTTCCGGCGCTGTGGGAGGCCGAACGGGGCAGCGACGGCGGCACGGTGGGCCCGGGCGGCAGCGACGGCGGCTTCCAGGCATGCGTGGCTGCCCGCGGGCAACCGCTGCTGCGGACGGCCCGGCCGCCGACCGGCGACGCGCAGCTCGCCGAGGACCTCTCTTCTTCAGCCTTTGTGTCTCCGGCGACGCCTCCCACGCTCCGGCCGAAACACAGCAGATGATCCTATATGTCCGGTTTCAATGTTGTCGGAGCGGAGGCCGATCCCACCCCGACTCCGAAGCAGCACATCAGGCTCTCGAACTGAAAGGCCCGCACATGCCCCTCCGCACAGGACCGTTTCCGGCGGTCGCACTTACCGTCGCCGGTCTGCTGCTCACCGGCTGCGCGGGCGATCCCGGTGACACAGCGCCCGCGGCCGCGAACAGATCCACGCGCGAAGCGGCGAAGTCGGGCCCCAACGCGCGCTCCGGCGCCGAGGGGCAGCTGGTCCGGGCGCAGGTCATCCCCGCCCTCGGACCGGGGACCAGCGCCAAGATCACCGCAGCGAACAAGCAGGCGGTCGTGGTGGTCGGTGACGACCCCGATTCCAACAAGTCCGTCGCCACGCTCTACGAGCGCGATCCCGTGCTGGGCTGGAAGCCGGTTTCGGAGCCATGGCCGGCGCACAACGCGCTTCTCGGCTGGACCGAAGACCACCACACGGCCGACCATCGCTCGCCGATCGGGGTCTTCGGCCTCACGGACGCGGGCGGCATGCTGCCCAACCCGGGCACAAAGCTCCCGTACGACGAGGGACCCGCCTTCGACGCACCCGGCACCGGTTTCGAGGGGGAGCCGCTCGAGGGGTCCTTCGACTATGTCGTTGCCATCAACTACAACCGCGAGCCGGGGAACTCCCCGCTGGACTGGACCCGGCCGCTGGGCATGGAGAAGGGCGGCGGTATCTGGATCCACGTCGATCACGGCGGGCCCACACAGGGCTGTGTCGCGCTGCCGAGGGCCCGGATGAAGGAGCTGCTGAGGTGGCTGGATCCGGCGAAGCAGCCGGTGGTGGTGATGGGTGACCTGACAGGGCTGGGCCGCTGAGCCAAGGTACGTCCACCGGGGGTTCCGCCGCCGGCCGGGTCGTCGGCCGGGTCGTCGGGCGGTTCGAAGCGCGGCCTCCCGGCGGCCGTGGGACACGGGAAAGGCGGGCGGCCGAGGCCGGAAACGGGAAAGGGCGGGCCCGGGGAGGATCCCCCGGGCCCGCCCCTCACGCACTACGCCTTCTTCGGCTCCTCCAGACGCGGGAACAGCACCGCGCCCTTCGTCACCGTCACGCCCGCCGGGAGCCTGCCCCACTCACCCGCGTGCTGGACCCGCTGGTCCGCGAGGGCGCCCAGCACGGCCTCGGCGCCGAGCGAGTCCCACAGGCTCTGCGAGGTCTCCGGCATGACCGGGTTGAGCAGCACCGCGACCGCGCGCAGCGATTCGGCGGCCGTGTAGAGGATCGTCGCGAGGCGGGCCCGGCCCTCCTCGGACTCGTCCTTGGCGACCTTCCACGGCTCCTGCTCCGTGATGTAGCCGTTGACCTGCTTCACGAAGTCGAAGACGGCCAGGATGCCGCCCTGGAAGTCCAGCTCCTCGCCGATCTTCCGGTCGGCCTCGGCGACAGCCTTGGCCAGGCCCTCCTGGACAGGCTTCTCCGCATCGCCGGCCGCGGTGGCCTCGGGCAGTACGCCGCCGAAGTACTTGCCGACCATGGCCGCGACGCGCGAGGCGAGGTTGCCGTAGTCGTTGGCCAGCTCCGAGGTGTACCGGGCGGTGAAGTCCTCCCAGGAGAACGAGCCGTCCTGGCCGAACGCGATCGCGCGCAGGAAGTACCAGCGGTACGCGTCCACGCCGAAGTGCGCGGTCAGGTCCTGCGGCTTGATGCCCGTGAGGTTCGACTTCGACATCTTCTCGCCGCCGACCATCAGCCAGCCGTTCGCGGCGATGCGGCCCGGCACCGGCAGGCCGTTCGCCATCAGCATCGCGGGCCAGATGATCGCGTGGAAACGGAGGATGTCCTTGCCGACCAGATGGACATCGGCCGGGAAGGTCTCCTCGAACTTCGCAGGGTTCTCGTTGTAGCCGACGGCCGTGGCGTAGTTGAGAAGAGCGTCGATCCACACGTAGATGACGTGCTTCTCGTCCCACGGCACCGGGACGCCCCAGTCGAACGTCGAGCGCGAGATGGAGAGGTCCTGCAGGCCCTGCTTGATGAAGTTCACGACCTCGTTGCGCGCGGACTCGGGCTGGATGAAGCCCGGGTTGGCCTCGTAGAGCTCCAGCAGCCTCGGTCCGTACTCGCTGAGCTTGAAGAAGTAGTTCTCCTCCTTGAGGATCTCCACCGGCTTCTTGTGGATCGGGCAGAGCTTCTGCCCGGCGAAGTCGCCCTCGCCGTCGATCAGGTCGCCGGGGAGCTTGTACTCCTCGCAACCCACGCAGTACGGGCCTTCGTACCCGCCCTTGTAGATCTCGTCCTTGTCGTACAGGTCCTGCACGAACTCCTGCACACGGTCGGTGTGCCGCTTCTCCGTCGTGCGGATGAAGTCGTCGTTCGCGATGTTCAGGTGCTCCCAGAGGGGCTTCCAGGCCTCCTCCACGAGCTTGTCGCACCACTCCTGGGGCGTGACGTTGTTCGCCTCGGCAGTGCGCATGATCTTCTGACCGTGCTCGTCCGTGCCGGTGAGGTACCACACCTTCTCGCCACGCTGACGGTGCCAGCGTGTGAGCACGTCGCCTGCGACGGTCGTGTAGGCGTGGCCCAGGTGAGGAGCGTCGTTGACGTAGTAAATGGGGGTCGAGACGTAGAACGCCTTCGCCCCCTGCTTCTCGGATCCAGTGGCCGCCATGGGCAAAATCCTAACGGCCCGCGGATGGTCCACTCACCTCGATAAGCGGGCGGGCCGACGGGCGGAGACGTCCGCGAAACATCTTGTCCCGTAAAAAGACGCATCCTGGAGGAGAAGCGGCGCGGCGGGGTGCAAGGGGAAGAGCGGGGGGGACGGCACTATGCGGGTACTGGTCGCCGAGGACGAGGAAGTCCTGGCCGAGCTGGTCGCCACCGGGCTGCGACGGGCCGGATTCGCCGTCGACACCGTGTTCAGCGGCGACGCCGCCCTCGCTTGTCTCGGACTGCACGACTACGACGTCGTGGTCCTCGACCGCGATCTGCCGCGGGTGCACGGGGACGAGGTGGCGCGCGAACTCGTCGCCACCGCCTCGCGCACCCGGATCCTGATGCTGACCGCGTCCGCGTCCACGGAGGACCGGGTGGAGGGCCTGGACCTGGGCGCGGACGACTACCTGGGCAAGCCCTTCGAGTTCCCCGAGCTGGTCTCGCGGGTGCGCGCGCTGCGGCGGCGCAGCGCCCGGCCGGTGCCGCCGCTGCTGGAGCGGCACGGGGTGCGGGTGGACACCGTGCGCAGGACGGCCGAGCGGGACGGGCGGGATCTCGACCTGTCGCCGAAGGAGTTCTCCGTACTGCAGATCCTGCTGGAGGCGGACGGGGCGACGGTCTCGGCGGAGGAGCTGCTGGAGCGCGCCTGGGACGCGCACGCGGATCCGTTCACGGGTGCGGTCCGGGTCTGTATGAGCAAGCTGCGGGCCAAGCTGGGGGAGCCGGCCCTGATCCGTACGGTGCAGGGAGTGGGGTACGGGCTGTGAACGGCGCACGCGAGGCGGCCGGGCCGCCGCGGACGAGGACGCTTGCCGCTGTTCCGCCCAGCGGTTCGCCGGGCGGTTTGCCGGGCGGGCGGAGAAGGGGGCACCGGCGCCGCCCGGACGTCAGCTCCACGGGGGAGCGGAACAGCGCGGCGATCGGTCCCGGCTCGGCGATCGGTCCCGGCTCGACGATCCGTACACGGATCGCCCTCGTCTACGGCGCTGTCTTCCTGGTCCTCGGCGGCCTGCTGCTGGGGATCGTGAATCTGCTCTCCCGTGCCGGTACGGAGGACGAGGTCGCGGCGATCAGGCAGCGCGCCGCCCCCGCGCTTCCGGTGACGGACGTGCGCGGGGTAACGGTCCATCAGCTGACCGACAGTGTCCGGGACGCGGCGGGGCAGCAGATGCTTGTCTGGTCGGTGTTCGCGCTGCTGGGGACGGCGCTGTGCGCGGTCGTGGTGGGGTGGTGGACGGCGGGGCGGGTGCTGCGGCCCGTGCACGCGATGACGGCGAAGGCGCGGTGGCTGTCGGAGCGGACGCTGCCGATCCTCCCCCCGGACGGAGTCTGGGGGAGGATCGGGGCGAGCGGTCCCGACGACGAGCTGAAGGAGCTCGGCGACACGCTGGACGCGCTGCTGGCACGGCTGGAGAAGGCGTTCGACAGCCGGCGGAGGTTCATCGCGAACGCCTCGCACGAGCTGCGGACGCCGCTGGCGACGCAGCGCACCGCGATCCAGGTGGGGCTCGACGAGTCCGCCTCGGCGGAGGAGCTGGCCCGTACCAAAGCGGTGTTGCTCGACAACAACCGGCGCAGCGAGCGGCTCATCGAGGGGCTGCTCGTACTGGCGCGGAGCGAGCGGGGGCTGGCGGAGCGGGAGGACGTCGACCTGGGGGAGGTCGTGGCCGAGGAGGCGGCGCGGCACGAGGTGAAGGCGGCGGTGTCCTCGGGCGGGGCTGGCGGGGCGCGCGGGGCTGGCGGGGTCGTACGGGGGAACCGGATGCTGCTGGCGCAGCTGGCGGGCAACCTGCTGGCCAATGCCGTCGCGTACAACGTGCCCGGCGGGACGGTCGACGTGTCCGTCGAGGCCGGGGTGCTGAGGGTGCGGAACACCGGTCCCGTCATCGCGGAGGCGGACGTCCCGGCGCTCTTCGAGCCCTTCCGGCGGGGCGAGGGCCGCGACCGGATGGGGCCGGGGGCGGGGCTGGGCCTGTCGATCGTACGGTCGATAGCGCAGGCCCACGGCGGCACGGTGACGGCCTGGCCGGGCCCAGAGGGCGGCCTGGCCGTCACCGTGACGCTGCCGACGACCTAGTTGCGCCAGGTGGCGAGGAGCCCCTGGTAGAGGTCGGCGTCCGGGAGCTCGCGCGGCGCGGGCCCGGCGTGGAAGAACGAGGCGTTCTCCAACTGGAGCTTGCGGAGGTAGTCGAAGGCCTTCGCGTCGTGCTCGCCGAACGCGACGAACTGCCAGAAGACCGGCCTGTCGGCGGCCTCGGCGAGGGCGGCGCTGGCGGCGGTCCTGGACTCGGGCGCGCCGTCGGTCTGGAAGATCACGAACGCGGGTGCGTCGGTGTCCGCCTTGGCGTGCAGGGCGAGGACCTCTGCCACGGCGAGGTGGTAGTTCGTACGCCCCAACCGGCCGAGAGAGTTGTGGAGCTCGTCGACCCTTCCTTCGTACGTGTCGAGCGTGAGCTCACCGGTGCCGTCGATCTCGGTCGAGAAGAAGACGACGCTGACGGCTGCGGCGCCGTCGAGGTGCGCGGCGAGTGCGAGAGCCTGCTCCCCGAGCCGCTGTGCGCTGCCGTCCTTGTAGTACGGACGCATGGACCCGGACCGGTCCAGCACCAGATACACCCGCGCCCGGGCCCCGGCGAGCCCCTGCTTCTCGAGCTCGGCACCGGCGGCCGTGTACGCCTCGACGAGCTGGGGGGCGCGGGCCTCGACCTGGGCGAGGGAGTGGGCGGAGGCGGGTGCCTTCGTGGGGGTGGCGTCGGCCGCGGCGGCCACCGGCTCGGGCACGGTGCCGGTCTGCGGTGCGGCGTCCTGCGCCTTCGGCTCGGGCTCGGGCTCGGGGTCGGCCTGGGCGGCCGCTGCCACCCCGGGCTCGGCCGGAGCGTCTGCGTCTGCGACGGTCCCGGGTACGGGCTCGGTCGCCGTTACCGGCTCGGTGGGGCCCTCGTCCGCGGCGTCGGCGGGCTCGGCCACCGGCTCCGGCGCGGCCGGGGCCTCGTCGTCTGCCGGGGACGTCACGGGCTCGGCCGCCTCGGGCTCGGTCTTGGTCTCGGCGTCGGTCGCGGCCACGGGCTCGGCCGCCTCGGGCTCGGTCACGGCTTCCGGCTGGGCGGAAGCCGAGGTGTCGTCCGCCGGGGCGACGGTCTCCGCGGTTGCGGGCTCGTCGTCGGCCTGCGGCTCGGTCACGGGCTCGGCGGTCGTGGCCGGCTCGCCGTCGGACCCCGCCGCGGCGGTCTCCGGCTCCGACTCGGCCGGAGCGGTCTCCGTCTCAGCGGCTGCGGTCTCGGCCGGAGCGGTCTCCGTCTCAGCGGCCACGGGCTCGGCCGCCTCGGGCTCGGTCTTGGTCTCGGCGTCGGTCGCGGCCACGGGCTCGGCCGCCTCGGGCTCGGTCACGGCTTCCGGCTGGGCGGAAGCCGAGGTGTCGTCCGCCGGGGCGACGGTCTCCGCGGTTGCGGGCTCGTCGTCGGCCTGCGGCTCGGTCACGGGCTCGGCGGTCGTGGCCGGCTCGCCGTCGGACCCCGCCGCGGCGGTCTCCGGCTCCGACTCGGCCGGAGCGGTCTCCGTCTCAGCGGCCACGGGCTCGGCCGCGGCAGGCTCGGCAGCCGCCGGCTCCGGCTCGACGGGGGTGACCGGCTCGGCAGCCGCCGGTACCGGCGCCGGATCCGGCGAGGACTGGGCCGGGACCGACTTACGGCCCCGGCGGGGCTGCTTGTCGAAGGCCGCCGAGACCAGGTCCGCCGCGCGCTCCGCCGGCGACGGGGCCGGCACCGTCGCGGTGGCCGGTTCTGTGCGCTCGGTCTGGGGCGGGACGGAGGCTGTCGTCGACCCGTTACTCTCCGAACGGTCGCTTCCAAACACCTTGCGCAGCAAGCTCCGAATGCCCATGGGCGAGGCCTTTCGCATGAGTTGAGTGCGGTGATTGTCCGCGCTTGGGCCGGGGGTCTATGGGGTGTCCTGGCCAGGGCGGACACGTAAGGTTAGCCGCCGCCCGCGGCGATCTCCGGCAGGGGCGGCCCAGCGTCACGAGTCCCACCGCCAACGCCGCCCGACCGGCCCCGGCCGCCCGCCCACCGCGCCCCGGCCGCCCGCCCACCGCGCCCCGGCCGCGCGCCCAACCGCGCCTCGGCCGCGCCGGATTCATCCCTCGTTCACTTCATGGCTGCCGCATTGCACACATGCGCACCTAACGTCGCGGCCGGACATATTCCGACACCATGTCGGCGCAGGGTGCGCCGGAGGAGGACGAAGTGCGCAAACTGCTGCCGCTGTTGAACACCAACCCCCACGGGGGCGGACGTTCCGCTCTCACCTGCCGGTACCGCTGCGGCGACGCCTGCTTCCACGAGGTGCCGAACACCAGCGACAACGCATATGTCGGCGATGTCATCGCGAGCGTGCTCTCCAGACGTTCTATGATGCGCGCCGCCGCCGTCGTGACCGTCGCCGCTGCCGCCGGCAGCGCGACCGTCATCGGGACGGGCGGCGGGGCGCGGGCCACCGCCGCGCCCGTCGGCTCCGAGGACCGCCACGGGACCGGCCACGGCGGCAGGACCGACGGCGCCCGCGGCCTGCGCTTCGCCGCCGTCCCGCCCAACAAGGACGACCAGGTCACCGTTCCCGAGGGCTACTCCCAGAACGTCGTCATCCGCTGGGGCGAGCCGATCCTCCGCGGCGCCCCCGCCTTCGACTCCGACAAGCAGACCGCCACGGCGCAGGCGGGCCAGTTCGGCTACAACAACGACTTCCTGAGCCTGCTCCCCCTCCGCGGCGAGCACGGTCGCCAGGTCCTCGTCGCCAACCACGAGTACACCGACGAGATCCTGATGTTCCGCGGCTACGACCCGCAGAACCCGACGCGCGAGCAGGTCGAGATCGCCTGGGCCGCGCACGGCCTGTCCGTCGTCGTGGTCCAGGAGGAGCACCGCAGCGGCAGGCTCACCCCGGTCACCCGCCACCCGCTCAACCGCCGTCTCACCGCGACCAGCGAGTTCAAGGTCACCGGCCCGGCCGCGGGCAGCCCCCTGCTGCGTACGAGCGCCGACGGGACCGGTACCAAGGTGCTCGGCACGCTCAACAACTGCGCGGGCGGCACCACCCCGTGGGGCACCACGCTGCACGGCGAGGAGAACTTCAACCAGTACTTCGCGGGCGGGTCGAGCGCCACGGACAAGCGGTACGGCATCGGCACCGGCGCCACCGAGCGGAAGTGGGAGCGTTTCGACAAGCGCTTCGACGTGGCGCAGGAGCCCAACGAGCCGCACCGCTTCGGGTGGGTCGTCGAGCTCGATCCGTGCGACCCCGACTTCACACCCCGCAAGCGCACCGCGCTGGGACGCTTCAAGCACGAGGCCGCGCAGCCGCGGCTGACCGCCGACGGGCGCCCCGTGGTCTACATGGGTGACGACGAGCGCTTCGACTACTTCTACAAGTTCGTGTCGAGCAAGCGGATGAAGAAGGGTTCGAGCCGGGCCGCGCGCGAGCACAACCTCACCCTGCTCGACGAGGGCACGCTCTACGTGGCCAAGCTGACCGGCGACAGCCCGGCCGCGGAGATCGACGGCACCGGCAAGCTCCCGGACGACGGCGAGTTCGACGGCAGCGGGCAGTGGATTCCGCTGGCCACCGGAGACAGGTCCCACGTTCCCGGGATGACCGCCGAGGAGGTGTACGTCTTCACCCGCCTCGCCGCCGACAAGGTGGGCGCGACCAAGATGGATCGCCCCGAGGACGTCGAGCCGTCGCCGCGCACCGGCCGTGTCTACATCGCGCTGACCAACAACACCGACCGCGGCAAGCCCGGCAAGGCCGCCGCCGACGAGGCCAACCCGCGCAACCTCAACAAGCACGGCCAGATCCTGGAGCTCGCCGAGCACTGGGACGACCCGGCCGGCGACGGCTTCGCCTGGCGGCTCTTCCTGGTCGCGGGCGACCCGAACGACCCCGCCACCTACTTCTCGGGCTTCCCGAAGGAGAAGGTGAGCCCCATCTCGTGCCCGGACAATGTCGCCTTCGACCCGCACGGCAATCTGTGGATCTCCACGGACGGTAACCAACTGGGCTCCCACGACGGCCTGTTCGGTGTCGCCACACACGGCGAGCGGCGCGGTGAGCTCAAGCAGTTCCTGACCGTTCCGAGCGGCGCCGAGACCTGTGGCCCGCTCGTCCAGGACCGTCGTGTCCTGGTCGCGGTCCAGCATCCGGGCGAGATCGACGGCGCGTCCGTCGAGAAGCCCGCGAGTGTCTGGCCCGACGGACCGGGCAAGATCGTCCGCCCGTCGGTCGTCGCGGTCTGGCGCAAGGACGGCCGGGACATCGGCGTCTGACCGCAGACCCGGAACGTGATCACTGGGTGGCGCGTACCTGTGCGCGCCACCCCGTGCTGTCTCTCGCCGGAGTCAACCCCGGACGCATTCCCGGACGCCCGGTCCTCTCCCCACGGGCGGCCGTCAGCGCAGGCCCGCCCCGAGCCGGAACCGGGTGAACTGTTCCTCCGCGTCCCCCGTGTACGACCACGGCACCCGCGCCGCCTGCCTCCCCAGTAGCTCGAACAGCTGCGCGGCCTCGTCGTTGAGCCCCGCGTAACAGGCGGCGTGCGCCAGGTAGTTCAGCTCACCGATCTCCTCCGGCGCCGCCGGGCCGCCTGTCCGACCGCCGATCCAGCGGTCCCAGGTGCGCCGTACCTCGGTCACCGCCAGCTCGTGGTGCCAGTGCCGGCCGAAATCCCGTACCGGTGCCCGGCCCCGCGCGCCCTCGGCGACATAGCGGTACTCCTCCACCCGCGCGACCTGCACCAGCACCGGCAGCGGCGAACCGGGTGGCGCCGCGCCCGCAGCGTCCCTGGCGAAGTCGTACATCGTGCCGTGCGTGCCGTGCCAGCGGGCCGAGTAGTAGCGCAGCAGCTGCACATGGCCCTCAATGTTGTACGGGTCGCGGCGGCGCAACTCGTCCCACCAGCGACGCAGTTCACGCCGCTGGATGCCCTGCTCGTACAGGCGCGCCACCGTCAGCAGCGACACCCACGGCATGGGGTCGGCCGGGCGGGCGTCGGCCGCGCCCAGGCAGGCCATCACCGCCACATCGAGCCGTGCGTGGTCGAGACCGACGCCGCGGCCCACCTCGATCGCGTGGTTGAAGACCCGTACGACCTCCGTCGCCGCCCGCAGCACCGCCACGTCCGGGTTGCCGGGCTCCGCCGCCCGCCAGTTCTCCACGGCGGAGGAGCCGGCCGCCGCGTGTGCCAGCAGCCGCAGCCGGTGTGTACGCAGCGGCCAGTCGTCGCCGGTGGCGCTCAGCAGGTCACGTACGCCCTGCCAGCGGCCGATGACGATGTCGTGCAGAGCCTCGGTGAGCGGGCGGTCCCCGAACGCGGGGTCGAATTCGGGGACGAAGCGGCGGCGTGCGGCCATCTGCGGCACTTCCCTGCTTCTCAGAAGTCCGTGGCCAGCGACTTGTCGGCGTAGTCGGGGTGCCGGGAGGCGGAGTTGGCGTAACTCTCCTGTGTCTCCCTGGCCAGCGACGCGTCCAGCCGGGCGGGACGGTAGTACGCACTGCCCTGCCGCCAGTACCGGATCATCGGCACCACACCGATGGCGAGACCACCGAGGCCGATCCCTGTCGACGCCGCACTCAGCTCGCCCAGCGCCTCGAAGAAGATCCAGAGCATGAACAGCGCTCCGAGCAGCGGCCAGGCGCCGCCGAGGACGAAGTCCCGTACCGACCCCAGAAGGGTTCTGCGGTACGCGACGACCGCCGCGATTCCCGCCAGACCGTAGTAGAACGCGATCTGCAGGCCGATCGCCGCGACGGCCGCGGCCAGCACATCGCCGACCGAGCCGAGCGTGGTGGAGGCCACGAACATCGCGAGCGCCACCGCGCCGACGACGGCGACCGCCACCCACGGAGTGTTCCACCGGCGGTGCACCGTGCCGAGCGCGGCCGGCATGGAACGGTCCCTGCCCATCGCGAACAGCGAGCGCGTGACCTGGATCAAAGTCGTCTCGAGCGTGGCGACGGTGGACAACAGCACCGCCACGACCAGGAGTTTTCCGCCGACGCCCGGCCAGATCGCCTCGCCGAGTGCGCCCAGCACATTGGCGCCGCCGGCCTTGATGTCCTCGGCGGTCAGGATCACATTCACCGCGATCGTGAACGCCTCGAAGAGAAGGAAGACGACACCGACGCCGACAAGCGCCGCGAGACCGGCCGTGCGGCGGCTGTTGCGGGTCTCCTCGCTGAGGTTGCTGGTGACGTCCCAGCCCCAGTAGTAGAAGGTCGCGATCAGCGCGCCCGACGCGAAGCCGGAGGCTCCGTCGAAGTGCGAGAAGCCGAGCCAGGACCAGTCGAAGGCGGCCGCGGCCCCGTGGTGCAGCAGCGCGGCGAGGATGAAGAACAGCAGGATCGCCAGCTCGACACCGGACATCAGCAGCTGCGCACGTACGGTCAGCCGGGCGCCGCCCAGGACGACCAGCAGCATCGCCAGGAACCAGGCCGCGCCGACCGCTGTCGCGAGGACGGTGCTCTCGGCGAGGGACGGATCGAAGAGCGCGAGCGTCATCGCGCCGGCCGGCAGCGAACCGGCCACCATGAATATCGTCGCGGAGACGACGAGCGCCCAGCCGGACAGGAACCCGAGGAAGGGATGGAGGGTGCGGCCCACCCAGGAGTAGCTGGCGCCCGCGTTGATGTCGATCCGGCCGAGCCTGCGGAAGGCCAGGACGATGCCGAGCATCGGTATGGCGCAGTACAGCAGTGCGGCCGGTCCGGCGAGACCGACGGAGGCGAAGAGTACGGCGCTGGTGGCGGCGATCGAGTAGGCGGGGGCGCTGCCCGCGACGGCCATCACGATGGTGTCGAACGTGTTGAGGACGTTGGGCTGAAGCCCTCTGCCGGAGCTGCTGCGCATGGAATTCTCCGAATGCCCATGGGACGAATGCCCTTGTGCCGCACGACATATGTCGGCATGTAAGAAACGAACGCCCGCTCCGGAGTGAAGGCCTCCGTAAAGGGAGAACGTGCGCATCGTAGTCGGATGTGCGCGGTGAGGTGAGGGGGTGGGGCTTCCCCCGCCCACAACAGGCTGGATGACGTCATGGGCCGGTTCCCTCGTGCTCCGTAGTCATTGCCCGTGCGGCCGGCGGGGGCAAAATCGTAGAGTCGGTACATGGCTGCAGAGGTTTCGGACGAGGGCACCGTAAGGATCGACGCGTGGATCTGGTCGGTCCGGCTCACGAAGACCCGCTCCCAGGCGGCGTCCGCCTGCCGGGCAGGCCATGTCCGGGTGAACGATGAACGGGTGAAGCCGGCGCATACCGTGCGGTCGGGGGACAAGGTGCGCCTCTTCCACGCGGGGCGGGAGCGGCTGGTGGTCGTCTCGAAGATCGTCCGGAAGCGCGTGGGCCCGCCGGTGGCGGCCCAGTGCTACGTGGACAACAGCCCGCCGCCACCGCCGAGGGAATTCGTGGCACCCGTGGCGGTACGGGAGAGGGGAGCGGGCCGCCCGACAAAGCGCGACCGCCGCGAAATGGAACGCCTCCAGGGCGGGCTCCCGAAGGCATAGGAGACCCGGGCGGGCGCCTGTGCCCCGCCCCGTGGTGCGGGATCCCGTGCGTGGGCTCCGGACCCGGGCCCGCGTCAGTGCACGCGACCGAGCCTTTCCGCGCCGAACAGCGCGAACTCGTGCGCGTCGTGCGACGAGAAGATCCGGATCAGCCTCGGGTCCGCACGCCGCAGCTCCCGCAGCCGCTCCAGCTGCGTCAGCCGCTCACCGTGGTTCTCCGCGACCAGCCGCTGGTGCAGTGCCACCGGGCGCGGGCAGCGCGGTCGGCGGGTGTCGATCTCGCCGTGGAAGAAGTACGCGTCGCCGGCGTGCAGCAACCACCGCTCCGGCTCCTGCACGGCCACCCCGCAGTGCCCCCGGGAGTGCCCCGGCAGTGGCACCATCAGGATGTCCGGTGAGCGCAGCACCCGTGCCGCCGCGAAGCCGTGCCAGCTGGAGTCCGCCGTGTCGTGGACGACCCACCGCGGACCGTGCGCCCACTGGGCCGGGACATAGCGACTGGAGTCCTGACGCGACTCGCGTCGCATCGCCGCCCGGTACTCGTCGGCCATCACATGGACCCGCGCGTCGGGGAAGTCCGCGAGACCGCCGGCGTGGTCCTGGTCGAGATGGGTGACGATGATGTCCTGTACGTCGTACGGGTCGTAACCCAGCGCCCGGATCTGATGGACCGCCGTACGGGAGAGATCCAGTGTCGGCCGCATGGTCCGCCGGAAGAACGGCCCGAGCCGCCGCGGGTCCGAGATATCAGCGGCGCCCAGACCCGTGTCGACCAGGACGAGGCCGCTGCCCGTCACCACCAGCAGGCAGTGGGCGACCAGTGGGGCGCCGCCGACCGGGTGCATCGGGGCGCAGTCGAGGTGGTGGACGACGGGCAGAGACATGCGAGGCTCCGGCTACGCGGGGAAGGGAAGGGACGACGCGAGGCCGAGCTGGGTGAGGATCGTCGCGGTGTCGAAGTAGACGCGCTCGCAGACCGGTTGCTCGTCCTCGAAGAGGAACACCGCCGGCGTCAGGCAGCGGGAGGCGCGTCCGGCGGGTGGGACGAGGACGAGAGCCTCACGCGTTTCCTTCGTCATTTTGCGGGCCCTCCAGGCCGGTTGCTCCCGTACTTACGCCGTAAGTACGGGACCGAGAGAAGCACTTACGCTGTAAGCCGTCAAGGAGGACAGCAAGAGTCCGCGAAACCCCCCCAGGAGCCACCCGATGTCTGACGGAAGACCCCGTCAACCACCCACGGAGCGCGGCACATCGGCTCACCGGCCGCCGGCCCGCGAGCCGTTGTGCCGTGAGCGGATCGTCGGCGCCGCGCTCCAGATCATCGACAACGAGGGCGTGGACGCGCTCTCCATGCGCCGGATCGCCGCCACCCTCGGCGTCCAGGCGATGTCGCTCTACAACCACGTGGGCGGCAAGGAGGACGTTCTCGACGGGGTCACGGAGTACATCACCACGGACATGCAGCTGTCCCGGCGGTCCGGCGGTGGCTGGGAGGACGGCATCCGCTCGGTCGCGTACGCATTCAGGCGCTCGTCACTGCGTCACCCGCGCGCCTGCGAGCTGGTTCTCACCCGCCAGCTCTCCTCCCCCGGAGCACTCCCGACCATCAACTGCTCTCTCTCCGTCCTGCTCGACCACGGTTTCGACGAGGCAGCCGCCGTGCATGCCCTGCGGCTGCTCATCGCCTTCCAGGTCGGCTCACTGCTGCGGGAGTTCCATTCGCCCTGCTTCAAGGGGGAGGAGGAGTCGGCCGTACGGGAGCGCGCGGCGCATCTCGAGGACTCGGGATTCCCGGCGGTGGCGAAGCTCGCGTCGAAGCTGGCGGTGATCGACCACGAGGCGGAGTTCACCTTCGGGCTCGAGCTGCTGATCAACGCGCTGCGCCGGTACGCCCCCGGGCAGTCCGAGGACGCCGGGCCCTCCCGGTGAGTTGCGGCGCATCGCGACAGCCGCAACGAAGTCGCCGAGACTGACGTCCTTGCTACCGACGTCCTTACTGTGGAGTGACTCGACCGTCTCAGCATCCCGCGCCCGGAGGCCGGATTGGACAGCGCCCTCTCGACGGCGGCCCCTGCCGCCGGGCCGGATGCCCCCTTCCACCCCTCGCGCGTGCGCAGCGCCGCCGCCTGGTCGGCGACCCTGCTGCTGATCGCCGCGAGTGTGGTGGCCGGCTGCCGCGTCGCGGACACCGACGGCGTCACCCCGGTGCCGCAGCTGCTCGCCTTCCTGCCCTGGCTGCTGCTGCCGGCCGGGGCCGCCCTGCTGCTGGCCCTCCTCGCGCGGTGGCGCACCGGCATGGTCTGGGCGGTCGCGGTGCTCGCCGTCATCGGCTGGTTCGTCAGGCCGTACGACACCGGGCTGACCGACGATCCGCCGGGGCCCGTCGTCGCCCGGCTCGAAGTGCTCACGTCCAACGTCGAGTTCGGCAACGCCACCGAGGGACTGCTGGCCGCCATCCGCCGCGAACAGCCCGACCTGGTGTTCGTCCAGGAATGCGACCCCAGATGCGCGGACGCGCTCGCGGCACAGGTCTCCCGCGGCGACTATCCGCACCGCACCGTCGTCGAGGGCCGTGCGGCCAGCGGCTCGGCCATCCTCAGCAAACTCCCGCTGCGCGCCGCCGCGGGCATCGACGGCACGCTCGCCATGCCGGGCTCGGTCGCCGTCGTCGGCGGCCGGACCGTGAACCTCCAGCTCGCCCACCCGCTGCCGCCCATCCCCGGCGCCGTCGCCGACTGGCGGCGTGAGCTCGGCATGCTGCGTACGTACGCCGCCGGGGTGGAGGGACGGCCGGCCCTCGTCGCCGGCGACTTCAACGCCACCCAGGACCACGATGCCTTCCGCCGGATCCTCGACGCCGGAGATCTTCGCGACAGCGCCACCCTGGTGGGCGCGGCCCGCATCCCGTCCTGGCCGTCCGCCGTCCGCAGACCGCTCGGCGCCCAGATCGACCATGTGCTGGTCAGCGAGGACTTCTCGGTACGCAAAGCCCGCTTTCTGGACCTGGCGAACACCGACCACCGGGCGTTGCTCGTCCAGCTCGAACTGCACGACGTGCGCTGACCGGCCGCCCGGGTAAGAGTGGGGACGTGGTGAGACCGGGGGGCCGTACATCAGGAGGCGTTCCGGATGCGCGCTGTCGCCGTCAAGGCGTTCAAGGCCGAACCCGAACTGATCCAGGTGCCGAAACCGGAGCCCGGCGTGGGCGAGGTGCTGGTGAAGGTCGAGTACGCGGCGCTCAATCCGTCCGACCGGGACTGGGCAGACGGAATACTCGAGGGCCTGGCACCGCATGTGTTCCCGCTGGTCATGGGCGTGGACTTCGCCGGCAGGGTGGATGTCGTGGGTCCGGGCGACAGCCGCTTCCGGGTGGGCGACGCCGTCTTCGGGCAGGCCGCGCGCCCGCCGGTCGGGACCGGGACGTACGCGGACTACGTGACCATGCCGCAGGACGGCCCCATCGCCTTCGTACCGGACGGGCTGCCGCTGAAGACCTCGGCACTGCTGCCCACCTCCGGGATGACCGCCGCGCAGATCCTTGAGGCGGCGGGCGTACGGGCCGGGCAGAGCCTGCTGGTCATCGGCGCGGCGGGCGGCGTCGGCAGCTTTCTGACGCAACTGGCCGCCGCGCGCGGCGTACGGGTGCTCGCGGCTGTGCGCGGCGACGAACAGCGGCGGATGACCGCGCTCGGTGCCACCGTCACCGTCGACACCACCGCGCACGATCTGGCGGCCGCCGTACGGGACGCGGGCCCGGACGGCGTCGACGCCCTGGTCGATCTGGTCTCCGTGGACCCGGCCTCCTTCTCCGCGAACGCCGCGCTCGTACGTCCAGGAGGCCGGGCGCTCACCACTCGTTTCGCCGCCGGAACCGCGTGGCTCCCGGCCGGCGTCGAGGGTGTCGACTTCCGGCTGAACGCCTCGCCGGCGCTGCTCGACATCCTCGCCGCCGCGGCCGCCGACGGTTCACTGAAGGCACCGGTCGACGCCGAATTCCCGCTCGAGAAGGCTCCGGACGCGCTCGCGCAGAGCCGTGCGGGCGGCGCGCGCGGCAAGACCGTCCTCGTCCTCTGAGACTCGTCCCTCCGAGAGCAGGTGTCATGGACAACGACCAGATACTCGGCAACATCACCGCACTCGTCGCGGAGGAACGCTCCCTGCGCGAGCGCTCCGGCCGGCAGCTCGGTCTCGACGCCGACGAACAGGCCCGGCTGCACTCCGTCGAGGTACAGCTCGACCAGTGCTGGGACCTGTTGCGCCGGCGCCGCGCCAAATCGGAGTTCGGCGACGACCCGGACACGGCCGAGGTCCGGCCCGCCGACGAGGTGGAGGACTACCGCGGCTGACCGTCCGGCCCGGGCCCCGTGCGCAGGAGTTGCGCCGGACGGCTTCTTCGGGGTCTTTTGATGACCATGGGCGAAGACAAGGGCGGGACAGGGACGCGGGCGGGACGGCTGACGCCGCCGGACTGGCTGGTGAAAGGCCTGCTTCCGCAGACCGCCCCCATCCCCTGGGCCGCCGTCGCCCGCGCCGCCGTCGCGCTGTCCGCGCCTCTCGCGATCGGGCTCGCCGCCGGGAAGCCCATGTATGGCGCACTGGTGTCGATGGGCGCGCTCTCGGGCGTCATCGGCGACACCGCCGACTCCTACCGGATGCGCATCTTCAACATCGCCGTCCCGCAGCTCTTCGGCGCGGTCGGCGTCACCCTCGGAACCCTCGTGTACGGGGAGGGCTGGCAGGCGGTCGTCGCGGTGACCGTCGTCGCGCTGGTCTCCGGGATGATCTCGTCGATCGGCGCGGTGGCGTCCGTGTCCGGGCTGCTGCTTCTGCTCAACACGGTGGTGGGCGCCGGGCTGCCGATGCCGGAGCCATGGTGGAAGCCCCCGCTGCTGCTCAGCCTCGGCGGGCTCTTCGTTCTCGTACTGTCGCTGCTGGCCTGGCCGTTGCGCGGCCGGGAGCCGGAACGGGCAGCGGTTGCCGCGGCCTACGCAAGCGTCGCCGAACTCTTCGCGTCGGCGGGCACCGCGGCGTACGACGAAAAGCGCCAGGCCGTCACCCAGTCCCTCAACACCTCCTACGACCTGATCCTCGCCCGCCGGGCCCACGACCACGGGCGCAGCAGCCCGATGGTCCGGCTGCTCGCCCAGCTCAATGTGCTCATCCCGCTCGTCGAGGGCGCCGCGGCGGCGCATCGCTACGGCCGGGCCTCCCGCCGCCCCGAAATCGCCGCTGCCGTACGGGACTTGGCGGACGCGGTCGCAGAGGGCCGCAGCGAGCCGCCCGAGCTGGCGCTCCCCGAGCCGGAGGGCCCGGCCGACCGCGCCGTCGACACCGCTCTGCGGTACGCGGCCACCGTCGTGCACAAGACCGACCCCGACCCGTACAACGTGGACGACCGGCTCGGCCGGCCCGCGGCGCTGCGCGTGCGAGTCCGGCGCGTGTCCCGCGACGTGATGCTTTCCGAGGGGTCCTGGCGGTACGGGCTCCGGCTCGCGCTCTGCATAGGTCTGGCCCAGTCCCTGGTGTCCTTGGTGCCCGTGACCCGCTCGTACTGGGTGGCGCTCACCGTCACCTTCGTCATGAAGCCGGACTTCGGCTCGGTCTTCTCCCGCGCGGTGCTGCGCGCGCTCGGCACGGCGGCGGGCCTGCTCGTCGCGGCGGCGGTGCTCTCGCAGGTGCCGCGCGGCTGGTGGGACGTACCGGTGATGATGGTGCTCGCGGCGCTCATCCCCGCCTTCTCCGCGAAGGGGTACGCCTTTCAGACGGCGGCCGTCACACCCGTGATCCTGCTGCTCTCCGACGTCCTCAACCACCAGGGCTTCAACCTGGTCGTGCCGCGTCTGGTGGACAGCCTCATCGGCTGCGCGATCGCGCTGGTGGCGGGCTATCTGCTCTGGCCGGAGAGCTGGCACACCCGTATCGGCGACCGGCTGGCGGCGGCGGTGGCGGAGACGGCGGGCTATGTGGGGCACGCGCTCGGGGCGGATGAGGACCAGGGGGAGAGGGTGCGCAGGCGCCGCCATATCTACCGTGATCTCTCGTCCGTGCGGTCGGAGTTCCAGCGGGCCCTGACCGAACCGCCGCCGGTGGGGGCGCGGGCGGCAGCGTGGTGGCCGCTGGTCGTCGCGGTCGAACGGATCGTGGACGCGACGACGGCGGCGCGGGTCCGGGTGGACCATGGGGCCGAGCCGCCGGCGCCGGCCGAGGTGACGGACATCGAGCGTCAGCTGCGGGAGCTGGCGGAGGGGCTGCGGTCGAACGTGGTCCTGGTGAAGGTGCGGACGGAACTGGAGGGCGACGAGCAGGGGGTGCTGGCGCCGCTGCGTCAGGAGGTGAAGGCGGCGAGGGCGATCGCCTCACCCGAGCGGCCCGCCTGACCCGAGGCCGGGGCCGGGCCTGAGGCCGGCACCTTGAGCGTCACCGGCACCCTCCTGCCGGGTCCGGCCGGTGCAGCGGACCCGGTCGTCCGACACCGCGGCCGGCCCGTGCCCGGTCCTCGTGGAGCGTGGCGGCCCGACACGACGGCGGTATCACCGGTGGGACGACATCATCCCGCTCGGCAGTCCCGGCACCGGCGCCGACAAGCCCGGCGCCGGGCGCGCGATCAGAGGGCCGCCAGCACCTCGCCGGCCGCCCGCTCGCCCGAGCGCACTGCCCCCTCCATCAGCCCGTGCATCACCGTTGCCGTCTCCGTGCCCGCCCAGTGGATCCGGCCCACCGGCCGGCGTAGCGCCGGGCCGTAGTTGGTGAGCACGCCCGTGGGGAAGTGGCCCACCATCCCGCCCAGCGACCACGGCTCGGCGGACCAGTCGGTTTCCAAGTAGCCACTGGGGGTGTGAGCCTGCGGGCCGAACCGCTCGGCGAGCGCGTTCAGCCACACGTCCCGCCGCTCCTTGGGCTCCAGGCGGCCCAACTGCACGGCGCCGGGTCCGAACGCGTAGCTGCTGAGCACTCCCGGCCGACCCGAGCGCGGTGTCTGGTCGATGGTGATCCCGACCGGTGACTGGGGTGCCAGCGTCTGTCCCGACAGGTGCTGCTCCCGCCAGAACGGCTCCGGGTATGTCGTGAGCACCCGGAGGATCGCGCCGGGCACCAGCCGCTGCCGCAGATGGCTGTGGTCGGGGGGCAGCGGCGGGTCGAAGGCGATCCGGCCGGCCAGCACGGGCGGGGTCGCCACGATCACCCGCCGCGCCCGTACGGTGAGCGCGTCGGAGTGGACCTGCACATCGGTGCCGTTGTACGTGATCTGCCGGACCGGGGACGACAGGTGCACCGCCTCACCCAGCCGCTCGGCGATCCGCCGGGCCAGCTCCGGCGCCCCGCCGTCCACCAGGTGGGTCTCGGTCTTCCGGGTGTCGGTGTAGTAGTTGAAGCTGCCGCCGCCGCGGGCCAGGACCAGCGCCCCCAGCAGCGAAACTTCCGCCGGATCGGCGCAGAACAGCAGGGTCATCGCTGACGTGAGAAGGGTGCGGGCCTTCTCCGACGGCACGTTGTGCGGCTGGGAGATCCACTCCCCGAGCGTGCGGGCGTCCAGCGTGCGGGCGCCCCGGGCCTGCCAGGGGGCGTCGGCCGGAAGCCGCCGCGCCATCCGGTTCAGGCGCATGAACGCGAGGCCCAGGGAGGCGACCGCCACCGGTCCGATCCTGGGGATCAACCCCCGGTAGCGTTGGCTGACGCCGTCCAGGAGCAGGACCTGGTCTCCCTGCTCGTACTGGGGGTACACGTCCATGCCCAGCTCCCGGCAGAGCTGGAACATCCGGTCCTGGCCCTTGCCCAGCCAGGTGCCGCCCGCCGAGACGACCGTGCCGTCCGGCATCTCCCGGTTCCACACGCGCCCACCGACCCGGTCCCTGGCCTCGAGCACCACCACGTCGCGGCCGGCCTGTGTCAGCTCCCGCGCGGCGGCCAGACCCGCGAAACCCGCACCTACCACGCAGACGTCCGCTTCCAGGCGTTCCATGGCTCACCTCCACGGTGCAGTTTTCCCGCCCGCCGCCTGTAGCGCCCGGCGGGGACACCCATCCGAGGAGGATTCGGGACCCGTCCGACGGTCCATCGGATCCAGGTGGCCCCGCCCCGAATGCTGTGACCGGAAACGACGCTTCATCGGCCACTTCGAGCGTGTGGCCGGCCCCGGGACCGGGCGGGCTCGGGCCCGGCGAGGCCCGATGAGCCCGGTTCACTCAGGCCGTTCAGGCCGCTCAGCCCGCTCGCGCCACTCGGCCGCGGCGGCGGTCCACCAGCCAGGCGGCCAGCGCCAGCGCGAGCCCGGCCGCCAGGACCCACCACGCCGTCGTGCGGAGCGTCGCCGTCAGCGCGTCGTACACCGCGCCCGCCGCCGGCCGGTCCACGTCCGGCGGCAGATCGTCGAGACAGACCCCGCGCCAGACCGCGACCGCGACGCCCAGCAGCACCGCGCCCACCGCGAGCGCGAGGCCGAGTCCGACCAGCGCCCGCACTCTGCGTACGGCGAGAAGAACCCCGGCCGCCGCGATCAGTGCCGTCGCCACCGGCAGCCACAGTCCGGCGATCCCCAGCCCGTGGAAGACGTCGCGGACCGTGCCGAGCTTGCCGGACTCCAGGATCGTGATCCGGGTGTGCTCGACGGGGATCTGGTCCACGAACGGCACGCCTTCGTCGGAGAGTTGCTGCTTCACCCGCTGGGTGACGGGCGCCAGATCGATGCTGACCGCACTGTCGCCGCCCTCGGCCAGAGCGTCTTCGACGGCGGTGTGGGCGGCGCGGTTGACGGTGTTCCAGACGCCTTTGAAGGCGGCGGTGCCGGCGAAGGAAAGCACGGCTTCCCGCACCAGGCTCTGGACGCCCTCCTGGAACGGGCCTGCGTCCGTCCTCTTCCTGACCTCGTCGGAGATCCGGACGGCGACGGCGTTCTGCACGCGGGAGTCCGAGGCGAGCGGCTCCATCGTGGCGACATAGTTGTCGGTGTCGCCGATCTCCTGGTCGACCCAGACGGCGAGCGCGCTCAGCGGAGTCAGGACGGCCACCAGGACGATCAGCAGCGCTGACACCGTTGAGAGGAAGCTCCGCACTCCTCAAGGGAACGCGGGCGGAGCCGCGGGCGCGAGCGGTGCGCCGCCGACCGGGGGCCGGAGATCGGGCGCCTTCCGGGCCGGCCGTCGAAACGGTTCGCCGAATCGGCCCGCCGAATCCGGGGCTGTCCTCTGACTTGCCGGGCGACGGGCGCGGGTGTGCCCTGAGAGGAGGACGCGGGGGACGAGAGGGAAGGAGTCCGCCATGGCCGCACATGCAGCGGTGCCTGCACGGCACCACGGTTCTCTCGGCTGGGCGATGCCCGCCGCCCTGGGCGTGGTCTACGGCTTCTACGCGGCGTTCGTCGAGCGCGACGGCGGGGCCATCACGGGTGGTGACGTCCTGCTCGGCGTGGTCGCCGGCGTGGTTTTCGCGGCACTCGCGTACACGCTGGGCCGGTTCCAGCAGTCAATGCCGCGCGAGCTGCGCGCGGCAGCGTACGGGGCGCTGTGCGCCGCATCGATGGGCTACCTGATCAGCCTGGCCGGGGGGAGTGTGCTCAGGTCGGCGGCCATCGCGCTGGCGACCGGTGCGGGGATGGGCCTCGCCACCTTCTACATCTTCTACGAGCGGGAGTAGGGCCGGGCGCGACCCGTTCCTTCATGCGCCGCGCGGCCGCCGGACCGGATCCGGCGGCCGCGCGGCGCCGTCCCACGCTCTGTGGGTGGGGACCGGAGACACGAAGAGGGAGGCGCGGCGGCGCTGCGCGAAGCCGGGACCCCGGCCCTTGCGACGGCTCCCGGCCTCAATCCGTCCCGGAGTCCGGCTTGCCCCGCACCACGACCACCGGGCACGGCGCGTGCTGGGTGACGTGCAGGCCGACCGAGCCGAGCAGCGTCGACTTGAAGCCGCTGTAGCCGCGGTTGCCGACCACCAGCAGCGAGGCGCCGTCGGCCCGGTCGATCAGGGCCTGTGCGACGTTCCCGATCATGACCGTCCGGGTGATCGCGGCGGCCCCCTCCGCGCCGAGGGTCTCCTTCAGGGAGTCGGCGAGGATCTGGGCCGCCAGGGCCTCCGGGTCGAAGTCCGGGGGCACGCCCGGCACCATCGACGCCCAGCCCGCCGCCGGGTACTCCCAGCTGATCACGGCCTCGACCGGGTCGCCGGTCAGTTCGGACTGCCGTACGGCCCAGCGCAGCGCCCTGATCGACGGCGCGGAGCCGTCCACGCCCACGACGATCCTGCCTGCGTCTGCCATACCTGCCACCTCCGGTGCGTAGCCCTATGCAAAGCCTACGCAAAATCAGACAAACTGGGTCACCGGTGAGGAGCCGGCCGGCGCACCGGCGGGCACGCCGACAGCCGCGCGCGCAGGTGAACCCGCGGTCATCAGCCCGGCGAGCTCGCGGCCCGCGCGCGCGATCCGTTCCGGCAGCGTGTCCGTCAGGGCGTCCCCCGTGCCGCCCCAGTCCTCCGACGCCGCGTACACCGCCGTCGGCGTGACCAGTGCCCGCAGATGGGCGAAGAGCGGCCGCAGCGCGTGCTCCAGCACCAGCGAGTGCCGGGCGGTGCCGCCCGTCGCGGCGATCAGTACCGGCTTCCCGCTCAGCGCGTCGGGGTCGATCAGATCGAAGAACGACTTGAACAGGCCGCTGTACGAGGCGGTGAAGACGGGCGTCACGGCGATCAGGCCGTCCGCCCCCGTCACCGCCTCGACCGCATCGGCGAGCGCCGGTGCCGGAAACCCGGTGACCAGGTTGTTGGCGATGGCGACGGCCAGCTCGCGCAGTTCGACGACGCGCACCTCCACGTCCACGTCGCGCTCGCCGAGCCCGCTTCGTACGGACTCCGTCAGCCGGTCGGCCAGCAGCCGGGTCGAGGACGGCACGCTCAGCCCGGCCGACACCGCGACCAGCTTCAACGTCTCCACGGTTACGCCTCCTTCGTGAGCAGTGCCGGGTGCAGCGGCGCGGTCCGGGGCACGCCGGCCGGCCGCAGGTTCGCGAACTCCTTGCGCAGTACGGGTACGACCTCCTCGCCCAGCAGGTCGAGCTGCTCCAGCACCGTTTTCAGCGGCAGCCCCGCGTGGTCCATCAGGAAGAGCTGGCGCTGGTAGTCGCCGAAGGTCTCGCGGAAGGTCAGCGTCTTCTCGACGACCTCCTGCGGCGAGCCCACGGTCAGCGGGGTCTGCTCGGTGAAGTCCTCCAGCGAAGGCCCGTGTCCGTACACCGGCGCGTTGTCGAAGTACGGCCGGAACTCCGCAATCGCTTCCTGCGAGTTCTTCCGCATGAAGACCTGTCCGCCGAGCCCGACGATCGCCTGTTCCGGCGTCCCGTGCCCGTAGTGCGCGTAGCGGTCGCGGTAGAGGTTCACCAGCTTCTGGAAGTGCTCCTTGGGCCAGAAGATGTTGTTGGCGAAGAATCCGTCGCCGTAGTACGCGGCCTGCTCGGCGATCTCCGGAGAGCGGATCGAGCCGTGCCAGACGAACGGCGGGACTCCGTCCAGTGGCCGCGGCGTCGAGGTGAAGCTCTGCAGCGGCGTACGGAACCTGCCCTCCCAGTCCACGACGTCCTCGCGCCACAGCCGGTGCAGCAGCGCGTAGTTCTCGACGGCGAGCGGGATGCCCTGCCGGATGTCCTGTCCGAACCACGGGTAGACGGGGCCGGTGTTGCCGCGCCCCATCATCAGGTCGACGCGGCCCTCGGCCAGGTGCTGGAGCACCGCGTAGTCCTCGGCGATCTTGACCGGGTCGTTGGTGGTGATCAGCGTGGTCGAGGTGGAGAGGATGATCCGCTCGGTCTGCGCCGCGATGTGCCCGAGGAGCGTCGTCGGCGAGGACGGCACGAACGGCGGGTTGTGGTGCTCGCCGGTCGCGAAGACGTCCAGGCCGACCTCCTCGGCCTTGCGCGCGATGGCGACCGTCGCCTTGATCCGCTCGTGCTCGCTCGGCGTACGGCCGGTGGTCGGGTCGGTCGTGACATCGCCGACCGTGAAGATGCCGAACTGCATGGAGGTCACCTTTCGGGTTCTCGGTCTCCGCGACCGTTGGTTGAATATCGAACCAAACCCTGTAACGGTGACCCCCGTCCCCCTATTCCTGCTCGTACCCTGGTGCGGGGACACTCGACGTGCCGGACCGGCTGGAGGACTGCGGTGAGCGAGAGCGAGAGCTGGAAGGAGCGGGGCGTCGCCCTGCGTGTCTTCGTCTATGTCTTCGCCACTCACCTCTTCGCCGGCTTCGTGTGGATCCTCTTCTACGTGGGAGGGCACGCGCAGAAGTGATCGGCGGCAGTGCGGAAGCTGTCAGCCCGGCCCCGCGGCGCTCGTGAACAGCTGCTGGAAGGCGCCCGCGGAGTCCTGGCCCGACCTCCCGAACGGGGCGTCGAAGTCCCAGACCAGGAAGAGAAGGAAGGCGATCAGGGCGCTGAACAGCCCGGCCAGCAGCAGCTCCCGGGGTGTGCGGCCGATCTGCAGCGTGAAGATCAGGCCGACCGTCACCAGCGCGCCCGTGATCAGGCCGAACCACACGACGCCCGGCAGTGTCTCTCCGGCGTTCTGCACGCGGGCGTTGCGCGCGTCGTCGGCGACGGCGATCTGGTCGACGAGCGGCTGGTACGCCTGCGCCTCGAGCTCGTCGGCCGGTTTCCGCTCGGTGATGTCCGCGCGTACGACGCCGAGCAGCTCCGCGCCCCGGCCGGAGAGCTCGTCGTTGTCGATCATCCGCGGCCACTCCTCGTCTACGACATGGGAGACGTAGCGGTCGATGTCATTGCGGAGCTTGTCCTGTACGGCGGCCGGATAGACCTGGGCCCGCTGGGTGATCTCGTGCAGCGCCTGTGCCTCGCGGCGTACATCGTCCTGCGCGGCGCCACGCGCCTCCCAGACGCCCGCGATGGCCAGACCGAGCACGATCGCGTACACGACGCCGACCATCATCGTCATGTACTCGAGGACGTCGGGGGTTTCGGTGGGGTCGTCCTCCCCCGTGGCCCCGGCTTTGCTGAGCCTGCGCTGCCTGAGCACCGTGATGACAAGGACGACGGCGCAGGCGGCGGCCATCGCGCCGGTCAGGGCCAGCCATTCCGACATGAGGGTTCTCCGTATCGGGGTGTGGGGGGTGAGGCGGTGCGTGTGTCAGGCGCCGCCGCGCCGGGATGCGGCGGACCGTGAGCGGGGCCGTAGCACCGCTGCCGCGAGCACGGCCGGTGTGGTGATCACCAGCATCATGATCACCAGGGGCGTCCCGGCGACGAACGGCTTCCCGGCCGCCCGGCGGTGGTTGCGTACGGCGAGGACGCGGGGCCGCTCGGGACCTGTACGGGCGACGGGAGCGCGCGGGGGCGCGGAAGACGTCCTGGGCGCGGGCTCCGTGGGCCGCGGCGTCGGTGGCGGTGGCGGTGCCACTGCTGGCGCCACGGGCGGCGGGGGCACGACCGGAGGCGTCGCGGTCGGGCCGGGCGTGGGCGGCTCCGGTTCGGGCGGCGGCGTGCTGGTCGGTGGGGCGCTGGTCGGTGGAGTTCCGGACGGTACGGGCGTCGGCGGCACGGTGGGGGCCGGTGTCGGGGGCGGCGTGCAGTCGCCCAAGTAGATCGATGCCGATAAGGAAACCGATGAGGACACCGATACCGACAGGCACACCGACACATCGGCAACACCTGACACAACGTCGGCGACACCGGCCCCGACCCCCTGCGAGCCGAGAATCGCCGCGATCCCCAGTGCGCTCAACTGCCCATATCCCGCCACACGGGCACGTTATGTCCGTTCGGACCGGACCGGCATCCCGTTTCACTCGTACGACTGATCAGCACATTTGTCGGACCGTCAGGCAATCGACGGCCCGTCGGCCGCTCGGTGCGTGAGGCGACGGAACGCTCGGACGCCTACGCCGGGCCTGCCCTCCTCCAGTGCCCCGCCGACGCGGTACGGGCGGCGCGGCGGCCCTCCGCGGCATCGCCGGAAGATTCTTTTGCACTTTGTTGCACAATCGCTCTCGGCCAGCTAGAACTGGGATGGACGACCCCTGCGCGAGGAGGCGCCCCGATGAGCCCGACCCCGTACCCGCATCTGCTGAGCCCCCTCGACCTGGGGTTCACGACCCTGCCCAACCGGGTGCTCATGGGCTCGATGCACATCGGCCTCGAGGAGGCCGAGCGCGGCTTCGAGCGGATGGCCGCCTTCTACGCCGCCCGCGCCCGCGGCGGCGTCGGCCTCATCGTCACGGGCGGCATCGCCCCGAACGACCGGGGCCGTCCGTACGAGGGCGGCGCCAAGCTCACCACCGAGGCCGAGGCGGAGCAGCACCGGGCCGTCACAGCCGCCGTGCATGCCGAGGGCGGCCGGATCGCGATGCAGATCCTGCACTTCGGCCGGTACGCGTACCACGCCGACCTGGTCGCGCCGAGCGCTATCCAGGCCCCCATCAGCCCGTTCGTCCCGCACGCCCTGACCGACGCCGAGGTCGAGGAGACCATCGAGGACTTCGCACGGGCGGCAGAGCTGGCGAAGTCCGCCGGGTACGACGGCGTCGAGATCATGGGCTCCGAGGGCTACTTCATCAACGAGTTCATCGCGAGCGCCACCAACCACCGCACCGACCGCTGGGGCGGCTCGTACGAGAACCGGATACGGCTTCCGCTGGAGATCGTCCGCCGCACCCGTGAGCGCGTCGGCCCGGACTTCATCCTGATCTACCGGCTCTCCATGCTGGACCTGGTGCCCGGCGGCTCCTCGCTGCAGGAGGTGATCACGCTCGCCAAGGAGATCGAGGCGGCCGGAGTGACGATCATCAACACGGGGATCGGCTGGCACGAGGCCCGTATCCCGACCATCGCGACCTCGGTGCCGCGCGGCGCCTACACCTGGGTGACCAAGAAGCTGATGGGGTCCGTCTCCGTCCCGCTGATCACCAGCAACCGCATCAACACCCCGGAGATCGCCGAGCAGTTGCTCGCCGAGGGGCGTGCGGACATGGTGTCGCTGGCCCGGCCGTTCCTCGCCGACCCCGAATTCGTCGCCAAGGCGAAGGCGGACCGCGCGGAGGCCATCAACACCTGCATCGGCTGCAACCAGGCCTGTCTGGACCACACCTTCAGCGGGAAGATCACATCCTGCCTGGTCAACCCGCGTGCCTGCCACGAGACCGAACTCGTCCTCTCGCCGACCCGGCTGCGCAAGCGCGTCGCCGTGATCGGCGCCGGCCCGGCCGGGCTCGCCTGCGCCGTCTCGACGGCCGAGCGCGGACACGAGGTGACCCTCTTCGACGCGGCGGACGAGATCGGCGGACAGCTGAACATCGCCAAGCGGATCCCGGGCAAGGAAGAGTTCAACGAGACGCTGCGGTACTTCCGTACGCAGCTCGAACTCCACGGCGTGGAGGTCCGGCTGGGCACCCGCGTCACCGCGGACGACCTCGCGCCGGCCGCGTACGACGAGATCGTCGTCGCCACCGGAGTCACGCCGAGGACCCCCGAGATCCCGGGCGTCGACCACCCGAGCGTCCTCAGCTACCTCGACGTCCTGCGCGACGGCGCGCCCGTCGGCGAGCGCGTCGCGGTCATCGGCGCCGGCGGAATCGGCTTCGACGTGGCGGAGTTCCTCACCGACGGCGGCGAGGGCGCGAGCCTGGACGCCGCGACGTACTTCCGCCAGTGGGGTGTGGACACCGACTACAGCGCGCCGGGCGGGCTGACCGCTCCCGAGCGGTCGGCGCCGCCGCGCTCGGTCCACCTCCTCCAGCGCAAGGCCGGCAAGGTCGGCGCGGGTCTCGGCAAGACGACGGGCTGGATCCACCGCACGGAGCTCAAGCACCGGGGGGTCCAGATGACCGCCGGGGCGACGTACGAGCGGATCGACGACGAGGGCCTGCATGTCAGCGTCGACGGCGCGGCCAGGGTCGTCCCCGTCGACACGGTCGTGCTGTGCGCGGGACAGGAGCCGCAGCGCGCGCTGTACGAGGAGCTGAGCGGCGCGGGCCACTCCGTGCACCTCATCGGCGGGGCGGACGTGGCGGCCGAGCTCGACGCGAAGCGCGCCATCGACCAGGGCACACGGCTGGCGGCGACGCTCTGAGACGCCGGCGCCGGATACCTAGGATCGAGCCATGTCCCTCCCGCACGCGATCCTCACGGCCCTGCTCGAAAAGCCCTCGTCGGGGCTGGAGCTGACCCGCCGCTTCGACAAGTCGATCGGCTACTTCTGGTCGGCCACGCATCAGCAGATCTACCGCGAGCTGGGAAAACTGGAGCAGGCGGGCCATATCCGCGCACTGCCGTCGGCGCAGCCGACCCGCGGGCAGAAGAAGGAGTACGAGGTCCTGCCCGCGGGCCGTGAGGAGCTGACGGCGTGGGTCGCCAGGTCCGAGGACCCGAAGCCCGTCCGCGACCCGCTGCTGCTGCGGCTGCGTGCGGCGGGTGTGGTCGGCAGCGGGGGGCTCGAGGAGGAGCTGGAGCGTCACCTCGCGATGCACCGGAGGCAGTTGGCCGAGTACTCGGAGATCGAGGCGCGCGACTTTCCGCCGGAGCGGCTGTCGAGTGAGCAGGACAGGCTGCGGCACATGGTGCTGCGCGGGGGTATCGAGCTGGAGACGTTCTGGACGAAGTGGCTGACCGACGCGCTGGAGGAGTTCGGGCGGACGCCGTGACGGTCGCGATGGCGGAGGCCGCCGGGCGCCGCGACTGTCGCCGTGACAGGTGCCGCCTCACCGGACCGGCCGATCGCCGACATGCGGTACCTGACGACCCGTGAGATTGTCGCCAGATGACTGATTCCCTGATCGCCGCCTGCTGCGCGGCCGTGTTCGCGCTGCTCCTGACCTCTGTTCTCGGTCTCGCCCGCGCCGGTGGCAGCGACCCGTCGGCCGAGGCGCGTTCCGTGACGCTCGCGGTGTACGGCGCTGTGGTCGCCGTGGTGACACTCGGCCTGCTCATCATCCTGGCGTGAGGTCACGGCAGACGTGTGCACCCCCCGGCGGCCGGTGCCGGCGGCCGTTGTCAGTGGCTGCTGAGAGGCTCGGTGTCATGACCGACCCCGCCGCTTCGATCACCGACTACTGGGACGCCGCCGCGTCCGCCTTCGACGACGAGCCGGACCACGGACTCCGCGCCGGACCGACACGTGCCGCATGGGCCCGGCTGCTGGGCTCCTGGCTGCCGTCGCACCCGGTGGACGTTCTGGATGCCGGCTGCGGCACCGGATCCCTCTCCCTGCTGCTCGCCGAGGCCGGACACCGGGTGACCGGCGTCGACCTGGCGCCGCGCATGGTCGAACAGGCGCGTACGAAGCTCGCGGCCGTCGGCCATGCGGCCCGTTTCCTGGTCGGGGACGCGGCGATACCGCCGACGGGCGACCGGCGCTTCGACGTCCTCCTCTCCCGGCACCTGGTGTGGACGCTGCCCGACCCCGAGGCCGCGTTGCACGAGTGGGTCACCCGTCTGCGACCGGGCGGCCGTCTGGTGCTGGTCGAGGGCCGGTGGCGCGAGGCCGGACAGAAGGGAGTGCCCTATGTGCCGGAAGCAGCGTCCCTGCCGTGGAACGGCGGAATCGGCGCGGCGGAACTGGCCGCCGCCGTACGCCCGCTCGTGGCGGACCTGCGCGTCGAACCGCTCAGCGGCGACCCGTACTTGTGGGGCGGCCCGGTGACCGACGAACGGTACGCGCTGATCGCCGAGATCTGACGGGCACGGCATGCAGCTCGAGGGCGCATCCTGGTAGCCGAGCCGCACGCCGTCACGCCGGGGGCGTGCTCCATCAGCGGGAGTACTGCCCCCTATGACGGTGGGTCAGGGATCGGCCGGGAACCGCTCAAGTGCCTGACGAACCAGGAGCGGGCGAGGTCCGCGACCTGGTCCAGGGCCCCGGGTTCCTCGAAGAGATGCGTGGCGCCGGGGACGATCTCGAGCCGGTTCTCGCAGCGCAGCTCCGCCTGCGCGTGCCGGTTGAGATCGAGCACCAATGTGTCGTGGCCGCCCACGATGAGCAGTGTGGGCGCCCGTACCTCGCCGAGCCGCGGTCCGGCGAGGTCGGGCCGGCCGCCGCGGGAGACCACGGCACCGATGGCCGGGCCGGCCGAGGAGTCGGCGGGCGCCGCGGCCCGCAGCGCCGCCGCGGCTCCGGTGCTCGCTCCGAAGTAGCCGATCGGGAAGGACTCGCGGCTCCGCAGCCAGCGGGTGGCGTCCGCCAGCCGCCGGGCCAGGGTTTCGATGTCGAAGACGTTCGCCCGGTCGGCTTCCTCCGCCGGTGTGAGCAGGTCGAAGAGCAAGGTCCCCAGACCCGCACGGTTCAGGGTCGTCGCCACGTGCCGGTTGCGCGGGCTGTGGCGGCTGCTGCCGGAGCCGTGGGCGAACATCACGATCGCTCCGGCACCGTCGGGGAGGGTGAGGTCCCCGGTCAGCGGGACCCCGCCGGCGTCCACCTCGACCGCGGTGACCTCGGCCTTCGTGGACCCGACGTCCGCGGCCTGTGCGAGCAGCGAGACGACTTCTTCGTCGGGGGTCTGGGAGAAGTCCTGGTACCACTCGCCGACGGCGGAGAACATGGCCGGCGTGGAGAGGCAGACCACCTCGTCCGCCTTGGTGCGCAGCCAGGCGGCAGCATCCGGCGGCGCCACCGGAACGGCCAGCACCACACGGCCCGCTCCCTGCGCCCGTACGACCTCGCAGGCAGCCGCCGCCGTGGCACCGGTGGCGATCCCGTCGTCCACGATGATCGCCGTCCGGCCCTCGAGTGCCACGCGCGGCCGGTCCTCGCGGAACCGCCGGGCCTGCCGTGCGAGTTCCGCCTCCTCGGCGTGCTCGACCGATGTGAGTTCCTCGCGCCGGATCCTGCCTCGGCGGACGATGTCGTCGCTGATGACCCGCACTCCGCCTTCGCCGATGGCACCGAACGCCAGCTCACGGTGGTACGGGACACCGAGCTTGCGGACCACGATCACATCGAGCGGGGCGCCGAGCGCCCGCGCCACTTGATAGGCCACCGGGACTCCGCCCCGGGGCAGGCCCAGGACGACGGGCTTCTCCTCCTGGAGGTGCCGTAGCGCTTCCGCCAGGCGCCGTCCCGCGTCCGTGCGATCGGTGAACAGCACAGTGGTTCACCCCCAACCCAGGGGAGACAGGAACCACTCCCGCACCTCTTTCAAAATAACCCCATTTGCCGCCGCTGAGGAGGTTGGCGAGGTCCGGGGGCTACGGTCGCGCGTGGGGCTACGGTCGTGAGTATGGAGCGAATCCGCGCGGTCCTGATCGATATCGACGGCGTGCTCACGGTGTCCTGGAAGCCGCTGCCCGGCGCCGTAGCCGCCATGGAACGCCTGCGCGCCGCGGGGCTCCCACTGGCGCTGGTCACCAACAACACCTCACGGACCCGCGCCGCGATCGCGGCGAAGCTGTCGGCTGTGGGCTTTCCGGTCGGCGTGGAGGACATCCTCACGGCACCCGCCGTCACCGCCGCGTACCTGCGCGAGCACTATCCGGACGCCCGCTGCCTGCTGATCAACACCGGTGACGTACGGGACGATCTCGCGGGCGTGTCACTCCTCGACGAAGGTGATGACACAGCCCCTGACGTGGTGGTCTTCGGCGGTGCGGGCGACGACTTCACGTATCCGGTCCTCAACCGTGCTTTCCGTGAGCTGCAGCGCGGTGCGCCGCTCGTCGCGATGCACCGGAATCTGTACTGGCGTACCTCGGACGGGCTCGAGCTCGACACCGGGGCGTTCCTTCTGGGGCTGGAGCGGGCCGCCCGGGTCGAGGCGGAGATCACCGGCAAGCCGGCCGAGGCGTTCTTCGCCACCGCCCTGGCGCATCTCGGCGCGGACGCGTCGGAAACGGTGATGGTGGGCGACGACATCGAATCCGATGTACTGGCGGCTCAGCGCAGCGCGATCACCGGCGTGCTGGTGAAGACCGGCAAGTACCTGCCCGAGACGCACGAGGCGGCCGACGGCACACCGGAGCATGTTCTCGACTCTTTCGCCGACCTGCCTGACCTGCTGGAACTCTGAAACGCTCGGCCCGCGATCACTCCGAAGCGCTCCCGTTCCCGCTCCCGTTCCCGTCGGGGATCAGTGCCGCGATCTCCGCGGCCGTCCACCGCCCCTCGGCCCCCGGGCAGCCCGCCAGATACTCGGCAGCCCGCAGCGCACTCCAGCCGTGTGCCGCGACGACCCCCGCCACCAGATGCCGCAGGTAGGCCGCGGCGGGCGGTTTCACCGCGACGTCCGAGACGCGCCAGGGGGCCGTGAACGTCAGCACGGGACGACCGTCCAGCAGGCCGGCGCACACCAGCGTCTCGTACCGCCCGGGGCCCGTCTCCGCGCGCCCACGGCTGAGAACCTCCGTCAGATCGAGGTCCGGGCCCGGCTCGCGGTACATCTCCTGCGCGGCGATGTCGGAGAACTGCGTGGCCGTCAGCAAGTGGGCACGGGCCGGCAGTTCGCCGCCGCCGTCAGGGTCGTAGAACGCTCGGCCGCCGGTCCACACCTGCGACTCGGTGGCGAAGTACAGCATCCCCGGCAGCATGACCGCCACCGAACGCGCGGGCGGGCGGGAGTCCCGGCAGCCGGCGAGGTAGCGGTTCAGCCGTTCAAGATCCATATTGGAGCCGTACGCCGCGTACCAGACGAGAGGGACGTCTGCGCGGTATCCGTCGCGGGCCCCGGTGACTGTTTCGGGCCGTCGGGCTCTGATCACGTGCTCACTCCGCAGGGACGTTGCATGCCGTGCCCCTCCACTATCCACGGGTACCGCGACTGCGGGACGTTGCCCGGGCGTGCGCGAGGCCGCCCGGCGCCGGGCTCTTCAACGGGCCCGGCGCCACCACGTCGCAGGAGGGCGGCGGATGCCGCGCAGCTGCGGCCACTCAGATGCAGGTGAGCCTGGGTGCCGCCCAATCCGCGTGGTCGTAGTTGATGCCGTCGCCGCTGTCGGTGATCACCAGCCTGAGTTCCAGGCCGCCGGTGAGATCCGCGGTGAGCTCTCCGGACGCGTCGGCTCCGGTGAGCCGGCCGCTGTCGGCGACCTTGGTGCCGTCCCGGTAGATCTGGAAGACCACCGACCCGTTCGCACCGCCCGACTCGTCGTCGACACCGACGCCGGTGGTGAGTGTCGTGCAGCTGCCGCCGAGGTAGTACGTGACCGTGGACCCCGCGTGGGTGCCCAGGCCCTTGGCGTAGGTGGTGCCGTTGACGGTGAGGGTCCTGCCGTCTCCGGCGGCCTGTTCGCCGTTGCTGCGGTCGCGTTCGACGGGGCCCCAGCCGTTGACCGCCGACGTCCATGACAGGTCGCTGAGCTGGTTGACCCCGGCCGGCGGCGGCACCGGGGCGCCCGGCGTCACGCGGTACATGACCGTGCCGTGGGCGGGCACCGAAGCGCTGATGGTGCCCGTGGTGGTGCTGGTCTGCCGGGACCAGAGATCCTTGAGGGCGTACGAGGACGCGCCACCGATCCCGATCGCCCCGACGGTCGTCGAGACCGTCTTCGTGGACGTGGTCTCATTCGTGAGAGTCACCGAACGGCCGCCGTCCGCCAGGGGTTTGGACATCACCACCAGGCCGCCGGAGCTTGCCACCACGGTGGCCTGCTTGCCCAGGCTGTCCTGGTCGACCGCGATGACGTCGGTGTTCTTCAGGATCGCGAGGGTGGCGGCGGAGGCGCTGCGCAGATCACTGCCGATCAGCAGCGGTGCGGCCATCTGCGCCCAGAGACTGAAGTGGGTGCGGTACTCGGTGTCGCTCATCCCGCCGTTGCCGACCTCGAGCATGTCCGGGTCGTTCCAGGCGCCGGGCTTGGCATACGGCGCCAGCCCCTGGTTCCGGTGCGCGATGCCGATCATGCTGGACCAGGAATCGCTGATGTCCCCGGTGGTGCGCCAGGAGTTGCCGATGTCCGGCGCCCAGTTCCAGGGCTGGTTCTCTCCCCACTCGCAGATGCTGTAGAGGATGGGCCGGCCGGTCGCCTTCAGCGCGTTGGCCATCGCCGTGTAGCGCTGCCTGGCGTCGGCACCCGTGTTGTTGCAGTTGTCGTACTTGAGGTAGTCCACGCCCCAGGACGCCCACAGGTCGGCATCCTGCTGCTCGTGGCCGAGACCGCCGGGAAACCCCTGTACGTCACAGGTCTTGGTGCCGGCACTCGAGTAGATTCCGAACTTCAGTCCCTTGGAATGCACATAGTCGGCGACTGCCTTGATGCCGCCCGGGAAGCGCACCGGGTCGGGGACGAGATTCCCGGCGGCGTCGCGCGAGGGGAGCGCCCAGCAGTCGTCGATATTGACGTAGGTGTACCCGGCGTTCTTGAGGCCCTGCGAGACGAAGGTGTCCGCGATGCCCTTGACCATCGCCTCGTTGAACTCGGCCCGGCAGTGGGTGGAGTTCCAGTTGTTGAAGCCCATCTGAGGCGTACGCGCCAGGCCGTTGTCGACGGCCGGTGTCGTGGCAGTCGTGGGAGTCGTGGGTGTCGCGACAGCCGTGGCGGCCTTGCCGGCGATGGCGGTCGTGCCGGCTGCGGCGGCCGGGACGGCGATGAGCACCCCGCCGCCGGTGAGCAACGCGAGCGCGGCGGCGACGGCGGCCAGACGCTCTCTGAAGATGTGTCGTTCGGTGTGCATATTCGGCTCCGGAGGGGGGTGAATGGCGCACAAACAAACGGGGACGAACGAAAGCGACCACATCTCAGCGCCGAGTCAGGCACATGTCAATAGATCGGGCGCCAACTGCCCGGCAGGGAGCCACGGGACGCCGGCGCGCAGCCGTAGGCGCGCTGGAGGTGAAACCCGCAGACCGGATCCCGCCGACGGGTCAGAGCCGGCCGTTACGGCGGAAGCCGTCAGAGCCAGCCGTTACGGCGGAAGCTGCGGTGGACGACGAAGCAGACGGCGACCATGACGACGAGGACGAGCGGGTAGCCGTAGGTCCAGTGCAGCTCCGGCATGTGGTCGAAGTTCATGCCGTACACCCCGCAGACCATGGTCGGTACGGCGATGATCGCCGCCCACGCGGTGATCTTGCGCATGTCCTCGTTCTGGGCGACGGTCACCTGCGCGAGATGGGCCTGGAGGACCGAGTCGAGCAGCGCGTCGAACGACGTGATCTGCTCCGTGACGCGGGCCAGATGGTCGGCGACATCACGGAAGTACGGCTGGATGTCCTGGCCGACCGGCGGCAGCGGCTGGGTGGCCAGGGCGTGCAGCGGCCGGTCCAGCGGCGCCACCGCGCGCTTGAGCTCCAGCAGCTCGCGCTTGAGCTGATAGATCCGGCCGGCGTCGCCACTGCCCGCCCGCTCGCTGAAGACGGCGGACTCGGCAGCGTCGATGTCGCTCTGCACGGCGTCCGCCACGGCGAGATAGTCGTCGACCACATGGTCGGCTATGGCGTGGAGCACGGCGGCAGGGCCCTTGGCCAGCTGCTCGGGCATGGCCTCCAGGGCCTCCCGGAGCGGGCCGAGTGAACCGTGCCTGCCGTGCCGGACGGTGATCACGAAGTCGGTACCGGTGAAGATCATGAGCTCCCCGGTGTCCACCACTTCGCTGGTGGCGGTGAGTTCCTCGTGCTCGACGTAGCGGCACGTCTTGAAGACGGCGAACAGCGTCTCCTCGTACCGTTCCACCTTGGGCCGCTGATGCGCGTTCACCGCGTCCTCGACGGCCAGCGGATGCAGACCGAACAGCTCGGCGACCCCGGCGAACTCCGTCTCGGAGGGTTCGTGCAGCCCGATCCACACAAAGCCGCGCCCGGTCTTGCGGACCCGCCGTACGGCCTCGTCGACCGGACAGGTCTCGGGCTGCCGCACGCCGTCCTCGTAGATCACGCAGTTGACGACCGTGCTGCCGAGCGGGGAGCGGGCCGGATGGCTCAGGTCCACTGTCCTGCGGGCGGCGCGGCGCACCGCACGGCGGAGATTGCTGATCACGGGCACGGCTGACTCCTTCGGACAACAACCGACAGTGTGCCACCGGCCGCCCCAGGGCCGGCCGCGGCCCTTGCCCGGGCAGGCATCGGCGCCGCTCTGGTGGGTGCACCCTTCGCCGGGGCCGTCCGGTTCGGCGAGGCACCCGGCGTCCCCGCCGCCTCACGCGGCGGCGACTTCGACGCGCTGCTCGCGCTGCTCGCCCCGGACGTCGTACGCCGTACGGACACCGCGGCCGCGCTGCCGGGCGCGGGCGCGGCGCGGCCCCCGTGGCCGGCACCTTCGCGGGCCGTGCCAAGGCCGCACAGCCGGCGATCGTCAACGGTGCCGCAGGACTGGTCCGGGCCCCGGGCGGACGGCCGCGCGTCGTCTTCGGCTTCACGATCACGCACGGAGAGATCACCGCGATCGACGTCCTCGCCGACGCCGAACGCATCGCCGATTTTGCTCCCTTGTGGATCCAGTCCTCCCGGTGAAGCGCGGGCTGCAGCGAGAGAGCGCCCTTTCGCCGTGTCAGGCCCACTGCGGCGGGTCGTACACGAAGTGCGGAATCACCAGTACGCGCTGCATCAAGGTCACCCGGCACGGTGTCACCGGCTACGTGGTCGGCACCTGCGTGAAGACGCCCTGATCCCGGCCCATCAAGCCAAAGCCCCGGGCCGCCTGCCCGGGGCTCCGGGCTGCGGCAGTGAGAGGCCCTACTCGCCGATACGCACCAGAGCGAGCGTGATGTTGTCAGGCCCTCCGGCCTCGATGGCGGCCTTCCACAACTCGTAGGCGGCCCGGCCGTCGTCGTGCACCCGTAGCAGGCCGTCGATCACATCGTCCGGCACCGGGTCGGTCAGCCCGTCGGTGCAGATCAGGTAGCGAAGGCCCGCGGACACCGGGGCGGCGGCCGTGTGCGCCGTGATGGCGGTGAATGTGGGGCTGCCGCCGAGCGTCTGCGTGACGGCTGACGTGGTGCGCCGCCCGGGTGCCGGCGGCGGGCTGTCGTCCACGCTCACCTGGCGAAGTCCGTCGTCAGTCACCTCGAACACCTTGCTGTCGCCGACATTGAACGCCAGCAGCGAATCCGCCAGCACGACGGCACCCGCGACCGTGGTTCCCATGGTGACCCGCTCGGGAAACCCGCCGGTCGCCGCATACACCGCGTGATTGCAGAGGTCCAGCACGTCACGGACGGCCTCCTCGCCGTCCAACGTAGGCCCCAGAGCGGCGAGTTGCCGGACGACCAGTGCACTCGCCACTTCGCCGGCCGGCTGCCCGCCGAGCCCGTCGGCGACCGCGACGACGAGCGGTGTGCCGAAGGGGAACAGGAGCGTCTGAGGATTCTCGGTCACGGTGCCGCACAGCGTCCACGGTCCGACCACGAGGCTGTCCTCGTTGTGATCCCGGATCAGCCCGTCATGGCTCAAGGCGGTCACCGCTATGTACGGCACTGGCATTTTCCGCCCTTCCGTAAACGGCAGGCGTGTCCCTCACCACCATTGTGACGCCGCGAGAGGGGTGGCCGGCGTGCCGGGTCCTCGCGGAAATGGTGCGGGACGCTCACCCCGCACCGCCGGCCGGACTTCAGGGCGCCGTGAAAAGTGTCGGGAAGCGGGGAGCGAGCCAGGGCTTGCGGCCCCAGGTGAGCACGCGGCCCCGGGCGATTGCTCCCCACGGGTCGCAGCGGCCGAGCGCCATGAGCAGGAAGGTGACCGGCTCGGTGAGGATGGTGCAGTCCGGGCGGCTCGATGGCTGCGCGCTCACGGCGACGGCGCCGTCCGTGAGCGTGACGCCGAAGCGGGCGCCGCCCCACAGACGGATCGTGTAGCGGGCGGTCAGCCCAGCGGCGGCGGCGGTGTCGACCACCCGTGGCATGGCCGTGATCAGGAAGGGCAGGGTCAGTTCGACCCGGCCGCGGTCGATCATGTGCGGACGGCCGAGCGCGCGGGCGAGGTCGTAGCCGTGCCCGAGCATGTGCGCCAGCAGGTACGAGCCCAGTTCGGCCCGGCTCATCGGGCCGAGGGGGGTGACCACAGTCCCCTCGATCGCGTGCTGGTCCACCGCCTTGAGGAATGCGGCGGCCTGCGCCACGATCATCTCGGCCAGCGGATCGGCCCCGCGCTCGTCGAACTCGGCCAGCGCGCGCTCATTGGCCGCGGCCAGGCTCTGCGGGGTGCCGTCCCCGTAGCCGCGCTCCTGCCCTGCCGCGATATCGGCCATCAGCTCATTGGCCTGCGCCAGATGCGCTGCCGCCGCCCCGACGCTCCACTCGGACCCGGGTACCGGAACACCCGTGTCGGCAACTCCGCGCAGCAGCGCGGCGATGTCCTCGGCGGTGTCGCGTATCGCGTCACCGAGCCCCTCGGGCAGAGTGCCTCGTACTTCCTGCCCAGCCACTGGTGCCACGTTTCTCCCATCATCTGCTGCGTACCCGGAGCGCGTGCAAATCTGTCCGGGATCGCCCGCGGTAGACAATCAGGCAAAGGGAGCTGCGACAAGAGGCTGCGCGGTCGGCCTGGGCATTGGCGGTCGGCCTGGACATCGGCGTCCCGGCTCGCGACCTTGCTAACGCGACACACCGGGCGCAATCTGGTGGTATGGGTGCCCAGGACGGCCCAACGCTCATCACTTCCGTGCAGCGAGCCTTCCGCTTGATGGAAGCTGTGGGGGCACACGAGGGCGGCGTACCGGCGAAGCAGCTGGCACGCGAGGCCGGGCTGCCGCTGGCCACCGCGTACCACCTGCTGCGAACCCTGGTCCACGACGGGTACCTGCGGAAGCTGGACGACGGCGGGTTCGTCATCGGGGACAAGCTGCACATGCTGCACGTCGGAAGCAGTGGGCAGGCGCTGCTCACCCGTATCCGTCCCACGCTCGCCGCCCTGCGGGACGAAACGTCGGCCGCCGCCTACCTGACCTTCTACGAGGACGGCGAGATCCGGGTCGCCGAGATCGTCGACAGCCCGCGGGCGCCACGGGTCGACCTCTGGGTGGGATTCGAGGACGCCGGGCACGCCACGGCGCTGGGTAAGTGCGTTCTGCGTGAGCTGGACCAAGACTCCCGAAGCGACTACCTCTCCCGGCACCAGCTCGCCGATCTCACGCCGCGGACCATTACCCACCGTCCCGAACTGCTCCGACGACTCGAATCGTCACCCGCCACCCCGGCCGTCATGGACGTGGAGGAGTACTCCCTCGGTACGGTCTGCGTCGCCGTGCCCGTATACAGCGGTCAGACGCTCGGCTCGCTCGGTGTCTCCGTCGGGGCGGACCGGCTCTCCCGAATCGATCAAGTCCTCGCGCAGCTGATCCCGGCAGCGAATCGCGTGACCAGGGGCCTTTCGCTCACTATCTGAAAATCCTGTCCTTGTGGCTCACCCGCTCCTCCCTGTTTCCTGGACAAAACGGGCACTTCGGCCCTCATTGACGGACCAGGGAGTTGCGGACGCGAACATGATTCAGACCCGAGACGATCAGCGCGACCGCCCACGGATCTGGAAGCTCAAGAAGCGGACGGCCGGCTCCGGCACGCCGGCCAGGCCGGACGAGGGGCCGGGAGCGGCCCTGGCCGCCGGGGCGACACAGCTGGACCAGCCGCGCACCGCCGCACTCCTCGCCGGCGCGCCCGCACTGATCGTCTTTGCGGTGGCGCTCCTCGCCCTCCTCAGCGGAACCGGGGCGACCTGGTTGCCGCTGCTCGCCGTCGGACCCACGCTGGCCGCCGCCACCAGCAGGCCGGGGGGAGTCCTCCGTATCGGCTTCATCGCCGTGGCGCTGGGCGCGGTGTTCGGCGTCCGTGGCGGTGCGCCGGGGCGTGAGCAGGCAATCGTGCTGTCCGCACTGGTCGCCGTCACCCTCGCGAGCAGCCTGGCCAGCGCGCTGCGCGGGCGTCGCGAAAGGGTGCTGGAGGCCGTCCGCTCGGTCGCCGAAGCCGCCCAGCACGCCCTTCTCAGGCCCGTGCCTGCCACTGTCGGTCAGTTCCAGGTGGCTGTCCGCTACAGCGCCGCCGCGGCGGAGGCCCGTATCGGCGGGGACCTCTACGCCCTCGTTCCCACCCCGTACGGGATCAGGCTGATCGTCGGTGATGTGCGGGGCAAGGGGCTGCCCGCGGTGAGCACCGCCGCTCTGGTGCTCGGTGTCTTCCGTGAAGCCGCCTATGACGAGCCGGACCTTCTGGATGTCGTCGGCAGGATCGAGCGGAGCCTCGCGCGGAACCTGGGTCCCGACGACTTCGTCACCGCCGTCGTCGCCGGGTACGCCGGGGGCGAGCGCATGGAGATAGTCAACTGTGGACACGCCCCTCCGCTGCTGGTGCGGGGCAGCGACGTCAGGGCTGTCGAACCGACGCATCCGACTCCGCCTCTCGGGCTGAGTGCCCTCACCGGCGAGGCCCCGAACCTTCAGGTGCTGTCTTTCACCGACGGCGACCAGTTGCTCCTCTACACCGACGGGGTGACCGAGGCCCGCAACCACAGTCGTGAGTTCTACCCGCTCATCGAGGGGGTGGCACGGCACCTGTCGGACGAGCCGTCCCGTACCGTCGCCGCGCTGCACAACGAGCTGCTGGAGCACGTGGGCGGCCGCCTCCACGACGACGCGGCACTGCTTCTGCTCCGGAAACCGGCCGTTGCCGGCTCGGCGGCGTCCACGAGGGGTGCGTCCACAGCCGCCATGGCGCCTCAGGCGCCGGGCGCGCGGTAGTCCACCTTCTGGCGGACCGCCTCGTCGATCTCCTCGGGCGTCAGCAGTACGACGATGCTCGTGCGCACGCCGCCGGCCGCGGACACAACGAGACCCAGGGCCGCGGCGGAGGCGTTGTTCGGCAGGTCCGCCGTGACATAGACGTCCTCGTCACCGAATGCCCAGTGCATTGATTCGAGCTGGCCCCCCACGCTCTGGACCATGCGTTCGACGACCTCACGGCGCGCTGTGCCGCCTTCCCTGAGCAGACCTTTCAGTCCCTCCGTGGTCAACTTGGCTCTGACGAGGTATTTCGACATCGGCCTCCGCCTTTCACATCCGTCCTGGTGCTGGCCCTTTGCTCGAATCGTCCTTCGGTTACCGGCCATTGACGGGATCCGGAACGGCTCCTGAAGGTCGAAGACAATGATCCCGGGTACGTCCATCGTCGCCCTGGCCCGGCGCGACTGCATCCGGACGGGCCGCCGGGGCCGTCCCCGGCGCCCCCTTGCCGGATCAGTCCTGCCCGTCTTCCGCCGCCGCGGACTCCGCTGCGGCAGCGGCCGATTCGGCGGCATCCACGAGGCTCTTCATGTCGGTGACCTCCGCGGGGCCGGTGGTCCCGGGGCCGGTGGTGACCGGGCTGTCGGCCGTTCCGCCGGCTTTCCCGCCGTTGTCCTGCCCGCAGCCGGTGAGGGCCGCGAGGAACAGGAGGGCGGCCGCGACGGCGGTGGCGGTGCGCCGGCGGGACTCCGGCCGGCGGGACATCACTTCTCGCTCCCGTTGTTGTTCGCCTCGCACCAGGTCTTGACCGCGGTCAGGTCCTTCCGGCGCTTCTCGAGGGTGGGAACAAGGGAGCGGCGGAAGGTGAGCTTGTCGTTGAGGTACGTCTCGATCTCGGTGTGACCGGCTGCCTTGGCGTTTTCGACCCGCTTCGCCAGCCGGGCGATGGAACCGTGCCGCGTCGCGTCCCCGTCGAGGCGGTCAAGGGCTCGGCCGAGGCGCTTCTCGATCTTCGGTACCCGCTTGCAGAGAGCCTGGGCACCGTCGCCGGTGGGCGCGGTGTCCGGCGACGGTGTCCCTCCGCCGGCCGAGGCCGTGCCCGCCGCGGCGAGCAGCGCGGCGGCGGCGGTGAGAGCGAGGGCGGCGGTCTTGACAGTCCTCATGACGGTTTCTCCTTCGGAACGGGGCGAGGCCCATATGCCTGCGCCTGCCCAGAAGTTAGGAGCCGTCCTTGTGGAAACCTTGTGGGTGCTCGGCAGTTCCGGTCAGCCAGTCCCGCTCGGCCGGCAAGAGGATCTCGGTCTGCCTGCTCTCTCGCACCGGGAGTCGTACCTCGATCCGCGTGCCACCGGCTCCAGGACGGTCCTGGACCTCGACTCGGCCGCCGTGCAGGGCGGTCTGCTGCGCGACGAGGGTCAATCCGAGCCCCGATCCGGGGCTGTCCGGTCCGCGCTCGAAGCGATGGAAGACCGCGGCACGGCGTGGGGGCGGGATGCCGGGACCGTGGTCGTCCACCGTCAGTACGGCGACTGAGCCTCTGGGGTGTCCGCCCGCTCTCAGGCCCAGCTCGATCCGGGCCCGTCCGTCGCTGCCCCTACCGTGAATCAGCGCATTGGCCAGGAGGTTGTCGACGATTGTTCGTACCCCGGGCTCCCATGCGTGCACGCTGAGGCGCGGCATCACCGGCAGATTGATCTGCGCCGTGGGATGCCTGCGCCCGGCGTCGGCGACGGAGGCGTCGATTACTTCGGTGAGGTCCACCGGACCGAAGGCATCGGCCTCGATCAGGTCGCCACGGCCGAGTTCCCTGAGCATCACCAGCAGGCTCAGCAGCCGGGCGTGTTCGGTCCGGAGATCCCTCAGGACCTCATCCCGGTCCACCGGTGCGAGGCCGGGATGCTGGGACAGGATCTCCAGATTCGTCTGCATGCTCATCAGCGGGGTGCGCAGTTCATGCGCCGCGGCGGAGGCGAACGACCGAGCGGTGGTCAGGGCACCCGTGGTCCGCGCGGCCTGTTCGTCATAGCGGGCCAGTACGGTCTGCAGCGTCCGGGCGAGGTCGTCGACCTCGGTGACCCCGGTCCGGCTGTGGTCGAGTCTTGCCGCATCCACCCTCGGGTCGAGGCCGCTGGTGCGCTGTTGCAGCCGGCGCAGCGGGCGGCCGGCCCGCGAGGCGACGGCCAGAGCCAGCAGACCGGCCAACGGGGCGGCCAGCAGCGCCACCATCACCACGCGGCGGCGTACGAGAGCCAGTTGGTCCTCGCTCGCGGTATCCGGGGAGAACAGCCACAGTGTGCCGTCGACACCGGAGCGCGAGCCCTGCACACGTACTGCCAGCACCCGCCAGCTCCTGGACCCCTCCTCGACGGTGACCGGCATCCGTGCGCTCTGCGGAAGGGGTACGGAGGCATCGGGCTGGGGGCCGCCGGAAACGGTGCCCTTCGGCCCGGTCAGCCGGATGCCGACATCCAGACCGGAGGCGTACAACTGCCGCTCACGAGCTTGCTCGACCGCTGCGGGACGGTCGGCGGCGGTGGCCCGCAGCAGCCGGCGGGCGTCCCCCGCGGCCACCGCCGCGCGCTCGCGCAGATGCGCGTCCTGCTCGGCGTGCAGATCACGGGCGACCAGCTGGAGCAGCAACCATCCCGCCGCCAGCACCAGCACCGGCACGGTGACGCCAATGGCGAGTGCGATCCGCGTCGACAGTTTCACGCGCTCTGGCTCCCGTTGTCCGGGCGCAGGACGAAACCGACGCCCCGCACGGTATGGATGATCCGTGCCCGGCCACCGCTCTCCAGCTTGCGCCGCAGATAGCTGACGAAGGTGTCGACGGCATCCGTGCGCACCTCGAAGTCGTACCCCCAGACCCGCTCCAGCAACTGGTCCCGGGTGAGCACGATCCCCACATTGCGCGCCAGGACCTCCAACAGCTCGAACTCCCGCCGGGTCAGCACCAGCAACTCGCCGTCGAGCCTCGCCTCGCGGGCCGCCGGATCCAGCACCAGAGGCCCGATGCGGACCGTGTCCGTGTCCCTCGGCGGCCGCCGGCGCAGCAGCGCCTCGAGCCGCAGCACCAGCTCCTGCAACGCGAACGGCTTGACCAGGTAGTCGTCGCCACCCGCCTGTAGCCCCGCGATGCGGTCCGCCGTCTCGTCCAGTGCCGACAGCATCAGTACGGGAACGTCGTTGCCGTCGTCGCGCAGGGCCCGGCACACCTGGATTCCGTCGAGACCGGGCATGGAGATGTCGAGCACGACCACATCGGTCGGCTCCCGGCGCACATGGACCAGGGCGGGCCGCCCGCCCTCGGCCAGCGCCACCGCGAAACCGGCCAGCCGCAGTCCCCGCTCCAGCGACCGCCGGATCGCCGGATCGTCGTCCACTACCAGCACCCGTCCCCGGCCGACGTCACCGCCCATCAGACCACCCCGCCTTTCCGCTCCCCGCACCACGCCGGCGCCCACCCCATCGTGTACCAGCAACGGCAGGGTCCGCGCCCGTCCCGAGAGGCCGGACGTTGCGTTACGGGAAGGTGACGTACGGTGCATGCCGCTGTCCGGCTGCCTGTGAACCCGTGGCAACCAGTCCCTTACCGTCGGGAAACCGCGCCGGGCACGCCGGTTCGTAGCGTCGTCCGATGTGATGCGCACCCAACGACGCCTGCTGTCGCAACTGCCCGCTCTGCCCGGCTGGGGAACGATCCGCGGCCGTGTAGCCATCGTGCTCGCCGTTCCCACCTGTCTGCTGCTGGTCGTGACCGGCCTCGGCGTCGCCGACCGGGCCGCCGACTGGTCCGCGGCGCGGGAGACCGCAGGCCGGGTCGAGCTCCTCCTCAAGGCCCAGGAACTGGTGCGCGAGCTGCAGCGTGAACGCGGCCTCACCAATGGCCTGCTGGGCGGCGCCAAGGAGTACCGCGACGACGTCGGGGTCCAGCGCGCAAGCACCGAAACCGCCCGTGCCGGATTCGAGACCCTGCTCGGGGCGGGCAGCGCGGGAGCCGACACCGCCGACGCCTTACGTGAGGCGCTCGCCCGGGTCTCGGCCCTGGACACCGTGCGCCGCCGGGTCGACGACGGCACGGTGCAGCGCGCCCCGACCCTGGCCGCGTACACCGGGGCGATCGACAAACTGATCGACGCCGCAGCCGCGGAACCGGCTCGAGGTGACCGAGCCCTCGCCGAGGCGATGGGCGCCTGGCAGGCCCTCGTCCGAGCCACCGAGGCGGTCGCCCTCGAGCGCGGCTCCCTCAACGGAGTGTTCGCGGAAGGGCGTTTCAAGGGCAGCGAGTTCCTCGACTTCACCGAGGTACGGGCGGCCCGGCTGGCCTTCCTGACCCAGTACGCCGAACTCGCCACACCCGCCCAGCAGTCCGCGCTCGACGCCGCCTTCGCCACCACGGACGCCCGGCGCGCCATCGGCTACGAGAAGCGGGCCGAGGACGGAGCCGATGGCGGCCGGCTCGCCGTGGACCCCGGCCGCTGGTGGTCGTCGATGACCGCGCTCGTCGACCAGCTTCACGGCGTTCAGCGGCAGATCGGCGCCGAGGTACGGCGCCGCGCGGACCGGATTGGGGAGGACGCCACCGGCCAGCTGGGCGGTTTCATCGGCCTCGGTGTGCTGATCCTCGCGGTCGCCGCCGCACTCGCCGTGCTCTCCGCCCGCTCGATCACCCGGCCGCTCGTCGCACTCGCCGATGAGGCCGACTCGGTCGCCCGTACCGGGCTGCCCGCCGCGGTCGCCCGGATCCAGGAGGCCGAGGCGGGCGACGAACTCGTCTCCGGGCCGTCCCGCCGGGTGCCCGACAGCGCCCGCGAGATCACCCGGCTCGCCACCGCCCTGCACAACGTCGAGCACACCGCGATAGGTCTTGCGACCGAGCAGACCGTGCTGCGCCGCAACAGCGCCGAGTCGCTTGCCTCGCTCGGCCGCCGCAATCAGGCACTGCTCTCCCGCCAGCTCGGCCTGATCACCACGCTGGAGAGTCAGGAGATCGATCCGGACGCACTCGGCGAGCTCTTCGAACTCGACCACCTGGCCACCCGCATGCGCCGTAATGCCGAGTCGCTGCTTGTACTCGCGGGGGAGGAGCTGCCGCCGCGTACCTGGTCCGGACTGGTCTCGGCGGCCGAGGTGGTGCAGTCGGCGATCTCCGAGGTCGAGCAGTACCAGCGCGTGGTCGTGGTCGACGTACAGCACGGCCGCGTCCGTGGCCGGGCCGTCGCCGAGCTCTCCCATCTGCTGGCCGAACTCATCGAGAACGCCCTGCTCTTCTCACCGCCCACGCTCCCCGTCGAGATCTACGGCTGGCGCGACGGCGGCGAGTACTGCCTCGCAGTCGTCGACCGGGGCTCCGGCATGACCGCCGAGGACCTGGTCCGCTCCAACGCCCGGCTCGCCGGGCGGGAGTCCTTCCTGGTCGCCCCCACCCGCTTCCTCGGCCACTACGTCGTCGGGACCCTCGCGGCCCGGCTCGGCGCGCAGGTCGAACTGCGTCCCACCCAGGGGCAGGACGGTGCCTGTGGAGTCACGGCGTACCTTGCCCTGCCGACCACTCTCGTCGACGTGCAGGAGACGCAGCCGGCGGCGGCCGGCTGAGCCCGGTGGGAGAGCGGGAGGCAGACAGACGTCGCGGCGGCAGAGCGCCGGTGGTCTCAGGCGGAGCCGACGCCGAGTTCGCGGCCGCGGTAGAAGCCTTCCCGCTCCTCTACGACGTAAGGCGCCATGGCCTCACGCCGCCGCGACTCCGCATCGGAGGCCCGCCAGGCGTCGCACGCTGCTCCGGTGTCCCAGAACGACACCCCGGTGATCTCCTGGCCGTCCTCGGACCAGTACGCGTAGGCGCGGCGCAGGCCTTGCGGGGAAGGGGCCGGGCGCCAGGCCCTCTCGAACTCCTCCAACGCGCCCGGCTTGATGCGGCGCGTCGTCACCCAGACGAAATGCTCCTCCATCGCAGCCTCCTCTGGAACGCCGGTTCGACTCGACGGTGCTCTCATCGTAGGTCCGTGGCACCGCTCGCGCCCGCTCGGGCTGTGGCCCGCTCAGGACGTGGAACCCGGCGCCGGGGCCACCGGCGTACGGCTCACCGTCCGGCCCGAAGCGGTCGCCGCCCGGGCGAACTTGGCGGCGTCCACGACGGCCGCACCGCCCAGGTCGTTGTTGAAGTACACATACACATCGTCCTCGTCCGGCCAGGCGTCGCAGATGCGCCGGGCCCAGGACTTCAGCGCTTGGCGGCCGTAACGCGGCGCCGGCTCGGCGATGCCGCCGTGAAACCGCACGTACCCCCAGGAGGCTGTACGCCACAGCGGCGTCATCGGGCGGGACCCCCGATCCGCCCAGCACAGTGCGCTGCCATGCCGCTCCAGAACCGCCCGGAGCTCCCTTTCCGCCTCCCACCACGAGGTGTGGCGGAATTCGACGGCCACCCGGACCGTGCCGGGAAAGCAGCTCAGGCAGGCGTCCAGGGCCCCGATGTCCGCCGCGAAGTTGGGCGGCAGCTGCAGCAGTACGGGCCCCAGCCGGTCGCCCAGGCCCTCGGTCCGCTCCATCAGCCGGCGCACCGGCTCCTCGGGGTCGCGCAGCCGCTTCAGATGCGTCAGATAGCGACTGGCCTTGACCGCCATGACGAAGCCCTCCGGGGTCCGCTCCCGCCAGGAGGCGAAGACCTCCGTACTGGGAAGCCGGTAGAAGGCGTTGTTGTTCTCCACGGTGGCGAAGTGCCGGGCGTACTCCTGAAGCCACAGCCGCTGCGGTTGCCCCGGCGGATAGAGAACGCCGCGCCAGTCCTTGTACTGCCATCCCGAGGTTCCCACGAGCATGGGCATGATCAGATCCCTGTCCATGTGGCCGAGAAATATCGCGACACACGTGCCTCTCCCGGCCTCAGACAGTCCGATGCCGTCCCGCCCGGGCCTCGGGCGGATCGTGCCGAGTCACTTGGGAACGAAGGCGACCCGGAACATCTTGGGCCACCACTTGCCGGTGAGCAGGAACTGGCCGGTCCCGGGAACGGCCGCAATACCGTTGAGGACGTCCGCGCGTCGTTTCTCGGCCGCGCTCAGCAGGGCCGGAGCGTCGATGTCCGCAGTCACCGTGCCGGTGTCGGCGTCGATACGCACAATCCGGTCGGCGGCCCAGACGTTGGCGTACACGGTGTCGCCCACACACTCCAGCTCATTCAGCAGCTTCACGGGCCGCCCACGGTCGGAGACCGTAACCTCCCCTGTCTTCGCCAGCGTTCTGGGGTCCCGGAAAACGAGCCGGGAGGAGCCGTTGCTCGTCACCAGCCGGTCGCGCTGCCGCTGGTGGCACACTCCCCAGCCTTCGTCCCCGTAAGGGACCCGGCGCAACTCGGCCAGCGTCCTCGCGTCCCGTTCGACCGCGATGCCGTTCTGCCAGGTGAGCTGCCACAGAGTGGGCCCCATGACGGTGATTCCCTCGCCGAACAGCGGCGCGGGCAGATCGGCGCGGACCGCGGGAGACCTGCCGGGCGGCCCTGCCCGGACCGATGACTGTCCGGACACTCCCGTGCTCTCGTACAGCTTGCCGCCGGCCATCTCCAGGCCCTGGGTGAAGGCCTTCGGGTCATGGGGCAGGACCTCGACGACCTCGACCCTCAGCTGCTCGACCGCTGCCGCGGCCCGCCCCTGCGTGGCCGGGCCGCGGTCCCCGGCTCCGGCGTCTGTCCCGCACGAGTGGAGGAGCGTCCCACTGACCAGGGCCGCTGCCGCGACGGGTACCACCAGCGAGAGACGCATGAGGTCACACCGGCACAGTGGCCGACAAGAGCGCCTTCGTCCCGCCCGACCGGTTCACAGACGCTCGCTCCCCAGGCGGAGTTGTCCCGGCGCCGGCTCGCCGCCGCCCGGGGGCGAGGTGCTGACCGCATGGGACAACCCGTCCACGAACACCGGCCGGGCCGCCTGGCTGTACGGTCGCGGCCTGGCCGGAATATGCGCCCCGTGCCCCCTGGCAGCCGGCCGTCGGCTGGGAAGAACCGCGGCCAGGCGCGACGACACGAGCTCGGCGAGCCGGGCTGTCGCTTTCTGCTTCGGCCGGTACTTGTACGAGTAGCCGTATGCGTCGGCCTCTCCTCGTGCCGGAGCGCCATTCATGACCGCCCCCAGCACAGGGACATTGACGCGTTCGAGGATGCGCAGGGCGTCGACGACCTGGCTCCGGCTCGTCCGGCCGGCGCGCGCCACGAGCAGGTAGCCGTCAATGGCGGGTGCCATCGCCGCGGTGTCGGCAAAGGGGAGCACCGGAGGGGTGTCCACCACGACATGGTCGAACTGCTCGGCAAGGGTGCGCAGCAGGGAGGCGAAGTGGCTGCTTCCGAGCAGCTGGGTCGGGTTGGGAGGGATCGTCCCACTGGTGAGCACGGAGAAGGACCCGGCCGACTGCAGTACCTGATGCACTTCGGCCTGGCCCACCAGAGCTGTGGTGAGCCCCGCGTCCCTGACCAGGCCAAGGGCTGGAGCGATCGAAGGCCGGCGCAGGTCGCAGTCGATCAGGCATACCCTTGCCCCTTCTTCGGCCAGCGTGGCAGCCAGGTTGACCGACACGCTGCTCTTGCCCTCACGGGGCAGCGGGCTGGTGACGGCGATCACCTTCGGCCGCTGGAGCACCTCCGCGAACTGCAGATTGACGCGAAGCTTCCGGAATCCCTCCGCGCGAGGACCGTGTTTGTCGTCGCGCAGGGAGATCGGCGCCCGTACCGCTCGCGGGTCCTGCACGATGCTGGAGAGCACGGGAGGCCCCCCAGCCGCTGCGAGGCACTCGGCGAGGGCTTTGGGATCGCGCATCGAGGTGTCCACTGTCTCCAGTGCGACACCCAGCCCCAGCCCGAGAACCAGGCCCAGCGCCAGACCGAGCGCGACATTGAGAGCGGTGTTCGGGGACGAGGGCGCGGACGGCACGGTGGCGGGCTGGGTGACGGTGAGTCGCACCGGGGACGGGGACTTGCTTTTCTCCGGACGCTCCAGCGCCCTGATCACCTGCGCGAAGCGAGCAGCGACCGCGTTGCTCATCCGGGCAGCTCGTAGCGCCTGGGTGTCGGTGACGGTCAGACGGACCAGCACCGTGTTGAGGGGCGCCTCGGCCGTGATCCGTTCAGCCAGCTGGGTCGGCGTCATATCGAGCCGCAGGGATTTCACGACCGGTCCGGTCACCTTCGGGCTGCCCGCCACGTCGGTGTAGGACTGGACTCTCGCCTGAGTGAACGCGTTCCCCTGATTGAGCTGGTTTGTATCGGTATCTGCCTGGAGGGAAGCGAACAGCGTGGTCGTCGCCCGGTACTCAGGAGTGGCGACGGCACTTGTCAGAATGCCTGTCCCCGTCCCCAGCAGAGCCACAACGGCGATGACACGCCAACGGCGGGAAAGGACTCGTAGGTAGTCGCGCAAATCCAAGGCCATCCCCGATCGGAGCGAGTGAGTGAACAGTTACGCTAGGACCACGCTGAGGGAATTGCGGCACATGGCATGCACGCCCGCCTTTTCTTACCCCCAACGGAGTGCAGTGGCACCCTTCAGAGGCGCTCAACGGTCTCCGAACGGCAGCGATTGCAGGCGTCGAACACGTAGTCGGCCGTGCGTTCCACCATTGCGTAATCGAAGACGTCATGGTCGGTGGCGATGACCACGGCATCGGCTGCCGCGACTTGTTCCTCCGTGAGTTCGACGCACAGGATGTCCTGGGGCAGCCGAAGTGAGTCCACATGCGGTTCCACCGCGAGGACATGCGCGCCCAGTTGCCGGAGTCCGAGAGCGACGGCCACGGAAGGGGACTCCCGGATGTCACCGGTATTCCGCTTGTAGGCGAGCCCGAGGACCAGGACCTGGCTGCCATTGACCGGCTTGCGGCGGGCGTTGAGCCCTCTGGCAACGCGCAGCACCACATGGTCGGGCATATGGCTGTTGATGTCGTTGGCCAGTGTCACGAAGCGGAAGTCGTGCCGAAGCGTCTGCTTGACCTGCCACGACAGATAGGAGGGATCAATGGGCAGGCAGTGTCCTCCGACGCCGGGCCCGGGCAGAAAGCGCATGAAGCCGAAGGGCTTGGTCGCCGCCGCGTCGATTACTTCCCAGATGTCGATGCCGAGTGGTTTGCAGAACATCGCGAGCTCGTTGACGAGGGCGATGTTGACATGGCGGAACGTGTTCTCCAGGAGCTTGGTCAGTTCGGCCGTGCGTGGCGAGCTCACCGGGACAGTACGTTCCACGATGTCGGCGTAGAACTGCTCGACATGCCGCAGGGAGACGTCGTTCATGCCGGAGATCACTTTGGGGGTGTTCTCCAGCCGCCAGGTCGGATTTCCCGGGTCAATTCGTTCCGGACTGTATCCGAGGAAGAAGTCCTCGCCCGCCCGGAGCCCGCTGCCCGCCTCCAGGATCGGGGATACCACGTGCTCGGTCGTGCATGGATACGTGGTGGACTCGAGGATCACCGTGGCGTTCGGCCTCAGGTGCTGGGCGACTGCCTGTGCGGCGTTCTCCACGAAACTCAGGTCGGGGACGCCGTCCTTCAGGGGAGTGGGCACCGTGATGACGCAGACATCGAAGTCCACTGCATCGGCGTAATCGGTGCTCAGGGAATAGCGGCCCGAGTTCAGGGCTGCCAGTAGGCGAAGGGACGTCACGTCCTCGGCGAACGACTCGCCGGCGGCGAGTCGCTTGACGCGCATCTCGTCCACATCGAGACCCACGACATTGTGCCCGGCTTCCGCCACACGAATGGCGAGTGGAAGGCCGACGTACCCCTGGCCGACCACCACTACCTTCTTTGTTGCCACCGACACGGTGAGACTCCTCTCTGCTTGCCAAGCAGAATGTTTCGGAGGAATATGCCTGACACTCGCTCGACGCGGCTTCCCGTCCATCTCTTGAGTGACACTCGTCAGGCGAATGGAGTCATGTCGGCCGTCAAGGGGGCACGAATGGGCTAATTCGGGATTCCATTCATTCTATTTGCGTTATCCCCGGTTATCGTGGCCATGCGTCGCCGGTGCACATGCCTCCGGCAATGCCCCACCCGCAAACATGGAGTGACGGCGTGATGGAACATCCGAAGTACCTGGTCACCGGAGGAGCCGGCTTCATCGGCTCCCATCTCGTCGATGCACTGCTGGCACGTGGTGAGCCGGTCGTCGTACTCGATGACCTCAGCACAGGACGCCTGGAGAACCTTGCGCGTGCGCGCGGGCAGGACAACTTCCAATTCGTCCAGGGCTCCGTACTGGATGCGTCACTCGTCGACGATTTGGTGCGGGACTGTGATTGTGTAGTGCACCTGGCAGCGGCCGTAGGTGTGAAACTCATCGTCGAACAGCCGCTGAATTCCTTCACCATCAACACCAAAGGCACCGAGACGGTCATCGGTTCCGCTCACCGCTATGACCGGAGAGTAATCCTTGCCAGTACCTCGGAGATCTACGGCAAGAACTCCTCCGGACCACTGAGCGAGACCTCCGACCGCATCCTGGGCAGTCCCTCTATTCCACGGTGGTCCTACAGCACCGCCAAGGCGGTGGACGAGATCCTCGCCGAGCTGTACCGCCGGGAGTACGGACTGCGTTCCACCATCGTGCGGTTCTTCAACACCGTCGGTCCTCGGCAGAGCCCCGCCTACGGCATGGTCATCCCGAGATTCGCCCGTCAGGCAGTCCGCGGAGAACCCCTCACCGTCTACGGCACCGGGCAGCAGAGCCGCTGCTTCCTCCATGTCGCGGATGTGGTCGAGGCGCTCCTGTCGCTGATCGACCTGCCGGATTCCGTGGGTGAGACCTTCAACATCGGTAGCGACGAGGAGACCAGCATCCTGGATCTGGCGGAGCGGATCATCGCCCGCGCCAAGAGCACTTCGTCCGTGCGGCGTCTCTCGTACAGCGAGGCCTACGGACCGGAGTTCGAGGACATGGAGCGTCGCGTCCCCGACACCACGAAGCTGCGGGCCTTCACCCGCTGGCAGCCGCAACGCAACCTCGACGACGTGCTCGCGGACGCCGTCGAGGATGCCCGAAGTGAGGTGAAGCGACAGGTGCTCGGGCTTGTCGCCGACGGTCAGTCCAGGGGGGACACGGGCAATTCCACCGGTCAGGCCGTGTTGGCGGGTCCATGTCCGGTCTGAGCCCGTGGCTGGTGTCGGCAATCGCGGGGCTGGGAGCTCTCTTCATCGCTGCCCTGCTGACCGAGCCACTGCGGCGCCTGGCCATGCGACGCGGATACACCGACCAGCCGGACGCACGCAGAGTCCATGTCCGGCCCACGCCTTATCTCGGCGGCATCGCGGTTGCGTTCGCCACCGTGGGCTCCGCGGGTGCGGCGACACTCGCCGCGAATGAGCATGACGCCACGGTTGGCGTCGTGCTCACCTGCGCCGCGCTCATCGCCGTTCTGGGCCTCACCGACGACCTGCGTCAGCTCAGCATCCGTTCTCGTGTCTGTGTCGAGGCGGCGGCAGCCCTGGTGGTGGTGGTGTGGTGCGGCCATCCGGTGCTCTTCGGTACATGGCTCGACGTGGTGATCTCGGTCGCCTGGATCCTCTTCACCACCAACGCGTTCAACCTGCTGGACAACATGGACGGGGTGGTGTCCACGGTGACCGTGGTCACCGCGGGATTCCTCTGCTGCGCCGCTCTCTCCGGCGGTCTGGTGGGCACCGCCTCGGTCATGGCCGCCCTGGCAGGGGCCTGCGCAGGATTCCTCTTCCACAACTGGCATCCGGCGCGGATCTTTCTCGGTGACGCCGGCTCGCTTTTCGTGGGTTTTCTGGTGTCGTCCGCCACAGTGACCCTGCACAGGGACAACGCCGCTCTTTCCGGGTACACCAGTCTGTTCCTCATCACCTTGGTCGTCACCGCGGACACCGGCCTGGTCATGGTCGCGCGGCGCAGGGAGGGCAGGCCCGTGCTGCAGGGCGGCAGGGATCACATCGCCCACCGGCTCCGGCGCCTCGGGCTGACTGTTCGTCAAGTTGCCGTTGTCATCGGGAGTTTCGCGGCCATGACGTGCCTGACAGCAGTACTCGTCATGTTCAAGGTCCTCCCGCAGAACACCGTGCTGTTCACGGTTGTCACGGTGACCCTCGTGGCCTGGGGCCTGCTTCTGAGAGTCCCTGTTTACGCGGTAAGAGGGGAAGGGCAGAGCTGAGGGGAGCCACGGCGACGCGCCGTGGCTCCCCTCAACTCTGTCGTCAGCCCACTTCCACCGTGAGCGACTTGGCCGGTGGCAGCGCCGCGTACTCGGGCAGGGTACGGAACCAGCGCACGGTCTCGGCCAGTCCGCGGGGCAGCGGCACTTGGTCGACATCGGGGAAGAGCCCGCGCAGCAGACCATCGGCCGCCTGGGAATGGCGGACGTCTCCCACCCTCGCAGCCTCGTGCCGGATGTCGGCCGGCGACCCGACGATTTCCGCGAGCTGCTGGGCGAGATCGATGAGGGGCACCCGCGTACCGAAGGCCAGGTTCACAGGATCGGGGTACGCGACCTTGCGCAGGACCGCGTCGGCCAGCACCCGGACGACGGTTCCGACATAGGTGAAGTCTCGCGTCTGCAGTCCGTCGCCGAAGACCCTCATGGGCGTGCCGCGCAGCAAGGCGTCGATGAAAGCCGGGATCACGGCGGCATAGGCATGGCCGGCCGACTGCAGCGGCCCGTAGACGTTGAAGAACCGGAACGCCAGGGCCCGGAGGTCGAACGAGGCGCCGTAGGCGAGGACATAGGCCTCGGTGGCGAGCTTGCTCGCGGCGTAGGGGCTCATCGGCCGGGTAGGCAGCGCCTCGTGTTTCGGAAGCACGGGAACGGCACCGTAGACCGAGGAGGACGAGGCGGCGACCACCGGGATGCGTGCGCGTCGGCAGGCCTCGAGGACGTACACCGTCCCGGTCGCGTTGACGTGATGACTGGCGACCGGGTCCGCCAGGGAGCGCGGCACGGACGGGCGGGCCGCGAGGTGGACGACGGCGTCCATGCCGGCAACGACGCTCTCGAGGATGTCAGGATCGAGAATGCTGCCCTCGATCAGTTTCGCGTCGACTCCCGCCAGGTTGGCTGCGGAACCTGTGCTCAGGTCGTCCAGAGCGATGACCTTGCCCGCATCCGGACGCGACGCGAGCTCTCGGCAAAGGTTGGCGCCGATGAAGCCTGCGCCTCCGGTAACTAGGACGTTCAACAGTGCTCACCTTTCGAACGGGGTGCGGGCCACCAGCCGCGGGCGACGGCGATGGAGGTGTAGAGAGCCTGCGTGTCGGCCACCAGACGTTCCTCGCCGAAGCGCTGGGTGGTGAACATCCGCGCCTGTGTTCCCATCTCGCGGCGCAGTTCACCGTCGCGCAGAAGGGTCACGGTGTGGCGGGCGAGTTCGCCGGACGACAGTCCTGCCAGGAGCCCCGTCGTTCCGTCCTGTACGACCTCCGCGACGCTGCCGACGTTCGTGGCCACCGCCGGCAGTCCAGCCAGGCCGGCCTCGATCAGACTGACCGGCATGCCTTCGTTGTCCGAGGTCAGCAACACCAGGTCGGCCGCCGCGTACACAGTCTCCACGTCTGCGCGCCAGCCCAGCAGATGGAGCGAGTCGCCGAGGTCGGTGATTACTTCCGGATCCGGCTGGAAGTCGCCCGATCCACACACGACGAAATGCACCCCGGGCACTGCATGGCGCACTTCGCGGGCCACGGCGAGAAAGCGGTCGGGCCGCTTGATTCCGGTAATTCGCCCCACATAGGCGACCACGGGACAGCCCTGTGGGAGTCCGAGCAGTCGCCGGGCTTCCGCGGGCTCCGGTGCGCTCGCAAGCCTGGTTCCGGGCGGCACGACCGTGAATTGGTTCGCCTTTCCGATGCCGGCGGCGACGAGGTCGTCCCGCACCCGGCTGCCCACGGCAACCAACTTGTCGGAGAGGGCTGCCAGTCTGCGCTCGGCCTGCACGACGACGCGAGTCTTCGCCGGGGAGAAATAGCCGTGCAGGAGATGGCCGTGAAAGGTGTGCACTCTTGAGGGGACACGCGCCAGCACGGCGGCCGCCCGCCCCAGTGCGCCGGCTTTCGCCGTGTGCGTGTGGACGATATGGGGCCGGAACCGGCGCATGGCTGCCGCCAGTTCGAGCAGGCAGCGCACATCATCCGTGGGCCGCACAGCCCTTCCCAGGCCGTCGAGACGCTGGACCGGCAGGTCGGGTGCCCGCTGATCCAGATAGTCCGCCTCACCCGCACCCACAAGTCCGGCAATCAGACGATGGTCGAATCGCTCGCTGTCCAGACCTCGCATGAGGGCCGAGACCTGGACGGCCGGACCACCGATATTCATTCGCGTGATGACTCTCATCACGCGCAGGCGTGGGATGCCGAAACCCGTGCTTTGGTACGTAGCGGTCGACATGTGCCAGATATTAAGCCGAACACACTCCGGCATCCGGCAAGGGCGCGAAGTATGTGCCCGCTGCTTTGGGCAACCAGCCCGGAAATATTGCGAGCGGTCGCGCAATGGCCACCGTCAGCCCGGTATTGGGTCGATTCTCGTATCCCTCGCCGTAGCGTCGAAGCTGTTCTCGGCCGGGTTCTGATATACCGCGTCAGTACGTATGTTTTCTGCCGGGTTGAGCACGGGGTGCCGGCTTCTGCAGTGAATGCTCCCAGGAGGAAGGAGACCATGAGGTGATCGACTGCTCCAGCGAGGTAGAGCAGGGCAAGCGTTTCGCCTTCGGCCGCAACTGGCAGGAGTTCAGCCAGCTGGTCGACGAGGACCGTATCGCCGGCGCCCGGGAGTCCATCGTGGCGGCCTTGGGGACCAGCGATCTCGCAGGCCGCTCGTTCCTGGACATCGGCTGCGGCAGCGGGCTGTTCTCGCTGGCCGCACTCCAACTCGGCGCGAGGGTGCACTCCTTCGACTACGATCCCGACGCGGTGGCGACCACCGGGCGGCTGCGCGACCGTTACGCGCTCGACAGTGACTGGCGGGTGGAACAGGGTTCGGTGCTGGACTCCTCCCTGATTTCCCGCCTCGGACAGTTCGACATCGTCTACTCCTGGGGAGTGCTGCACCACACGGGTGCTCTCTGGGATGCCCTGGACGCCGCCTGCCGACTGGTTGCCCCCGGTGGGCTGCTGTATGTGTCGATCTACAACGACCAGGGTCTGCGCAGCCGCGCGTGGACACATGTCAAGCGCACGTACAACGCCTCCGGCCCGGCGACGCGGCGCTTGCTGGTGGCCGGCAGCCGGATGTATCTGACGGCACCTGGACGCGCGGTCGCCCTGCTGAAGCTGGCCAGGTCGGGACGGCGTCCCGCCGGCGGCCAGGCCCGGCGCGCTCGCGGCATGTCCGCCCGATACGACCTCATCGACTGGGTCGGGGGCTATCCCTTCGAAGTCGCCGCTCCGGAAGAGGTGTTCCGTGTGGGCCGGCGCCATGGGATGGAACTGCGTCATCTCAAGACCTGCGGAGGGGGCCTGGGCTGCAACGAGTACGTCTTCGCCTCGTGTGCCGACCTGGACCCGGCGCAGACGTCGTCGGCGGTCCGCAGTGCGACGGCGGTGGCCTGACCGTACGTCCGGACCGCCGGCCTTCGCGGAAGGCCTGCGGCCGTCCGTCCCGGCACCGCCGTTGGTGCCGGGACGGCTGTTCCCCCGCCCTCACCTCGCGGATCTGCGCTCCAGCAGTTTGCGGTACAGGCTGATGTGCCGCTCCACCATGGTGTCCGCGCTCAAGTGCTCAAGGGCCCACTGCCGGGCAGCGTTCCCGAGTCGTGTGGCGGCAGCGCCGTCGGTGAGCATCCAGTGCAGACCCTGCGCCAGGGCTTCGGTGTCTGCGGGGGGCACCAGCACACCTCGGTCCCGCAGCAACTCCGGTGTTCCGCCGACGGCGGTGGCAACTACGGGTCGGCCGACCGCCATGGCCTCCATGACCGCGTTGCTCAGGCCCTCCTCCAGAGAGGGCAGCACGACGACGTCCGCCCGGGCGAGGAAGGCGGGCACATCCGTGCGATGGCTCAGAAAACGCACGTCGATGCCCAGCCGGTCGGCCTGCTGTTGCAGAGGGATCCGCTCGGGTCCTTCACCGATCAGCACGAGGGTGCAGAGCTGCCCCCGCTGCCGCAGCCGGCCTACGGCATCGAGCAGATACTGGTGGCCCTTGTACTTGCGCAGGTTGGCCACGCACAGCACGACCGGCAGGTCCGATGTCAGGTCAGCCGGGGCGACCGTCCGAAAATCCCGCGCTTCCATCCCGTTGTGAATGACGCCGATCCGGTCCTGTGACAGGCCCTCCTGCCGCCGGGCGTCCTCGGCCACGGCGTGTGCATTGGCCACGACGAAGTCGGTCATCCCGGTGGCGACCCGCTCCACGGCCAGCATTCCACGGCGTCCCTCCTTGAACGTGCCCAGACTGCGCCGCCCCGCCACGCACACCGGGACCCGTGCGATGCGAGCTGCGGGAGCCGCCGCGATGTAGCAGTGGAACAAGTAGGCGTGCAGGACCTGCGGCCGCGTGCGTCGCAGGTGTGCCACGAGCCTGGCGTACGCCTTCACGTCCGCCACGGTCCCTTCCACGGCACCCCGGAGATCGACCCATGGCCGGGCGATTCCGCGGCATCCCAGGCCGATCACATTCACCCCGGAACCGGACAGCTCTGCCATCCGCGGGCCACGTTCGGACAGCAGCAGCAGTGAGGTCTCGATGCCTCGGTCAGCCAGACCCCGTGCCAGCATCACGATCTGTTTTTCCGCACCACCCAGCCCCAATTGCCCGATCATCAGACAGACTCGGGAAAGCTTGGTATCGGCGGCGGTATCGCCGGCGTCCGGTACGGCTCTGGCGTCGCGGCATCCAGTCACTGATATCAGCTCCATCCAGCCGGCGGTTCAGGCACGACACGAGCGTGCCTTCTTTCTTGTCCAGGCTCTCAGCACTATTTGCGTCGCTATCAACCGCGACGCGCGTCGGACGGGTGATGGCACGGCAACCAGGCCGAGGGCGGCTATCCGGGCGGCACGGAGGCCGCAGCCTGCTTGCCGGGCACGCACCGACGCACGGCGGCGAGGAGCACGAGCAGATCCGCGGCCGCGGGGAGCAGACTTCTGGCGCGGATGCCCGTCACCCCGGTGAACAGCCGCGTCTGAAGAGCACCCAACAGTACGTATGCCAGCGAGGAGGCCACGGCACAGCCGGCCGCCCCCCACACGGGAATCAGCATCAGGTTCAGTGCGATGTTGACCGACAGGGCGATCACGGACGGGACGACAACCAGCTTCGCGCGGCGCAACCGCAGCAAGTAGGTGCTCGGCAGACGACTCGCCCCCAGAGCCATGACGCCGGGAGCCAGCAGCATCACGAGCGGCACCGCATCCGTGTACGCCGCGCCGTACACGGCGAGAACCAGCACCGGCGCGGCCAGCGTCAGCACCAGCGCCGCGGCCAGCCCCAGCAGGACCGCGTACCGGGTGATCCGCACCGTGATGTCGGCCGACTCGGTGTCGCTGGAGTTGAACTGGCGTTTCAGCATCACCTGGGACACGACATCCGCCAGCATGCGGCTGTACCCGGCGAGGCCGACCGCCAGCGAATAGATGCCCACCTCGCGTGCGCCCGCGAAGGCGCCGAGCAAGTAGATGTCCGCGTTCATCAGAAGGAACACCGAGGCAGGTCCCAGGTGATACCGGGCACCGGTGGCCACCGTCGTACGCGCCAGTTCCACATCCCGGCGGCGGCCCGCGATCGCGCCCGCCGCGCTGAACACCACCAGCGGGACACTCCCGGCGGCGATCCAGACGGCCAGCGCCGCCACGACGCTGAACCGCTCAACGGCCACCAGGGCGACCACAGCGGCGCATTGGACGACCGCGGCGGTCAGCATCGACCAGTTCGCCACCTGCACGCGCCCCCGCAGCAGCGCCACGTTGCCCGCGTAGTTCGACGCGATGCCGAGCGGAACGCTCAGGCAGGCCACGATGACCAGGTAGAGCCCCGGCAGGTGCAGGGTTTCGGGGCCGATCACGGCCACCACGGTCACCCCCGCAAGCCCGCTGAGCGTCCCGAGCGCGAGCCCGAGCGGCACGCAGTTACCGGCGAGCGCATCCCGCCGCCCGGCATCCGTCCACAGCGCGCTCTGCGCCTGCTCGCCCGACAGGTGCCCCAGCATGGTGGCTGTGGTGGCCACGGTGACCGCCATGTAGTAGATCCCGCGGCCCTCCGGCTGCAGCGACCGGGCGATGACAGCACTGGTGAGCACGGACATCACCAGGCACGCGGCCCGGCTGCCCAGTATGCCGAGCACCTGCCGCGCGGTGTCAGCCACAGTGCCCCTGGGCGGGTTGGGAAACAGCGCACGCGGTGTCCCAGGACTGTTCGGCGCACGTACGTTGCCACAGCTCGAACTGGAGCAGGGACCACAGCAGATTGGAACGGTCGCGTCCCTCGGAATGGTCCTGCAGCAGTCCTCGGACGACATCGGGCCGGAACAGTCCGCGGGCGCGAGCGGTGTGGTCGGTCAGCAGATCGTAGGCCAGCGGCCGCAGTTCGCAGCGAAGCCAGTCCGCCAGCGGCACCCCGAAGCCGGCTTTGGGCCGGTGGAGGAGCTCGGACGGCAGCCACGGCACCATGGCCTTCTTCAGCAGCGCCTTGGTCACCTGGCCGTCGACCTTCCACCCGCCCGGCAGGCCCGCGGCCCACTCCATCAGATGATGGTCCAGGAACGGGGAACGGGCCTCCAGCGAGTGAGCCATGGTGGTGATGTCCACCTTCACGAGCAGGTCCCCCGGCAAGTACGTGTTGACGTCGACGTCCATCAACCGGTTGACGTCCTCGTCGGCAGCGGAAGTGTCGAACGCGTGCCTGATCAGGTCGTTGCTGTCGATGCCGGCGACCTGCTCGTGCTGCGCCTCGGTGTACAGAGCGTTCTTGCCCTCGCCGGAGAAGTGGGACATGAGGCTGGCGTAGCGGTGCTGAGGTGTCTCACCCAGCAGCCGGATCCCTCGGCCGACCCTGCGCAGCCGGGGGGTGGTATCCGCCTGCGCCAGGGCGGAACCGATACGGTCCAGCAGGCCGCGCAGCCGTTTCGGGGGCTGCATCCGCCCCACTCTTTTCATGAACGCGTAGCGCCGGTAGCCCCCGAAGCATTCGTCCCCTCCGTCGCCGTTGAGCACGACCGTCACGTGCCGACGGCTCAGCTCGGCCACGAAGAAGGAGGGAATGGCGGATGAGTCCGCGAACGGCTCGTCGAAATGCCGGGCCACGGTGGGCAGTACTTCCAGGGCGGACGACCCGACGACCACGAACTCGTGGTGGTCGGTTCCGTAGCGCCGGGCCACGGACGCCGCGTAGGACCGCTCGTCGTACCGCTGATCGTCGAATCCGATGCAGAAGGTCTTCACGGGCCGGTCACTGAGCCGGGCCATCGCGGCCACGACCGCGGAGGAGTCGATGCCGCCGGACAGGAATGCCCCCAGCGGACGCTCACTGACCATGCGGACCCGTGTGGCATCCAGCAGCAACTGCCGTGCTCGCTCGGCCGCCTCCCGCTCGCTGCCCACCGGTCGCGGAGTGAAGTCCAGCTTCCAGTAGCGCCGCAGGCGGGCCTCGCCGTCCTGCCACACCAGCAGGTGACCCGGTGGCAGCTTGCGGATGCCGCGGTAGATCGACCACGGAGCCGGCACGTACTGGTAGGTCAGATAGTGATGCAGGGCCACCGGATCCAGCTCCCGGGACACCGACGGATCGGCCACCAGAGCTTTCAGCTCCGAGGCGAACGCCAGTGAGGCCCCGGCCTGCCGGTAGTACAGAGGCTTCTTGCCCACCCGGTCCCGTGCGAGGAGCAGCCGTCGTCGTGCCGCGTCCCAGATGGCGAAGGCGAACATGCCGCGCAGGTGCTCGACCAGGTCCTCGCCGTGGTCCTCGTAGAGGTGGACCAGCACTTCGGTGTCGCTGCCGGTGGTGAAGCGGTGTCCGCGCGCGATCAACCGGTCACGCAGCTCAACGAAGTTGTAGATCTCGCCGTTGAAGACCGCCGCGACGGTGCCTTCCTCGTTGTAGACCGGCTGGTCGCCGCCGGCCACATCGATGATGGCGAGCCGGCGCATTCCCAGCGCGGCGTGGGCGTCGACGTGGTAACCCTCTCCGTCGGGTCCCCGATGGGCGATGAGGCGGCACATCTCCCTTACGTGGCCGGGGTCGGGAGGGCTGGTGGACACGATTCCGGCTACACCGCACATAAACGCTCCCAACGTGATGCACCGTCAGATGACTGGTCGGTCGACATCGCCGGCCCCTGCTTGCCGGTGCACCGCTTCCCGGGCTGACCGCCAAAGCCTGATACATACCACACAGATGTGGACATTTCGCCGGTCCTGCCGGCGTGACGACCATTCTTTCTTTTTCGGTAGATATCACTGGTTCTGTGATCCGGTGATCTCTTCCGTTCGGCACCGTCAGCGTCGCGGTCAGGCCCGACCGGCGCGTTATGGTCGCCGAGCCCTGACTGGGGTCTGCACGTGGGCGGCCACCTGGGTCGCCGGTGGGGCCCGCAGCCACCGGCATCGGTGCTTGAAATCCGCCAACAACCCGCGCCACAGCGGCCCGACCATCTCCCCTCCGTCGGGATGCTGATTGGTTCCACAAGCAGTGCGCCTCATCGGGTCGTTCGGATCAGCGCGCCCGGCCAGGTCAGGCTTCCTCAAGTTGTTTCTCCGGTAATGATGGGCTACTTGATTCGCGGAGTTCTCCGTGACTCCATGAAAGAAGTGAGTGATGGTCAATCTGGTGGGCGGGCAATGAGACCTCTCGCTGCCACCGTCATCGGCTGGGGATGCCTTGTGGCCGCGGTTCCAGTCGCGACGTACATGCTGCTGAATCACGGCACGGCGATCGCCGCCGCCGGTGTTGTGGTGTGCCTCGCCCTGTTGGCCGTGCCGCGCCCCGACCTGGCGTTGCTTCTACTGCTTGGGATCGTCCCAGTAGCCGCCGTCGTCGATTCAGGTGGTGTGGCACTGCCGCTGGTTGCTGCGGGAGTCGGTCTCGTCCTCTTCCGTGTCACGCTGAGAGGCTTCCGTCTGCGCGTCCATCTTGCTCTGATTGCGGTCACCGCCTTCGCGGTCACCTGGAGTTTCCTGCTGCCTCAGGTGACGCTGCTGATGGATCGGTCGTGGAGCGAGATGGCTTCCCTGCTGGTGGGCCTTGGCTTGCTTGCAGCGTCCGCAGTTGCGCCTCCGGACCCTCGGTCCGTCGGGCGTCTCGTCGCCGGCTCGGGCGCCGGTGTCGCCGGGTATCTCCTCGTCGGGGGAGAGTACGTCGACGACCGTCTGACGGGCCTGGGCCTGAACCCCAACTATCTGGGCGCCATGCTGGCACTCGCACTGGTCGCGGCAGTCGGTCTGGCGCGGCTCAATCGCTCCTGGGTGTGGCTGCTGCCCGCGCTGCCGTGCGCTGCCGCGATCCTGGAGACCCGATCGCGGGGCGCCTTTCTGATGGTCGCGGCAGGGCTGGCCTGCGTTCTGCTCGTCGGCCGTCCGCTGCGGCACAAGGTAGTCATCGCGCTGACGATCCTTGCCGTGGCTACGGCTCTCCCGGGCACGCTCGACGCGGTGGAAGGCAACTTGACGGGACATCGGACATCAACCGAACTGTCCACGAACAGCGACGTGCGGAAGCAGGTTGCCCTGTTGGCGGCGCGGGTGGCGCTCGACCACCCGGTCCGCGGCATCGGGTACGGGGTGTTCCCTGGGTACGCCCAGTCCCCGTCTGCCCTCGGCATCTACATCAACACCCACAACGACTACCTGCGCCTGGCGGCTGAGGCCGGATTGGGCACGCTCGCGCTCTTCGTGGCTTTGCTGTGGCTCGGCCTCGGCCGACGGTGCACTGCAGACCAAGCGATTCTCCGATCGCTCGGAGTGGCCTACTCGGTGGGGTTGCTGTTCGCCAACACCCTGAGCACCCTGCTCGTGACTGCTCCTTTCTGGGTTTCCCTGGGCTGCCTCCTCGCGCATTCCACTCGTAGCCGGCCGACGTCTTCGTTCGTCACCTCCCCCGCATTGGGGGAAGCTCAATGCCGGACTGTGAGGCCGAGATCAGTCAGGGCCGGCGTGTCGCCTTCGGCTGGAACTGGCAACGATGGGGACAGCTGATCAACGAGGAATGCATATCCACCGCCAGGAGCCGCTGAGTCGGCTCTGAGGTTGTGGATCACGTCCAGGACTCGGTCCCGCTTGTGAGAGTGACCTCGGCGATCTCCGCCGCGGCCATGCCTTGCGCGGACAGCAGCACCGTCTGCGCCCGCCGCCATCAAATGAGTCGGGCCGTACGCCTCAGTGCACCCGCATCGCGGCGGCGATCCGTTTCACCGACTCTTCGATACGCGTCACGCACTCCCGAGCCTCCGCGGGACTCGCACCGAGGGGATCGGACACGTCGTCATCAGCCCCGGCCGCCCCGACCGCACCGCGTCGAGTCGCGGCACCTTCCACGAGCGCGGCGAACCGGGCGGCCGGGTCCACCAGACCCGCCGCGTCCTCGGCCCTCACCAGCCGGGCGAACTCGCGCAGGGTGAAGGCTCGGGACAGTGCCCGCACCGGGGAGAGCCGTACGGCTGCCTCGCGATGCTCCGTCGCGGCGCCGAGCACCAGATCCGCGCTCTCGACCAGCCTGGCCGTCAATCGGCGAGTGACCATCCCGGACGGGTCCACGCCGCGTCCGACGACCAGCGACGCAGCCGTGGCTGCCACCGGTGTACCCGGGACGGCCTCCGTGCCTGCGCTGCTCACATGAATGCTCTCCGGTGGTGTGGCCAGCCGCTGTCTCAGAAGGCACTCGGCGATGGGTGACCGATAGAGGTTGCCGGTACACACCGTGAGTACCCGAAATCGGGCCAGGCGCGAGGCGGCGGAGAAGGAGCCGGAATCGGGCATGACGCCAGTATCACCTCAGAACACCCGCTTGACGGCCGGAACGCGGCGAGGGCATCTGCGCGCCGGCCGTAACCGTCGCGGTGATCGTCACCGCTGTGTGCGGCGGGGCCCCTGCGGTCACGCCCACGGACGTGGTGTACGGCTGAGGCCGTGAGGGATGTTGACCGGCGGGATCCCCGCTCAGTCTCCCCGGCAGCCCGAGGACGGGCGCACCGTGGCCCGCAGCGGGCGCGGCAGTCGTTGGTGCAGCACGGTGGGCGCCCGGTCGGCGGGGGGCTCCAGCAGGTGCAGCACCACCGTGCGGCTGCTGCCCGCGGGTAGCTCGACGTCGAACGTGTACACCGGATGTCCGCGCTCGACGCCCGGCGACATACGAGCCGTCTGCCCGTCAATGGTCGCCCTGTTCAGACTCGCCCCGGCGGTCGCGTAGTAGGAGACCAGCAGGCGATTGTCACCCGCACGCGTCGCGTAGGCGGGCTTGTCCATGCGGGTGGTGACGTATGTGGGAAGTCCGGAGGGCGGTGCGTGGTTGGCGAGGACCGCTTTGACGGTGACCTCGCGGCCCGCGGCGGTACAGCGGCCGGGATACCACTCCAGAGTGCGGTCGAGGTAGTAGTCCAGCTTCGTGCCGGCGCCGTTGTTGACCACCAGCCCGGCGTAGGGCTCCGGACTCTGCGGCAAGGAGCCGCCGACCGGACGGGATTCGAGCTCCCGCTGTTCATTCGGGTGGGCGCTCCAGACGGTCATCTGCCCGTTGCCCAGCACGTCGTAGAGGCCGAGGAGCAGCGCGGGCCGCAGCTGGGGATCGTCGGCGGCGGTCAGCAGGCGCCCGGCGGCGGCGCGGGCCACGTCCAGCAGGAAGGCCTTGCGTTTGAGCGGGTCCGCGTACGACATGTAGTTGGTGCGCTCACTGATATCCACCACGTTGTCCGCGGAGACGACTGTGCCGTCGGTCGTGCGTGCCTGCCCGGAAGCTGCGAGCAGCCGGGCCAGCGCGCCCGGATCCAGTGCGAGTACGCCATCGACATGCTCGCCGCTCTTGTCGAGCCAGGCGGCCGACCAGATGCGCGCGGCGTAGGGGAAGTGCGGGCTCAGATTGGAGTTGGGCCACGTGTTCACCGCGTCGTTGTGTCCGTACATGGTGGTGAACTCGGCACCGAGGTCCACCTTGGGGCGAGCGCTCACCATCGCGCCGTCGTGTCCGAACTCCGTCAGCGTGAGCTTGCCCCTGTCGGCGGTCATCGTGGCGTAGGCACCGGGCATTCCACCGGTGCCACGCGCCTCCGCGGGGTTCTGGAACACCACGAAGTAACGCCGCGGACCGTCCGCACCCAGCATCAGCGGCAGGAGTCGGGCGCCGGTGGCGGCGTCCTCCACGGCGGGCCCAATCCGGTCCAGCCGGCTGAGGAGTTGGTCTCGGACCCGGTCCACGGCGGGCAGCCAGGTGCGGCTGGGCAAGCCGCGGGTCTCCGTACGAGCCGTGGCCATCTGCCGTGAGGCCTGTTCGAGAGCCGGGGCGGCTTTGCTCAGTTCGGCGAGGTTCAGGTGGCCGCCACCGGCGCCCGCGATGTTGGCGAGGTTGCCGGCGGCGCTTACAAGGGCAGGCAGTACCTGGCCGGTCAGCCGGTCGACGGCCTTGGCCGTGCCCCGGACGGTCTCGAGAGGGCCTCCGGCGAGGGGCACATGCGCGGCCACGGACCATGCGGGTCCGCCGGTGAGCCGGTGCGCCCGAGCAGCGTGCGCCGCAGCGGATCGAGCCGCTGCGTCGGTGCGTGCCCTGCGGTCCGTGGCGCCCCTCGCCGCCGAGGCCGGCGAGGGGGGAGCCGTCACGGTGTTCCGCAGTGTCTCCAGGTCGATCCGGGCCGCGAGCAGCTCGCTACGGGCGTACAGGCCCGTGACGAGCACCCAGCACGAACCGGCGAGGAGGAAACCTGCCGCCACCCACATCACCGGCCTGGTGCGACGGTGGCTCCGTCGCACCAGGCCGGTGAAGCGGGACAGAACGGAGCTGTCCGAGAGTTTGTGGATGATCCACGGCATCGTTGGTCTCTCAGCCGCGCTCAGCGTCAGTACGCCGACGCCTGGCGATCACCAGCGACCCTCCACCGAGAAGCACCAGGCCACCCGCCGCGCTGAGCAGCGCCACCGTTGCATCCCTGGAACCGGTGTCCGCGAGGCCCGAGGACTCGTTGTCGTGACCGGAGGAACCGTTGCCATAACCCGAGTCGGAGGAGTGTCCGTTCTCGCCCCCGTGCCCGGGTCGTCCGTTCCCGTCGCCGTTCCCGTGGCCGTCACCGTCGCCGTGGCCGTCACCGTCACCGTCGCCGTGGCCGTCACCGTTGCCGTTGCCGTTGCCGTTGCCGTTGCCGTCACCGTCACCGTGGCCGTCGCCGTTTCCGTCGCCGGGTCGGCCTCCGTTTCCGTCGCCGGGTCGTCCGGGATCGTCGCTGGGCGGTTGGGTCCCGTTACCGTCACCGGGGTCACAGGAAACGGTCACCTGAGCGGACAGCGTAAGTCCGGATGTCTGGCCGACGAGTTGGTACTGGTAGCTGCCCGCTCGGACGCCTGCGGGGATGGTGATCCGTCCCGTCACAGTCCCGTTGGCGTCGGCGGTGAAGGTGCCGAGCACCACGATGCCCCCGCTTCCCTCACCTTCGCAGTCTCCCCCGTCATGGTGGCCCTTGGGTGTGGCAGTCGTGGTCGAGGTCGCGGACGCTGACGCGGACGCTGACGCGGACCCAGTGGGCTTTGGATACTTGGGCATTGCCCTCAGCGCGGTGGTAGCCGCGGCCCCACCGGCGGCGGCAGCACCGGCGTTGGGGACGAGGCGGGCGACAACCTGCTCGCCCGGCTGGAAGCCGGTCCCCGTGTGGTTGATCGCATCACCGGAGGACACGGTGTTGTCGTCGATAACAAGACCGGGAGCTGGTGGGTACTGCGCGAACGCCGGTTCGGCGGCCACCAGCGGAGCAGCGGCAATCAGGCATGCGGTGGCGACGGCCATGGCGACACGCCGTCCAGAACGTCTGGGCATCGGTTCGGGCTCCTTCGGAAGGCGCTTGATGAGTGATCGTTCGTTGTTGTCGGGACGGGAGATTCGAGCGATCGGTGCCGGAGAGGCCGTGGGGGGTGTTTCAGGCCGTGGCTCCGTGGCCGGCTATACGGCCACAGCGTGAGGTGCGGCGGCCCGACGACCGCGCCGTACTCGCCGCGATCTTGTTGGTGGCGGCCGCCTCTGAAAGTGCCTGGCGGCAACTCCCGCCGGTCTTCGGCGCTTTATGGCGGCCCCGGTGCGAAATCGAATCGGTCCGTGTTCGCGCACTCCAAGGGCGCACAATGGCGTGGGTGAACAGTTCCGCCTTCTTCACCACCTCTTCCAGCATCGCGCTGATCACTCCCTTGCCTCAATCGGCACTGCCACCGGTCTCTGCCACCGCCGAATGCAGGACTCGGACGACTTCCGGGCCAGGACTCATCGGCCGGCAAGGCCATTGACCGAAATCAAGCAACAGGATCCATAGACGTGGGTGGCTCCGGCAAAACAGGCTCACCATGTGCTCCACAGGACGGCGCAGTGGTTGCACTCATGTGGCCCTCAGCGTTCGCGGCCGCGGCCTGATTCTGGTGAGGCACTGTCGCGAAGCGAGAGACCTCGGACGGGCGGCAGAATTACCTGCGCCGCGTCGCACCCGAATCCCTGTCCACGGTTCGCGGGTGCCCGTGACCGGATTCCAGCGGTGGACGGCCACCTCGACGACGCGCTCGGCAGGCTGTCCATCGCCCCGCTGCGGCTGCTGACCACCGCTCAACATGCCCGCACTGCTTTCCTCGTGCGTACGCCGACCCGCGGGCGGTCGTATCGGCCGCCGGAAGCGGCACCCCTCCCGGCCGCCGGAAGCGGCACCTCCCGGTCGCCGGACAGGCAACAGACCGGCGTCATGCGCGAGCCAGGCGCCCGGCTTGTCCGGGACGCCTGGCTCGGGCCACTGCTCCCGCGCGGCTACCGGATGCCGCCGGGATCAGCCCTCGGCGATCTCGCGGACCTCGGAGGTGACCGTCCAGTGCTCCGGGTGGATCTGCAGGAACCGCTTGGTCCACTCGATGGCCTCGGCCTTGTCCTTGGCCTGCAGGATGGCGTACCCGCCGATGACTTCCTTGCTCTCGGTGAAGGGGCCGTCGGTGTAGCGGAACTTGCCGCCGGACCAGGTGACCCTGGTGCCCTCGGAGGTCGGGGTGAGCCCGGCCGTGTCCAGCATGACCCCAGCCTTGGTGATCTCCTCGAACAGCGCGCCCATGCGCTCCGCGAACTCGGGGCCGGGGTCGCCGGCGGGAGCATTCTCCTCGTCGATACGGATCATCGTCAGGAAACGCGGCATGGTGACTCCTCGGTCGGGAGGACAGGGGCTTTCCCTGGCTCTCGCCCCTGTGTCGAACGGGAATCGGCGGGATCGACAGCTCTCCAGGAATTCTTCTGAGAACTTTCCGGCACGGCCACCGCAGTGGTCCGGTCCCGGCCGCCGGTGATCGCGGAGCAAGGCCGTCCGGCCGCGGAGGAGCGGGGCGGACGGCCTTGCCGGTCCGGTTCGCGGCCCTCGTACCGCCTGAAGCCGCAGTGAAACCGCGGTGAAGCCCACCTCGGGGCCGTCGCCTGTCCCGGGCGTCCCTGCCGCGCTCAGGAGCGGGTTTCGGGCCCGCACGCTCAGTAGCCGTTGCTGTTCTGCGGGGTCCTGTTCACAGGCGCACTGCTTCCACCCACGGTGATCTTCGTCTTCATGCCCAGGTCCTTGTGCCCGTCCACGGGGCAGTAGATCTCGTAGGTGCCGGACTTCAAGGTCACCTCGAGCGTCCCGGAGGCCCCGGGGGCGAGGGTCTTGGTGCGGTGCTCCCCGGCGGGGCCTTCGATTTCCAGGGCGTGGTCGTGGTGGCCGCTGTTCCTGGCGACGAAGGTGTAGGAGCCCGGCTTGAACGTTTTCTGCGACAGTGCGATGTGGAAGTCGGTCAGGTCGGCGTTCACCTGCGTCACTCCCGGTTCGACGCTCTTCTTCGGGGGCGTGGAAGTGGTCGAGCCGCCTCCGTTCCCACCTCCGCAGCCCGCGAGCACGCCCGCCAGCGCTCCGGCTGCCAGCCCCAGCACCACGCGGTTTCGGGTGAGTGTCCTTGTCATGGCTCAGCCCTCGGTAGAAGCTCCGTTGTGCAGTTCTTACGGATGAACCGCGCCGAGGGATTGGCCGGTTTGGCTGTGGGCGCCTTCGGCGGGCGGCGGGTGGAAAATAGGAGAGTGACTTCCCGTGGAGACGGAGCAATCCCTTCGGGGAGGCCGACCGTATTCACTGATATGCAGAGAATGGGCCTCCCTCTCGGACGCGCATCGGACGAGGCACTGCTGTCCGGGCTGGCTACAGGCGATCCGGAGATCGCCGTTGCGTTCGTGCGCCGCTTTCAGCGTGTGGTTTTCGGCGTCGCCATCGCGGTCATCGGCGATTCCCAGCTCGCCGAGGACATCGCGCAGCAGACTTTCGAGCGGGCGTGGCGGCACGCCCAGATCTACGATTCCCGCCGCGGGTCCGTGAAGACCTGGCTGACGACCATCGCGCACAACCTGGCGATCGACGCGGTGCGGGCGCGCAGAAGCCGTCCTGTCGCGCCGGAGGATCTGGACGCGCTTCTCGACATCGTGACCGACACCCCCGAGCAGCGGGCGATCGCCGACGAGACGGCGGTCCGGATACGGACCGCCGTGGCGGATCTGCCACGGGACCAGGCCCGCGCCCTGGTGATGGCGGGAATCTATGGGATGACCGGCCAGCAGATTGCCGTATTCGAGCGGATTCCGCTGGGCACGGCGAAGAGCCGGATCAGGTCTGCGATGGGCAAACTGCGGGCGGCCCTGGAGGCCGAGGAGCGTCGGCCATGAGCTACCTGACCTGTGATCGGCTGAAGGAGCTCGCCGCCGAGCTGGCGCTGGGCGTTCTCCCGGCCCAGGAGCGCGCCCAGGCGGTCGCCCACCTGGACCGCTGTCCCGGCTGCCGGGAACACGTCGAGCAGCTGACCCTGGTGGGAGACGGCCTGCTCGGTCTCCTTCCGGGCTCCGAGCCGCCGGTCGGCTTCGAGACCCGCGTCGCGAGCCGGCTGAGCCCATCCTGGGCGGCGCCGCGCCGGCGCCGGCGCCTGCGGTTGCGTCCGCGCATCGCGGCCGCCGCCGGCGCCCTGGCGATCGCCTTCGGCTCCGGCTTCGGCGGCTGGGCCGTCGGCACGGCCGTCGACCAGGCTCCCGCCATCTCCGCGAAAGCGGCCCAGGAGAACCACGCTCTCCTGCGGGCACCCCTCCTCGCCGGCCACCACGAAGTGGGCCGGATATTCGCCTATCCGGGTTCGCCGGGCTGGGTGTACATGTCCGTCGACCTCGAGGGGGCCGATGGAACGGTCCACTGCCGGCTCGTACGCTCCGACGGCACCACGGTTCCCATCGGCTCGTTCTCCCTCAAGGGCGGCTACGGCTACTGGGGCGCCCCGGTCGCCGTGGACCCCGCGACGGCGTCCGGCGCCCGGCTGCTGGCCTCCGACGGTTCCGTCCTCGCCATCGCGCACTTCCCGCCGCAGAACCGCTAGGTAACGGGGAACGACGACGGTCGGCCCCCGGGCCCCGGCGTTCCTGTGCCGGAGCCGGAGACGGGCTCAGCCGTCCCGAAGCGGTTCAGCACCTGATGGGAAAGCTCCACCTCACGCGGGGTGTACGCACCGGCGGCGGCGGCGGAGTGTGTGAGCAACTCGGTCATACCGTAAGGCGCTTCGACACCAGATCCACGGCTGCCACCCGGAGCCCGGCACCCCACGCGCGGGGCGGCGCAGCGAGGTGAACCGCGTCATCGATTACCCGGAACAGCCCACCACGGCCGGAGTTGACGCCACCGTCCGCATTCGCCATGGGCGGGATCTGAAAGGCGCCATCAGGGAGCCCGCCTGACGATCAGTCAGTTTTGTTCACGGCGCCTTCGGAGGCCGCTTTACCGGCGCGCCCTTCCGGCGTGAACGAGGGTCGAATGTTTGAAGAATCCACTTATGCGTGTCCTTTTTGGGCTATGCATGACAGGGACATGACGGCACGCTTGAGCCGCCTCGTGAGAGCCCACGGGGTGCACGGCCCCCCACCCACGGAGGTCACGCATGCGTCGTCGTTTCGTCTTACCCGTCGGTGCCGCCGTTCTGACGGTGCCCATCGCCCTGATCCCGGCCGCGTCCGCCTCGGCGGCCCCCGCGGACAAGCCCCAAGTCCTCAGCTCCTGGACCCAGACGAGCGCCTCGAGCTACAACGCCTGGAACGCCGCCCGCCAGAACCAGGGCGCCTGGGCCGCATACGGCTTCGACTGGTCGACGGACTACTGCAGCTCCTCGCCCGACAACCCGTTCGGCTTCCCCTTCCAAACGGCCTGCGCCCGCCACGACTTCGGCTACCGCAACTACAAGGCGGCCGGCACCTTCTCCGCCAACAAGGCCCGTGTCGACTCCGCGTTCTACGAGGACCTCAAGCGCGTCTGCGCCAACTACTCGGGCGCCACCCGCTCGGCGTGCAACGGCACTGCCTGGACGTACTACCACGCGGTCGACATCTTCGGTTACTCGGCGGCCGAGGCAGGCGCCGACAAGCTGAAGCAGGCCGCCTGATGGGCACCCTCTCCCCAGCCTGACAACTGATGCCGCGTCACCGAGTCCGGGCGCCGGTGCGCCCGGACTCGGTGTGCCGGTGGCCGGACCCGGCTCGCACCGATCATCCGGCGACCACCGTTGCCACCCCGACCGTGCTCACCGCACGGACGCCCCATGAGCGGGATCCGTCGACAGGGGCGAGAGTGGCATTGGCGTACTCCCGCGGATCGGAGGCTTCCATGAGCGGCCGGGACACACAGAGCCCGCAGTGTCTGGTGACAGGCGCCACGGGGTACATCGGAGGCCGGCTGGTGCCCGAATTGCTGGACGCCGGATACCGCGTACGGTGCATGGCCCGGTCTCCCGACAAGCTGCGCGACCACCCCTGGGCAGGACGAGCCGAGGTGGTACGCGGGGATGTGAGCGATCCGGATTCGGTCGGTGACGCTCTGCGCGGTATCGACGTCGCCTACTACCTCGTGCACGCCCTGCGGGCCGGGGACGACTTCGAGGAAGCCGACCGGAAGGCAGCCCGGCTGTTCGCCGAGCGGGCCCAGGCCGCGGGCGTACGCCGCATCGTCTACCTGGGCGGGCTGACCCCGGCCGGTGTGCCGGAACGCGAACTGTCACCCCATCTGCGGTCCCGGGCCGAGGTCGGCGAGACCTTCCTCCGCGCGGCTGTGCCGGCGACCGTGCTCCGCGCCGCGGTCATCATCGGATCGGGTTCGGCGTCCTTCGAGATGCTGCGCTACCTCACCGAACGGCTACCGGCCATGGTCACCCCGAGATGGGTCGGCACCCGCATCCAGCCGATCGCCGTCCGGGACGTGCTGCGGTATCTGGTGGGCAGCGCGGGGATGCCCGACGAGGTGAACCGCGCGTTCGACATCGGCGGGCCCGACGTCGTGACATACGAGAAGATGATGCGGCGGTACGCGGTGGTGGCCCGCCTGCCCCACCGCCTCATCCTGCGCGTACCGATGCTCACACCCCGTCTCTCCGGCCTGTGGATCGGCCTGATCACTCCCGTTCCCGCCTCCCTCGCCCGGCCGCTGGCCGAGTCGCTGCGTCACGAGGTCGTCTGCCGCGAGCACGACATCGCCGAGTACGTACCGGACCCGCCCGGTGCACCGATCGGCTTCGACCAGGCCCTGACCCTGGCCCTTCGGCGCGTACGTGACGCTCAGGTCACCACCCGCTGGTCCTCCGCCTCGCTGCCCGGCGCTCCGAGCGATCCCCTGCCCTCGGACCCGGACTGGGCCGGGGGCAGCCTCTACACCGACCGGCGCGTGCTCGCCGTCGACGCGTCACCGAAGGCACTGTGGCAGGTCATCGAGGGGATCGGCGGTGACAACGGCTGGTACTCCTTCCCGCTCGCCTGGGCCGTACGGGGCTGGCTCGACCGGCTGGTCGGAGGCACCGGACTCCGCCGCGGCCGCCGGGACGCCGCGCGGCTGCGGGTGGGCGACTCGCTGGACTTCTGGCGCGTGGAGGAGATCGAACAGGGCCGGCTGCTGCGGTTGCGTGCCGAGATGCGCCTGCCGGGGCTCGCCTGGCTGGAGATGCGCTCCGACCGGGACGGGCAGGGCCGGACCCGCTATCGGCAGCGGGCGCTGTTCCACCCGCACGGTCTGCTCGGGCATGTCTACTGGTGGAGCGTGTCGCCGTTCCATGCGGTCGTGTTCGGCGGCATGGCCCGCAACATCGCGAAGGCCGCACTCCAGGCGGACGCCTCCCATGACGGCCAGGGAGCGGCGACTCCGGGCTGACGCCGTCCGTCATGACCCGGCGGGTTCCGGCAGCTTGGAGGGGACGGGGTGCACGGTGGACGGGGGCAGGTCATCCGGCCGGGGTCTCACCCGGCTCTCCGGCGCCACCTCCCTCCGCACCGGCCTCGTCCACCCGGGCGGCCTGTTCATTGCCCCGGCTGACGACGGGCAGCGCCCGCACCAGGTCGGGGGGAAGGGCGAGCCCCTCCTCGGTGGACGGGTTGACCGCCAGCCACAGGTCGTCCGCCGGCCAATTCGCGGCCAGCTCGACGACGGGGATGCGGAGCGCGGTACCGGGGTCCACCCCGGCCGCGAGCAGCGCGTCCTCGGTCGTGAAGACCGGGATGTACCGAGTGCCGTCCTGTTCGATCACCGGCAGGGCGATGGAGCCCTCGGGACGCTCGTCCTCGCCCTCGGCCGGCGGTGCCTGTGGCAACAGGGCCACGCTGTTCGCCAGATCGACCAGGGCGGCCCGGGTGTCCGCGGCCTCCGCTGCGGACTGGGCTCCGCCGGTGGACGGTGCCTCGGTCGGGGGCGCGTGTTCGTCGGGGCTCGAGGTGCCCATGACGTGTCCTCTCGTCGGCGTTGCTACTGGCCACCCGCTCGAACGGGTGGGCACGGGTTGCCGCAGTCGCCGCCGGATGCCGCCCAGCGGCACGGGGCCGGGGCAAGCGTGGCAATCCCATCAAGGCTATGCCGCCCGGCGTTCTGTGCCACCTTCTCGATCACGGCATGGGTGGTGATCGAGGCCGGTCCTCTCGTACGCCCCTCGCGGGCGGAGGGACCGGCGAGTCGTGCGGTACGGCGCGTCGGAGCCGGGTTCGGCCCGTCGTAGGGCGACGATCGTCGAGATGTCATCCGTACAGCAGGAGGGATCTGTCGTGGCCACCACGCGCAACGCACACACCGAGTGGGAAGGCGACCTGCTCAAGGGCTTGGGAGAGGTCACGCTCGACTCCTCGGGAGTCGGCCACTTCCCGGTGACCTGGGCTTCTCGCGCCGAGGAACCTCAAGGGAAGACCAGCCCCGAGGAGCTGATCGCCGCCGCCCACTCCAGCTGCTTCTCCATGGCTCTGTCGAACACGCTCACCAAGGCCGGAACACCACCGACGCAGCTCACGACCAAGGTCGCGGTCACCTTCGAGCCGGGCACCGGCATCACCGGAATCCACCTCACGGTGCAGGGCCAGGTGCCGGGTGTCGACGAGGCTGCCTTCAAGGCGGCGGCCGAGGACGCGAAGATCAACTGTCCGGTGAGCAAAGCCCTCACGGGCACGACGATCGGGCTCACCGCCGCCCTGTCCTGACCCACGGGCGCGTGGCGCCGTCAGCCGCCGGTCCGGGCGGCGGCGACATCGCCGAGGGCATCGAACGCGCCCGTGTCGGTCAGCCGCGGTCGTCGTGGTTGCGGCACGGTGCGGTACAGGTTGCCCGGGCCGCACGAAACGTCGAAGTGACCGTCCCTGACTCCGGCGCAGGGATCAGCCGATGCACACGACGACCAGGCACAGCTGCGTCGGTGAGGCCGGATCTCCCGCCGACGTTGTCGGCAGAACGTTCACAGTCGATGTGCCCGCACTGGGGCGTTCGGTGGAAGCAGCGGCGGGCGCGGTGGTCGCGGCGGGTGGGGCCGGGGCGTCGGCGCTGCCGACGTGCGTCCCCTTGGCCGGCTCCGGTGTGGTGTGCAGCCTTGCGCTCGGGGCGGCGGTGGGCCGGGCCGTGGCGGCGGTCTTCGGCTGTCCGCCCGTCGTCGCGGTGGGAGGCAGGGCGACGGTGGCGCTCCGCTGCCGGCTGGTTGCCGGTGGGCGGGTGCTGGGATGCCGGGGAGCCACGGTGTCGGGCTGCTCCGATGCCGAGTCGGTTGCCGACTCGGTGGTCGCTGTCCGGGGCGTGGCCGCGGTCACCGGCTCCGGCGGTGAGGCTGCCTGGCTGGTGGAAGACTTGGTGGTCGGCAGCGCGGCAACAGTCAGGCCGCCGCCGACAAGGGCAACGGCCGTCGCGGCCACGGCCCGACGGCGGTTCTTCTTCCAACGTGCCAGCTGCCGGCGCCGAGCGGCCCGGCCCGTGCCCGCCGCATCCGTCGTCGCGCCCTCGGATGCTCCGCTGCCGACCGGTGCGGCATCGGAGTGATGGGTGCCGGGGTAGGACCCAGGGGCCGGGACATCCTCGCGCCATGCCTGCCTCGCCGGTGTGGAGGCGACCGTGCCGTGGTGGCGATGGGCCGGCGGCGGGGCGATGTCGGGAGCGTATGCGCCGCACCCCGGACACACGAGCGCCCCATTGAGATTCCGGCGGCACGAGGAGCAGTAGTCCATCTGCGATCTTTCTGTGCTGACTGCGCCGCCAGGGACGCCGGCGACCTGCTTCGAGTTCGCACGCGGGATCGAGTGGGCTCTAACGCTACTGGCACCCGCCGAAGGTGATGCGCAGCCCTTGTGACGCTGCTGCAAAGATCTGCTGGCGGTGGCACCTCGCACTCACGGACATGTCGTCATGAATGCGGGGATGCGAGCCTGGACTTCGCGGCGTGTCTTTCGTGCGGTCCTCCGGCGGGGTCACCACAAGGCTCGTGCGGTCCGCGTGCCACCGCCCCGCGGCGCGAAGGGCGCAAGGGGCGCAAGGGGTCCGGTGTGCAGCCTGCGCAGTCCATGGGCCTCTAGGCGCTCTTCGGTTTCCTGCCGGTGGCCTTCTTGGCGGGCGCCTTCTTGGACGCGGTCTTCTTGGCGGCCGCCGTGCTCTTCTTGGCCGCTGTCTTCTTCGCGGCGCCCTTCTTGGGCATGTCGTGGACGGTGGCGTGTCCGCCACTCTCGCCGCGGGATTCCTTTGCTGCCGCGACGGAGGCGTTCAGGGCGGACATCAGGTCGACGACCTGCCCCGCGGGCTCCTGCCCGCTCTCCGCCTGGGGCGGGGTCCTGCCCGCGGCCTTGGCGACGATGACTTCTTCGAGGGCTTCGCGGTAGTGGTCCGTGTAGCCGGAGATGTCGTCGGCAGCCATGGTTTCCATGAGCTGGATCGCGGCGTCGATCTCGGAGTCGTCCAGTTCGACCGGCTTGGGTGTGAGCTCGGCCGGGTCGCGGATCTCGTCGGGCCACCTCATGGAGTGCAGGACGATCGCGTTCTCCTTGATGCGCAGGAGTCCGAGGCGCTCCCGGTTGTGCCATGCGAACTTGGCGACGGCGACCTTCGCGCTGCGCTCCAGGGCCTTGCGCAGCAGCACGTAGGGCTTGGCGGCGACGGCCCCGTCGGCAGCGAGGTAGTAGGAGTCGCCGATGCGCACCGGGTCGATGCTGTCGGCGGGCACGAACGCGACGATCTCGATGGCCTTCGCGGTGGGCAGCGGGATGCTGTCGAGGTCTTCGTCGGTGACCTGGACGATGGTGTCCTTGGAGACCTCGTAGCCCTTGCCGATCTCGTCGCTCCGCAGCTGCTTGCCGTCGATCTCGCACACCTTGCGGGTGCGGATCCGGCCCTCGTCCTCCAGGTGGTACTGGTGGAAGCTGATCGAGCGGTTCTCGGTGGCCGGCAGCACCTTGACAGGGATCGTGACCAGGCCGAACGAGATCGCACCACTCCACACGGGCCTCGGCATGAGGCACCTCCTCCACCGCCGGAGTGCCAGCCTAGAACGCCCCAAAAGCTTCAGCATGTCCAAGGGGGCCGGTCATCTCCCCTGCGCACTAAATCGAACACATGATTGAATTGCGGGCATGGCCCACACCTCTTTCCCGTCCGACCTGGTGCAGGCACAGCGCGACTGGTACCGCACCTATGCGGAGCTTGCCGAAGGCCAGGGCCCATACACGGAGCTGCGCCGCCGACTGCTGCGGTTGTCCTCCGTGCTCTTCTGGCACCCGTACTGGGACACCGGGCGGGGCGGATCGCCGGCGGCCCGGGTGGAGCTGCGCCGCCAGGTGCGCTCACGGGAGGAACAGGTGCGCTCACGGGAGGAAGGGGAGATTCATGGTCGATCACCTCACCGAGCGGCAGCCGGGCACTCCCGCGGTGCGTCAGCGACCGGATAGCCGAGTACGGGAGGGGTGCGGGGAGGGGCCCACGATCCGCGGGACCGGTTGGCGCGCCGGCCTGTCGAGCATCTCGTCGGTGGCGTGCCGGCTCCGCCGAATGGAACAGGCGGGAGTGTCATCACCCGGACCGGCCGAGGCCGGCGCTCCCGCCACTTCGGCGGCTGGGCGTTGTGTGTGCCCCGGGCAGGTCAGGCTGCCCGGGGCACACGGTTCATGAGGGGGTGGGTCGTCCGGTGCCGGCGGGTGGACGGCCCTGGCCGGCTGGGTCAGTGGCGGTGGCCGCGGCCCCAGGACTCGGTGTCGATGACGTGGCCGCGGGCGTCGCGCAGGGTTGCGGTGTCGGAGCGGTTGCCCCACACGTAGTCGCGGCGGCCCTGGTAGAGGTCGGTGCGGGTGTCGCGGCCGAAGCCGGTGTGGATGCGGACGGTGGCGCGGCCGGCGAGGCGGACGTCGTCGAAGCGGTAGCGGTTGCCGTCCGAGTCGCGCAGGGTCCAGCCGTCCAGGTCCACGCCGCGGCGGCTGTTGTTGGTGATCTCGACCCATTCGGCGTTGAGGGACCGGTTGGTGCCGTTGTCGCGTCCGGGGCTGTCGGCCTGTACGTCGCTGATCTCGACCCGGGACTGCTGCTGGTGGTGGTCGCGGTCGTGGGCCGAGGCGGGGAGGGCGACGGCGGAGAGGACGGCGCCGGCTGCGAGGGCGGTGGCGGCGATACGGCGGGCGGTGCGGGATGCGGACATGGGTGACGTCTCCTCAAGAACGGTGCTCCACCGGCCGATAAGAGCTGGTGGTGCGGTGTGGGTTCCCGGTCCGTGCTGGGCCGAGGACCCACACTCTGGGGCGCTGCCGGGGCCGGCGGCAGCCCAATCGGTGTGCGTTACCGTTTACGGACATTTCCGTAACAGGCGTCTGTATCGGTCACGCATGTGCGGCGAGCGTGGCCCTGACATTCACTGACTGCTACACCGATCCGTTCAATGATCAACAGCAAGCCCTTGCGTGCTCCGGCGCACCACCGGTCGCGCCGCCCGGCGCATCATCCGGACGGCGGACAGGATTTCGGTAACGGCCGTTCTGCACGTTTCTTCGCACACGCGACGCAGTGCCGTACAGGCGGCCGGGCGGAGAAGGGGCCCCGCCAGGACCGGGGACGCACGGCGGGACCTGCGCCGGCCCACCGGCCACCGCCGCGGCCGTCAACCTCCGCACGCAGCCGGCGGACACGGCGTTCACCCGTCCAGGTGGTACGCCCCCGCTGAACTCCGCGCGATCGATGACGGCACCCCGGGCACGGAACCCGATACCCGGGGTGAGAAGTCGACCGTGCCTTCAGCGGACAGCCGGTATGCCCGACCTCTTGCATGTTCTATGTCATGCACCATAAGTTACCGACCGGTAGCCCAGGTCCGAACTCCGCTCACCGACATGAGGAGGCACACCGGCATGGTCGACGGCTCAATCGCCGCTGGCGCAGCTATACGCCCGGCAGCCTCCGAGGCGGCGGGCGCGTGAGCCCGCGGAAGAGCGACAGTCGTGAGCGGATGGTTCTCAGTGCCGCCGAGCTGCTGCGCCAGCACGGGGCCGGCGCCACGAGCATCGACCGCGTGCTCGCGCACAGCGGTGCCCCCCGTGGCTCGGTCTACCACCACTTTCCTGGCGGGCGGTCGCAGCTGATCGACGAGGCGGTGGCGCACGCCGGTGACTTCATCGCCGGTCTGATCGAGAACGCCGCCCAGGCCGATGACCCCCTGAAGGCGACCGACGCCTTCTTCGCGCTGTGGCGCGACCGGCTCGTCGACAGCGACTTCCGGGCCGGCTGCCCCATCGTGGCGGTGGCCGTGGAGACCAACGACGACGCCCCGCAGCTCGCCCGCTCAGTAGCCGCCGTCTTCGCCCGCTGGAAGGAAGCGCTCGCTGCCCTGTTCATCCGGCACGGCCTGCCTGAGGAGCGGAGCATGAGGCTGGCCGCCTTCATCATCGCCGCGGTCGAAGGCGCGGTGATCATGTGCCGGGCAGAGCGGAGCGCCGCTCCGCTGGAAGCGGCCGCCGGCGAAATCCACGACCTGCTGGTCCACGCCCTGCGCGACCGGCCCGATACCGGTCACGAGCCAGGGCCTTGACCTGTCACCACCCCGACCACGCCCAGCTTGAGGGAGCCACCGTGCCGATACTCGACCGCCAGGACAATGTCTTCATCCTCGACCTCGGGGACGACGAGAACCGCTTCCACCCCGACTGGATCGCCTCCGTCAACGCAGCCCTGGACGAGGTGGAGAAGGCGGAGGGGCCCCGCGCCCTGGTGACCGCCGCGACGGGGAAGTTCTTCTCCAACGGCCTTGACCTCGACTGGCTGTTCGCCCACGCCGACCAGCACCAGGACTACGTCATAACCGTCCACGAGCTCCTGGCACGGATGCTGTCCCTGCCGGTGGTCACCGTGGCCGCCCTGCAGGGCCACACCTTCGCCGCGGGCGCCATGCTCTCCCTGACCCACGACTTCCGGGTGATGCGCGCCGACCGCGGCTACTGGTGCCTGCCCGAAGCCGACATCAACATCCCCTTCACCCCGGGCATGTCCGCCCTGATCCAGGGCCGACTGACCCCGCAGACAGCACACGAGGCCATGACCACCGCCCGCCGCTTCGGCGGCAACGACGCCCTGGCCGCCGCCGTCGTCGACCGTGCGGTGGAGGAGGACGCCGTGCGCCGGACCGCGGTGGAGATCGCCCAGGCCCAGGTGGGCAAGGCCGGCCCCACCCTCGGCACCATCAAGGCCCGCATGTACGCGCCCGCTCTGGACGCCCTGCGCGACAAGACCAACCCCCTCGGCTGACGTCGACGGTGTGCCCGGCCGCCGGTCCTGCGCAGCGGACCTGCGCCACCGCGGTCGGGCGAGCCCCGCACGCTCCGGTGCTCGGCGGGTGCCGCGCGCCGGAGCGGACCCCAACCGGTAGGCGCAGGGCTGCCTTGAGGAGGAAAAGACCGGCGAGGGCTGGGTCGACGCCCATCTGACCGGCGTTCACACCATCGCCGGCTCCGGTGAGTTCGTCCTGCGCACGCCGATGGACGTGCAATTCGGATTTCCAACGAGCGGGCACCGGCGCCCACTTCTTCCTGAGTTGCGACCTGCCTTGGCCAAGTCGGCTGCATGCCTGACTCGTCGCGCAATAAGCGGCCAAGAAAACGACACGCGGATCCTTGCCCGCTAAAAGCGAACGATCAGTTAGCGTGTCCTGCATGCACAGGAGATTGGCTGACGGCCTCGCGGAGAAGAACCGAGACTGTTGCTGGTTCGAGACGCTTCGTTGTCCGAACTGCCGTGCGCGGCTTCACGGAAAGAGCACGCTGACCTGTGAAAGGTGCAGACGGACCTATCCGGTGCGTGACGGGATCCCGCGGTTCGTTCCCGAGGACAATTACGGGAATTCGTTCGGGTATCAATGGAATTTGCATCGGCTTACCCAGCTCGACTCGTACGTGGGGCTCCCCGTGTCCAGGGACCGCCTGCTCCGGGAGAGCGGCTGGACCGCCGACGAACTTCAGGGCCGCGAGGTTCTTGAGTGCGGAAGCGGCGCCGGACGCTTCACCGAGGTCCTGTGCCAGACCGGCGCTGCCGTAACCTCCTTCGACATCTCCAGCGCGGTGGACGCCAACGCCGCATCCAATGGCCGATTCGCCGACCTGAGGCTGCTTCAGGCCAGCATTTACGACCTTCCCCTGGTGGATGAGTCGTTCGACTACCTCGTCTGCCTCGGGGTCATCCAGCACACGCCTGACGTTGAGCGGACCTTCAAGACGATCTTCCGTTACCTGCGGCCCGGTGGAAAATTCTGCATCGACGTGTACGCGGCGATCGTCGCCTATCCGCATCTCCGGCAAGTCCTGCGGCCCGTCACCAAGCGCATTCCTCCCAACAGGCTCTATAGCGTTGTCCAATCCATCACGCCGCGATTGCTGCCGGTTTCCATGCTCCTCGGCTCAGTGCCGCGGGTGGGCAACTACCTGACCCGGCTGGTCCCGGTCGCCAATCACCGCCACATCGGGCTGACCGACACCGAAACCTTGCGGACCTGGTCGGTACTGGACACCTTCGACTGGCTCTCGCCTCAATTCGAGCGACCACAGCCGCGGCGCCGGCTCGAGCGCTGGTGCAGGGACCTCGGCCTGAGCGAATTCACGGTCGAGCGCATTCGCGGGCTCTATGTCGTCCGCGGAACCAAATAGAACGCCGGGCAGGGCATCGGCCCACCTGGGATTTGCTGGTCTCCGCAATGACCGGCGGCTGCCTGCGGGGCCACCGTCCGACCGGTAGCGGCGGGTCCGATCGGTACCGGACGGTCGCACTCGGCCAGCGGCTCCTGCCGTGCGGGGGTGTCCGAAGCGACAGAAGATGGTTGCGTCACACGTCTCCATGCCTGTCCGCGAAAGGCGGGTGCCATGACCGACCCCTTCGGTGAAGCGTCAGGAGGCGCCCTCGGCGCCCTCGCCAAGGCCGCCTGGCAGGTCCTTCTCACCGCCGGAATTGCCGCGATCGCTCTGGGCGTCTGCGTACTCGTCTGGCCGGGCGCGACGCTGGCGGTGGTCGGCGTCCTGTTCGGTATCTACCTGCTGGCCAACGGCGTCTTTCAGTTGGCGGGCGCCTTCGGCTCGCACGTGCCCGGCGGCATGAGAGTGCTGCATTTCGTCACCGGAGCGCTGAGCGTGCTGCTCGGGCTGATCTGCTTCCGCGGAGCGACGCAGTCGTTGTTTCTGCTGGCCCTGTGGATCGGATTCGGCTGGCTGCTGCGCGGGATCATGCTGGTGGCCGTGGCGGCTTCCACCGAAGGGCTGCCCGCCAGAGGCTGGCAGCTGTTCTTCGGCGTCATCACCATCTTGGCGGGCATCGTGCTGATCGTCTCCCCGTTCGGCTCGCTCGCCGCCCTCACCCTGGTCGCCGGCCTGTGGCTGATCATCCTCGGTGTGGTTGAGGTGGTCCACGCCTTCCGCGTGAGATCCCTGGCGGACCAGACCGCCTGACGTGGACGCGGCGTCGGCAGAGCCGGTACCGATCGGGTGTATGACCTTGCACCCGCCGCGTATCAGCTGCCCGAATCGGCTCGAGCCCGTCGCTGGTGCCTGAGGTCGGCGAGCCGCGGCACGCCGTGCAGCTCCTGGAAGGCGGGGCACCTACGTCCACGCGCAACGCCACCTGCCGCCGGCTGAGTTCGTCCGAGCGGTCCTCGATCCGGTTCGGTGACAGAGGTCAGCGGGGGCGGGCCGCGGCACAGCGCACGCAGGTGCTCGCCGCCGGGCGCACCTCCAGGCGTTCCGCCGGGATCCACTCGCCGCACCCCTCGCACCGTCCGTATGCGCCTCGCTCCAGCCGTTCCAGCGCTCGATCCAGATCGGCCAGGTGGCCGCGTGCCTGTGCCAGCAATGAGGCGACATGGGCCCGCTCGAAGGCGGTGCTCGACCCCTCCGGGTCGTGCTCGTCGTCGACCGCCACCAGGGCATTCGCCTCGACGATCCCGTCGAAGTCACGGCTCAACGCCGCGATCTGCGCGTTCGTGCCGGCACGTTCGGCCGCCAGCCGCTCGCGGACGGACTCCCGATCGAGCGGGTGGAAAACGGCATCAGAGGACGAATCGCTCACCAACACGACAACCTCAGCACTCGGGTTCGCATTCCGCGCGACCCGCGCCTTGGGTACAGAACCCCTGTCCCACGGGCCTCGGCATCATCCGCACCGATGAGCGGGGCCGCCCCCGGGCCGGGCCCTGGCCTGGCTGCTGATGCCACTGGCGATCACCATGGCGTGGACCTGGTTCCGCCGACTGTGCTGGTACGGCATCGTCACCTGCGTCAAGACCGGCTGGGGCACTCGCCGCAACGTCGCCGAGGTCTCCCCGGACGGAGGTGCGCCGGCCGTACAGCCCACCGCGGCGGCACCGCCTGCCGACGCATCCTGGACGCTTTCTAGGTCTGCCGGGCGGTCTCGGACCGGGTGCGTTCGTATTCGGCCTGGTCCAGGATCTGCCAGGCTGCCTGGCCGATGGCGAGGACGCCGCGGGCCGGCAAGGGCACCTCACCGATCCGCGGATTGTCCTGCAGCTGGACGGGGAGTCCGAGATCGACGCCGTCGAGCGTGGCTCGTGAGTCGTCGACGAAGTACATCTGCTGTGGCATGAGCGTTCCGGTGTGGCCGCTCGGCATCACGCCGTACAGCTGCAGATGCCCCATCCCCAGCGCGCGGGCCAATCGCTCCCGAGTCCGAACCAGAGATCGAGGGCGCCAGGTGGCGAGCGGTAGTGCCGCGCTGATGCTGTTGAGGATGGTGAGGAGCCGGGTCGAGGAGGCGGTGAGGGTCCAGTCCAGAGGCGGAGAATCCATCGTGACTCGCAGGGAGGCCGGGCCCGTCCAGGTGAGCCCGATGTGGGCGTATCCCGTGCGGTCGCAGGCCGCGCCGTAGTACCTGGGGCACGCTGTGTCGAGCCGCGCACCGTCGACGTGGATCGACCAGCTGCCGCTCGGGTCGCGATGCCACAGAGTGCGGTAAGGGCCGAAGGAGTTCTCCGGGAAGACGCGCAGCGCGAGTACGTGTCCGGAGTCGAAGGGAAGCCCGAACACACCCCAACCCTTGACGTATTCATGATGGGGCCAAGGTGGCCGACCCGGTATCGCCGGGACGTCCGACAACTTGGAAGACAGGTCGAACATCTCCATCACTCCCGCGGTGTTGGCCACCCCTTCACACCCATGGTTGAAGCCTAGATCGGATAGGAACAGAACGTCATGTGGTCATGATCAGAGCACCCCGAGGCGGACGGCGACCTTGTGGTCCTGCACTCCGACGCAGGCGCAGCGGCCGGGACGCGCCCTTAGCGCACAGCTGACCCACAGGTCCGGGGATCGCACAATTTCGGTCCTCTCATGGGTCGTTCGCCGGTCGGCAGGAGTCTTTGCTGTGCCTTGAGGGAATCTTGTGGCGATTGAGGTAAGGGGTTTCCCGAGTGCAGTGCCGGCGTCGGTTACGGTGCGATCCGCTCCCGGCGCCGGGGGCCGAGCACGCGTTCGTCGCTGTGCCGGACGTGCGCCGAATCAAGGGCTACTACGGGGTCCGATTCATCTTTGGTCAGCACGTCCCGAGGCGTGCTTGTGTGTCATGAATGGGGTGGGATGTCCAGACATCGGATGTCTAAGAGGCGCCGTTACATCGCCTGGGCCGTAGCAGGCGCCGCCGTGGTCGCCGGAGGCGGGATCGCGGCGCAGACCTCCATGGCGGCCACGACGTGGCCCGCCCAGAAGACGTTCACCGGCAACGCCTTCGACACCTGCACCGCGCCTTCGCTGTCCGCGATGAAGGCATGGAACACCGGTTCCTACGGCGCGGCCGCCGTCTACGTCGGCGGCAAGAACCGCGGCTGCAGCCAGCCCAACCTCACGGCCTCCTGGGTGAAGTCGGTCAGCAGCATGGGCTGGAGGCTCATCCCGCTGTAGACACCCGAATGGCGAGCCCCCTTCTCGTTGTGGTCCAGGTACTCCTGGACCGCGGCACGGCCCAGGGTGTGCTCGTCCGCCAAGCAGGACTGAGCGGAAGCAAGGTGAGTTCGCGTCCGGTGCCGGCTCGCCCGGAGTTCTTGGCGGTGATCGGTCATCCGGGAACTGGCGCCGATTGCCGGCGGCCGGTCGCACGGCTTTGAGCGGGTGTCCGCCGCAGTGGATGCCCACTGGCTCCGGATGCGGGCACGTTCTCGGTGTTGGGCGGCCAGGTCGGGGTGGCGGGCCTTGGTGTTGCGCCACCGTTGAGCCTCTGTCCGATGATCAACTCGTCACGGACTCTCGGTGAAGCGGACGGACCAGGCGTAGCCGCTCAAGCTGTCGTGCGGGACCCGCAGGACCTCTGTGACCTGGCAACCGTCGTGGGCGTACTTGCGGGCGAACCGGTCAAGGCGCTGTGCGTCGGTGAGATCTTCCATGGACAGAGGTGCTCCGACGACGAGGTCTTGATGAAGGACTGTGTCCCGCGCGGTGCCGTCAGAGCACGCCGAGCAAAGATGCGATTTGGGTAGGGCCATACGCCCAGTGTCCTCCTAACCTGGATGCCCCGACGTTCACAGAGCAAATGGCCGCGCCACGGAGTCCCTGTCGTCGGCCGGATCGCGCGCCGGGCCCCGGTCGGCCGGCGCGCGAACCTTGGTGCCGACGGCGTCCTCGAGTGAGAGCACCCGGCCGTACTCCGACTGCACCGGCGCGTCTCGTGGCCTAACAAACCACCGCTGGCAGGCGCTATGCCGTTCCCGGGGCCGACAGCGCGCCGTGGGTCCCGGCCGATGCGGCCGGGACCCCGGTGCGGTCAGTTGCGGACGAGTTCGGCCGGTGGAGCGTCGGTGGCCGGTGCATGAGTGACGAGCCGTGCACCCTCGATGTCCACATCGGGCAGCACCCGGTCGATCCACCGGGGCAGCCGCCAGGCGCTGCGGCCGAGCAGGGCGAGCAGAGCGGGTATGACGGCCATCCGGACGACGAACGCGTCCAGGGCCACTCCGACCGCCAGGGCGAAGCCCATCATCTTGATCATGGGGTCGGTCGACGGGACGAACCCCGCGAACACGCTGATCATGATGATCGCGGCGGCGGTCACGACCCGGGCGCCATGGCCGACGCCGGCGACGACGGCCTGAGTGGGCGGGGCCCCGTGGACGAACTCCTCGCGGACCCGGGTCGCGAGGAAGACCTGGTAGTCCATGGCGAGACCGAAGAGGACCCCGACCAGGAAGACCGGCATCACGCTGACGATGGGTCCAGTCGTCTGAACCCCGAGCGCAGCGCTCAGCCAGCCCCACTGGAAGACCGCGACGACGGATCCGAAGGTGGCCCCGCGGGTGAGCAGAAAGCCCAGGGCCGCTTTGAGGGGGACCAGGATCGAGCGGAAAGCGAGAACGAGCAGGAGAAACGCGAGGCCGACGATCAGCGCGAGATAGGGGACGAGCGCCTTGCCGAGCTTGGTCGACATGTCGAGGTTGATGGCCGTACGGCCGGTGACGGAGACCGTGGCCCCCGCAGGGGGCGACAGGTCGCGGATGGCGGAGACGAGCCTGCCGGTGGCCGTGCTGTCCGGGGCGCTGCTGGGGATCACGGTCAGCAGGACGGTGAGCGGTCGACGGGTGACCAGACGGGCCCAGCGATGGCCGCGAGCGCCCGCTGTGGCAGTTCCACCGATACGTTGCGGACCGGCTCGGACTGCTCGAATCGCTTTGAACTCCGTACTCAGGCAGGGCGGCGAGGTTGTGCCCTGCCAGTGCTCCGTCACAGGGCCGGGAGGGTGCGAACGGCCATTCGCTGGGCGGTGAGTCGGCCTGTACGACAAAGAAGCCCCGGGCCGCCGGCCCGGGGCTTTTGCGCGGAGCGGGTGACGGGAATCGAACCCGCGCTCCGAGCTTGGGAATCACCGGCGTTTTGGCGTCACTTGAGGTCTGAGGTGCGTGAATGGTTGGTCTGGCCCTCATGGGTGCGCTTGCCAGGTGGCCCGTGCCAGAGGTGTCGTGCAGGACGCATCCAGGCGGCGGCCCGGGTGTGAACGGAACGGTTGTGTGATCAAGCTGCCGCTGTCTGGACCGACGCAGGCCGGCCTCTTCGTACCCAAGTAATTGGAATGAGGTTCGGAGACCGGTCGGCGCCCTCTGAGCTGCGGCGATGGCCCCTGAAAGTCCGTAGTGTTCGGACCGGCTCTCCCGAGGCCGCCGAATGCTTCGCCTTCGCTCGCAAGCCCGGTGAGCGCTTGCACTCATTGCGAGACAAGGATCGCAGATCCATTCCCTGCATGTTCTCGAGGGATGGCGCGCGCACGTTTACTCTGACCGATGGGCGGACACGCTCACGAGCAGCCGCTACGCTCAGCCTGGCCAGCTGTCCCGGACAGGGGTGGATCGCTGCCAAGGGGGGCAAATGTCGGAGTACGACGGGGCCCATTCGCTTCTGATTGTCACGCTGGACAGTTGCAGGTACGACAGTGCATTGCATGCCGATACTCCATTTCTTGATGCCCTGGCCGTCCTCGAACCGGCACTTGCGCATGCAACCTTCACCCTGCCCGCGCATACGGCTATGTTCTCGGGTTACTTTCCGCTGGCGGACCGTGTGCGCGGTCTTGAGTCACCCATCGCGCTACGGAAATTACCAACGGCTCGGAGACCTGGTCTGTTGAAGAGCCGCGGACGTGGCTTCTCGGCGGGCGTGAACATGATCGACGGCCTCCGCCGGCGTGGCTATCGTACGGTTGGCGCGGGCGGCGTGCGCTGGTTCACAGGCCCTCAGTTACGTGAGGGATTTGATGAGTTCCTCTACTGGGGGCCCACCTATTGTCCGGATGATGTCGACCTGCCGGCCTGGGAAGCGCCGCATTTTGCTCTCTCTCATCCGCAGGAAATCGCGGCGGTCCTGCCCGGACAGCCGGAGCCATGGCTTCTCTTTGTCAATGCGGCGGAGACGCACGCCCCATACTCGGCTCCTGATTCGATTCTGCGGCAGCAGCGCCTCTATGCGCATGCCAGAAACGCCAAGGAACCGATTCGGCAGGACACTCGGTTCGAGCGGCTCATGGCCCAACTGTCGGAGTGTCAGGTGGACGCTGTAGCCCTCGTGGATGCCAAGCTGCGCGTTCTGTTCGGGCTGCTTCCGGGTCCGTTCGACTTCATAGTCACCGCCGACCACGGAGAGTCCTTCGGGGAGCAGGGGCTCTGGGGACACGTGCACTCTGCTCCCGAAGTATTCAGTGTTCCTTTGTGGCAGGGCCGATACAGTGGGACGAAATGAGCGAAATTGCCATCTCCTCGCTCCTTGCTGTCGTCACCGGCATTGCATCGTCGTACCTGTTCTGGATCTGGCTCACCAAGGGCCTGGCGCCGAAGGTTGTCTGGTCCTCGGCCATAAGTAAAGCGCGGCTCCCTGGAGGGCCGGTTAAATACCGGGTGAAGATCATGAATACGGGCCGTCGCGCTGCCGTGGATTTCAGTGCGGTATGCATGTTGAAATTGCCCGATGCGGGTTCCAACGGGAATACCAAACTGGCCACCCTCAGAACGCTGGATGTTCCACTGCCGAGACTGGCTCCCGGAAGATCTCGCGTGATCACCATCAAAACCGATGGTATCGATCCGCTCCAGGTGCGCGGCCTGCCCGACGCTGTCCGCGAGTGTCTGAACCAGGATCCGCCGATCCCTCTCGAGCAACTGCTGGCCCGATTTCCAGGTGCCCATCTCGTGCTGCATCTTTCGGCGTACGACGAGAAATCCGGTACCCGGTGTCACTTCACCTCACAGGACTACACGACGCGATCCATCACGGACCGGCCGTTTTCGAGTGACAGTGTCGACATACAAAGCCGGGGGCTGACCTAGTGGAGCGTAGCGATCTCGAGATGATCGGGCAGTGCCTGAAAGGCCTGGCCGCGGCTTTGGGGTCAGGCAGCGGCGTCACTCACGTCATGGTGCCGGTCGAATCTCCGCCCATCCGTTCCGGGGACGACATCCTCGCGCCGGACGTCGTAGCCGAGGTGGCGGCCGGCGAGGATGGTGACATCGTCGTGGTGGCGTCAAAGGTCGTCTCCCTGGAGCAGCGGCGGGTTGTGCGGTTGGCTGCGGCGCCCGATATCGGGACCGCAGCACGGCGCGAAGAACTCCGTGCGACCTTGTGCGCGGAGTTTCCTGACGCCGGTGTGCGGGACGTCGTCATGCTGGATCGCGGAGCGGCGGATTCTGAGTACATCCTCGGGCCGACCGATCCCAACCGTGCCGCAAGCGAGCTCGCCGCGAGGCTGTCCGAGAGGGTCGGCATCCGTGTCGATGTGGTGATCAGTGACAGCGCGGCAGGTGTCTCCAAGGGGGAGGCACTCATAGGCTGCCCGACATTCCTTGCCACACCCATCGGAGCCACAGCCGGTCTTTCCTTGTTGCATGCCCAACGCTGTGCGTCCGGGGCGGAGATCGTTCGCAACGCTCGCCCCCGACACCCTTTCACGATCGTCCGACCGGAGTCGCTGAGAAGCCGTCGCAGGGCGCGCATCGGTGAATTCCGGTACGGGGGATTCCTCGATGCCGCGCGGGAGAGCCGGTTTCTTCTCGACGGATGATGAACGGGGCAGGCCGGACTGAAAGGGCTTCTGCAGGTCAGAAGTTGCTGCGCCTGCTCAGACTGCGTGTGGGTCGCGGCGAGAAGAGCTCGCTGCTCGAGCAGGATCTCCTGGTGGGAGGCGTGGACCAGTGGGCCGATGGCACCGACCTCCTCAACCACCACCCCAGCGCCATTCGCGCGGCAACGCACGCGCTCGGATGACCGGCTCAGGTCCCGACCCGAGTCGGCGGTCCCTGAGATGAGATGCGCCAGAGCGGGGATGCGTACTGCTCTGGACGGCTGTTGATCAGGAGAGCTCTCAGGTCCTGGCGCTGTTTGCCGTTGAGGCCGAGGGCCTCGGTGATGCGGCGGAATGTGGTGTGGGTGATGCCGCGGGTGCGTGCTTCGGCCTCAAACCGGTCGAGTTGGCTGAGCGCGGCGTCAGGGTCGAGCTTCTGTTCTTGCTGGGTTCCGAGCCAAGTGGCTTTGTTGCGCTCGTAGTCGATCTCCGAGTAGCCGCAGATTTCGCGGCTGTGCTGCTCGGCTTCGTCGAGGGTTTCGGTCTCGCGGATGGCTCGGGCGAGCTGGTTGCGGTTGAGGGCGTCGTCCAGGTCGGCTTCGTGAACGGTGGGGCCCTCGTCGGTGAGCGGGACCGGCAGGCCGGCGTCCCTGACTTCGCACAGGCCGCGGACTCCTCGGGCGGTGGCCGCGAGCATGGCCGTGGCTTCGGACGGGTGCCATTCCAGAACAGAACTGACCGGCTCGACGTGCTCGGCCGTGAGTGTCTGGACGGATGGTCCCATGCGGTCGCGCAGGTCGTCGGCCGATAGCTCTCCGTCCAGGCCGGGACCGGCGACCAGGAGCCTTACGGGGGCGTTGACTTGGCAGCATGCTGCGAGCGTGAGGGCGTCGGCGAGCGGGCTGAGAAGGGTTGGTTCGTCCCCCTTGGCGAGGATGTCGCCTCCGACGTCCAGGAGATCGATGGACTCGGGGGCCAGGTGCTCGGTGAGTTCTTCGAGCTGGCGGATGATGCCCTCGGCACCGTGGTGCGGGTCGATCAGCGCGAAGGTGTGCGGGAGCTCGGCAGCGAGCCGGGGGAGTGTGGACCCTGCGGGGGCTACCGGCTTCGCGTCGGCGGGGACAGCCTGAACGCTTCTGGTGAGTGGGCGGAGACCGGTGAAGTTGGCCGGCCCCCGTGGGCCCGGTACAGGATCGATCAAGAGGCGGTCCCACGCGTACGTGAGGATCACCGCCGGACTCCGGCCGCCGTAGAGGACGGCATCGAGCATTGCGGCGGCGACTGCGTCGCCTCCTCCTCCTGCTGCCACGATCAGGCGCGTCACCTTCCCACCGTACGGGCTGCAGGGCCGACCCATCTCGCCCACAATGTCCGCACCGCAGGCGGTAACCCAGTTTGTGCCCGTAGTGCGCAGAAATATGCCTCACGGCGTTCTCGCCGACAAGCCTCCTGATTTTCGGCCGCATGGGCTCGGGCGACCATGTGCTCAGCGTGCTTCCGGCCCTGGGCTCCGGCTGGCCACGTGAAGATCACGCCTACGATGCCGATGATGCCTGTGACCGCGGAACCCACCCGTTCCCAATCCGTCGCATTGTTGTCAGGCGTTTCGGAGCCGTCCATCAATCTGAGGGTCGGGATGCGCTGTCAAGCCTGCGAATGCGCTCGTCCGCCCTTGGCGATGAGGCATCTGGCACAGATCTGGTGCGCGACGCCTGAACCGGTCTGGACAGCAAAGAAGCCCCCGGCCGCCGGCCTGGGGCTTTCCTGTGGAGCGGGTGACGGGATCGAACCCGTTTTCTCTGAGCTTGGGAGTTACCGTGCTTCTGTGACCGGGTATGGCTCCTGGCCAGGCTCAATGGGCACTGGATCCAACCTGGCTGCGTGGCCCAGCACCAGCCATTGGCCGTGGTTCTCCGCCTCGGCGGGCACGCATCGAGCACGGCCGGTGGCCACTGCTTGAGGAGTTCGATCAGTCTGCCCTGACGTCCGTTCGGGCCCGTGTTCGATTCCAGGTGGGTCGGAACCACACAGGGGACCCCTTGGCCAGGGACGGCATAACATGGCAAACCTGCATGAAAGGGTCACTGTCATGCCCCGAGCGATCTGGCGCGACGCCATCAGCTCCGGCCTGGTCACCATCCCCGTGCCAGGTCGTCGCAGCCGCCGAATCCCACGACATCACCCTGCACCGCGTCCACGCCAAGTACGGGGCTGTGCGACGAAAGGAAGACCGGGATGACCGCCTCGTACGAAACCATCAAGACCAGGCTGGACGGCAACGTCCTGTCCGCCACGTTCAACGCGCCGCCGATGAATCTCATCGGTCCCGAGGTCGTGCGGGACCTGGTCGCATTGCTCGAGGAACTGTCACAACGGACCGCCCCACGCGTGGTGATCTTCGACAGCGCGGACGCCGACTTCTTCTTCCCGCACGTCGACATGACGAAAGTCCCCGAGTACACCGCTGAGGCCGCGAAGGCCGGAGGCCCCGGCGATGCCTCCCTGGGAATGCTGTTTCGCAAGCTGAGCCGGCTCCCTGCCGTCACCATCGCCAAGCTGCGCGGCCGCGCCCGGGGAGCGGGCAGTGAGTTTCTCCTTGCCTGCGACATGCGCTTCGCCTCCCGGCAGAACGCCATCCTGGGCCAGCCCGAAGTGGGAATCGGAGCTCCCCCCGGCGCGGGCGCGATTCAGCATCTCACCCGTCTGCTGGGCCGGGGCCGAGCACTCGAAGCCGTACTGACGTCGTCGGACTTCGACGCAGACCTCGCCGAACGCTACGGATGGGTCAACCGTGCGGTCCCTGACGCCGAACTGGACGAGTTCGTAGCAGGCATCGCCGCGCGCATGAGCGGCTTCCCCCGCGATGCGCTGATCGCAGCCAAGTCGGCCGTCAACGCCATCAGCCTGCCGACTCCTGCCGAAGTACGCGCGGACGCCGCGCTGTTCCAGCAACTCGTCCGAGGCGAGGGAGTACAGCAGCGCACGGCTGAGCTGTTCAAGCAGGGCTTCCAGACCCGTGGTGCCACCGAACTGGGCCTCGGAGCCGTCTTGGGCGACTTGAAGGCCGTCGACTGATGAAGAAGAACGCTGCGTCCATCGACGCCGGGCGGCAGCGCGCCATGCCGCCACATTGTCCCGAAGCGACTTGGCTGGGCGTTCGACCTGGGCTGCTATGCGTCTCACCTGCTGCGATGGCCCGCATGTGAGCGGTTGTCCGCCGCTGTACGGCGGCGTTGTCACGCAGCTGGACACCCAACTGCCGCTCTTGGGAACGGCACGGCTCGACAGTCCCGCCAGGCAGGGTCCGGGACCCGAGTAGTCCAGAGAAGCAGCCAGTGAGTCGATGCTCCGGCTCGGAGCTCGGAGCTCGGAGCTCGGAGTTCGGAGCTCGGAGCTCGGAATGCAAGGCGCTGGTAGGCATGCCACCGGCCGCTGATTGGCCCTCGCCCCGGAACGGCGCGCCAGGGAGACTGCAGAGCTGGCGCCGTACTTGAAGGAGTTGTGATGCAGGTAGCAGTGGTCACCTTCGACGGGTTCAACGAGCTCGACAGCTTCATCGCTTCCGCGCTGATCAACCGATGCCGTAAGGACGGCTTGGAAGCCTTCATTACGACGCCGACGCCGGTGGTCACGTCGATGAACGGCGTCGAGGTGACAGGGCAGCGCCCGATGGAGTTCGTTGCCGAAGCCGAGGTCGTGCTGATCGGTAGTGGCGTGAAGGCGCGAGAAGTGGTCGCCGACGACCGGCTGATTTCCAGGCTGCGGCTCGACCCTTCGCGACAGCTGATCGGTGCCCAGTGCTCCGGCGCGCTGGTGCTCGCCCGGCTGGGGTTGCTGGACGGCATGCCGGCTTGCACGGACATGAAGACCCGGCCCTTTGCAGAAGCCTGCGGCGTCACCGTGCTGGACGCGCCGTTCCACGCCGAGGGGAACATCGCTACGGCGGGCGGTTGCCTGGCGTCCCAGTACCTTGCCACGTGGGTGATCACCCGGATGCTCGGGGAGGATCCCGCGCGCGACGTCATCGGCTACGTGGCTCCGGTCGGCGAAAACCAGGAGACTGTCGAGCGCGCCATGCGTGCCGTCCACGCGGGTGAGGTTGCACTGCACTGACCCCCCGCGATCAGCCTTTTTTCGACTACGGTCACCGTGGTTGCTGTACTCCGCTGCTGTACCGCCATCGCGAGACCTGCACGGGAAACCGCTGGCGCGCGCCATGGCCGGAAGCGATCATGGCCAATCGTGACTGTCGAGAACACCTTGGCCAAGGTGGACACCGACCTCGCGGCGGGTCGCCTTCCTCTGGCGCGGCAGCGTTTGCGTGGGCTGGTGTCCTCTTTCCCCGCAGACCTCTCCCTTCGCGTCAGGCTCGCGGACGTCTATGGCCTGTTCGGGGAGTCGGTGCAAGCCGGCCGCTGGAGCTACCTCGACGCCGGGCGCTCTCCCGAGGAGGTGGCGGCCTTCGAAGCCCGTTACCGACACCCGGTCGACCGTATGCGGGCACTGGCTTGGCGTGGCTCGGATGCGGCAGCGGAGACTCCCTTCGCTCGTGCGCAACTGGCTGCGATGCGCCTCGCCGCATCGCAGTCAGCGGGGAAATCGATGGACTGGGACCAGGTGGGCTCCGGGGCTGACGAACCCACCGAGCCGGGATCCGTCCATGACGTGCTCTTCGGACTGGGATGCATGGTGGGCTTGATCGTCTGCCTCGCGCTCATGGGCATCGGCATCAGCACCGTGATCAGCTGGTTGTGAACACCGCCGGGTGACTGGCTGCTCAAGAGGCGACCCGGCCGTGAGTGACCGCCATCGACATCCTCACGGTCAGATCCGGATGTCAATGACCCCCAGCCTTGATCGACTGGGGTCTTTTCGCTGGTGCCCCGGCAGCGGCCGTCGTCGTGCCCACGCTTGATGCCTCCTGATGTTCGGAGTCAAGCCGACGTGCCGTCGAGGTCACTGCATCGCCCCGCTACGACGGACGCCGGCTGAGTAGTTGTTCGATGGCAGCCAGGCGTTCCCCGATCTGATCCAGTTCGCCTTTGGTGGCGCCGCGGGCTGCGGGTTTGAGCACGATGAGGAGCTGTCCGCTCGGTTCCAGCCGGGCCGTCTGCACCTCGTCGATGCTGTCGCCGTCGTGCAGGCGGACCGCGTTCGCCATCTCCTCGCGCCGGATCGACAGACGTCGCAAGGTTCCTGGGATGAGGCGGCCGTCTTCGACGATCGGACTACTGGTGCCTTCCAGCAGGCGGGCGGCGCGGTCGTCGGTGGCGAGCCAGCGCGTGAGGGCGGCGTTCATCGCGATGAGCGTGATGGCCCCGATTGCGCCGCCCGTGACGCTGTCGTCGGGGCCGATGACGGCGTTCTGCACGACGTTCGACAGTAGGAAAAGCACCACGAAGTCGAAGGTGTTCATGGCTGCCATGCCGCGTTTGCCGGTGAATCGGAAGATCAGGATCACCAGGGCATAGACGAACGCAGTCCGTAGGACCTTCTCCAGGATCGGCACCGGAAGCGCCAGCATGTCGTGCCACATGGAGGCTCCAGGTGGTTCGGTCGGTCGGCTGGGGTGGCCGGCGGGCAGGGTTTCGTGCCCTCGCGGCGCGCACGGGCGGCCCACGGGTCGGTCCGGGAGTCGGTCGTGGAGCCGGAACCGCCGCCGCGGTGGCGGACCGGCAGGCTGCGCCGGAGCCTGTATCAGCATCAGGGTGCCGCCCCGTATGGCATCGCTTCGCCACGCCTTCAGCGTCGCTTGAGTAATTGTCAAGACCTGTGGATCGACGGCTGCCCCGGAGGACTCCAGCCCGCGACCGAAAACGAGGTGCGGGCGGCCTCTGGCGCTGACAAGCTGCGCCGGTGAACCGTGAACAGATCTCCGGGATCGCCCATGCTGATCACCCGATAAAGTCTCCGCTCGACGACGACTCGGTGCGCCGGCTTCTGGAACGCGGCGTCCCGCGTGGCGACGAGCGTGTGCTCGACCTTGGTTGCGGCGGTGGGGAATGGCTACTGCGCGCCCTGGCCACGCGCCCGCAACTGCACGCCGAGGGCGTCGACATCTCCGAGGACGCCTTGGCGCAGGCCAGCCAGGCAGCGAGCCACCTCGGGGTCCGGGAGCGCCTTGTCCTCCACCATCATGAGGCCGCGGATTTCGTCTCCTCGCAGTCGTTCGACCTGGTGCTCAGTGTCGGGGCCACGCATGCCTTCGGCGGTCTGCTCCCCACCCTCGCAGCGGCACGCAAGCACCTGGCTCCCGGCGGCCGCGTCCTGATCGGTGAGGGGTTCTGGGACCGCGACCCTTCCCAGGAGGCCGTCGAGATGCTCGGAGACTTCACCGACCTGGCGACCACCGTGGACCGTGTCGTCGCTGACGGTTGGACTCCTGTCGACGGGCACGTCAGCACGCGCCGCGAACTGGACGACTATGAATGGGCCTGCTGGGGGTCACTGGCCTCATGGGCCCTGGACCACCCTGCCGATCCGGACAGCTCGCAAGTGCTCTCGACAGCCAACACCCGGCGCTCCGAATGGCTGCGCGTCTACCGGGACACTTGGGGGTTCGTCTCCCTGGTCCTGCGTCAGACGTCCGGCTGACGGACCCGGGGCAGCCCAAGCCCTGCCCAGGCAGATCGCAGCACTCCTCGGCCGGTGTCTCGTGGGTTCGGCCCCTCAGGCAGCGAGGGACTCGGGGCGTTCGACGAGGTGGCCGCGTTCGAAGCGGGCACTGCTGGACGGGCCGGCGGTGCAGGACGAGCTGCGCTACGGGACGGGCCGGCGGTGCAGGACGAGCTGCGCTACGGGACGGGGGTGGGGGAGTCATGGGCTGCGAAGAACCCGAAGGACTCGGCGGACGGCTGATGGCGGCGGTCCGGTCGGGCGACGCCGAGGTTGTGCGGGCGCTGCTCGCGGAGGGGGCCGATCCGGACACGCGCGGCAAGGACGGCCTCCCGGTGCTCTGCGCGGCCGTGGCGGCGTTCGACGTGCCGGTCGCCGAGGCTCTGGAAGACGGCGGCGCCGACCCGGATCTGCGGCTCCCCGACGAGACCACACCGCTGCTGCGTGCCGTCGATCTCGGCTCCCCGGCGGTCTTCATGGCCGTGCTGGGCAGGGAACCGCGGCTGCGGCTCCCGGAGCCCGACCGGGAGCGGCTTCTCGGCCTGGCCCGTGGCTGGTACGAGAGGGGCGCGGCCGAAGAGCTGCGGCGCCGGACGGGAGCGCGGGGCCCGGCCGAGACGGTCCGAGTGCCTGACGGTGAGTACCACCACGTCGAGCAGATCACGCTCGGCGGACTCACCGTCCGGGCCGGGCACGGCTCCATCCTCACCGATCTGGAGTGGGCCTTCCGCGTCCTGACGCCCGTCGACGAGCTGGTGGCGCGTGGCGTCCGACATCGCGACGAGGACCATGCGGACTGGTGGTCGGCCTGTCACGTCCTCAGTCAGCGGCCCAGCAGGGAGACCTGGCAGGCGGTGACGGCGTACCGCCACCACCCCGACCCCCTCCACCGCCGGTTCGCCCTCGGGTTCCTCTGGAGCCGTGGGATCCTCCCGCACGAAAGCAGCGACGCGAACGATCAGGACACGTGCCGGCTGCTCGCCACATGGGCGCCCGAAGAGACCGACACCGACGTCCTCGTGAAGATCCTCGAACTCTTCGCCGGATACACCCACCCCGGCCAGGAGGCCGTCGGGCATCGGTACACCTGCCATCCGGAGCCGCGCGTACGCCAGGAAGTGCCCTACCTGCTCTGCGCCTACGACGTCCCGCTCACACCGACGGCCAGGGTCGCGCTGCTCACCCTCGCGCGGGACCCCCACCCCGGGGTGCGCGCCGCGGCGTGCGCCGTGCTCGGCCAGTGGCACGACCTCGGCCCCGGGGTCACCGGGACGCTGCTCGCCCTGCTTCAGGACCCGGAAGTACGGGGCAGTGCCGCGACCGCACTTGCCGCATGCCCGGACCGGTCCCCCGCCGTGACGGAGGCCTTGGCCGGACTCCTCGACGACGAGGATCTGCTGATCCGCCTGGAGGCCGTGTACGGGCTTGCCCAACGGGACGACCCCCGCTGTGTGGAGGGGCTGGCGCGGATCGGCCCGCTCGATCCGGCGTTCGACATCGACCACCGGCCCTTGTCCGTCTGGCACTACGAACAGCGCCGGCGGGCACACTCTTCGGCCCCTGCCGAACCATAACCGCGCCGCCCTGGTCATGGACTCTGACGACTTCGCCGCGCTTCTCGCGCCGCGCGCGTCCGGCGGCCGGGCGGAGCGGGGCGGAGACAGGAGCGTCGCCCGGCGCCAAGCCGGGTGTGCAGCGAGCACTTGAGAGAAAGTTCTACCGCGCTGCTCGGCGACGCTCAGCTCGGTACTGGTCGAGCAGGCCAAAGAACAGTTCGATCGCAGGCGTTTCGGAGGCCTCTGCCTTGCGCTCGATCTCGCTCGGCCCGCGCCCAAGCCCTTCCACCGCCTCGCCGCACTGGCCCCGACCCGCCAGCTGACCGGCAGCCCCCTGTCCGCCCACGACCCGAAGGCCCCCGGAGAACCCGACTACCGCGCCGGGACTCCGACCTGCCCAAGCGCGAGAATGGGCATCCACGCCAGCTGGTCGAGTGCGGGCTGGACGATCTCCGGCCAGACCCAGGAAGGAACCCGATGATCACCTGCGTCATCGACTACACCATCGACCCCTCGAAGATCAGCGCGTTCGAAGAGTTCGCGCACCGCTGGATCAATCTGGTGAACCGGCACGGCGGAACACACCACGGTTACTATCTGCCTGCCGAAGGCGCCAGCGACAAGGCACTCGCCCTGTTCAGCTTCCCTGACCTCGCATCCTACGAGCGATACAGGATGCTATTTGGCCAGGACCCGGAATTCATCGCCGCCGATACCGTGCGCGACGACAGTTCGTGCGTCCTGCGTTACGAACGCACCTTCATGCGGCCGCTCCTCCCCTCGGATCCGCAGGCCTCGCGGTAGATGCTTCGTTGCCTGCAGGGCCCCAGTTGCTGCACCGGGCCGCACACCTAAGTAGACGGCCGCGTTCCTGCCCATAAGCGGTGGCCCATCGCTCTCGGTGCGTACATCGCTCGTGACCAGGCCTTGTCGTGTTCAACGTCGTGGTGCAGGTGCGCCCTAGCTGTGTTGATCGCGATCGTTCGCGGACAGTCTCCAACAGCCCGTTTGTCGAGGTTCTGCAACTCTGCCTGCCTTGCCCCACATCCGGCGCTATGGTCACTCCCTCTTCGCACACCTTGGGGGCACCATGAACACTCGCTGCTTCGCTCCGCTCCTCTTGGCAGCCGCCTGCCTGACGCTCACTGCATGCCAGGACACCGCCACGTCCACCCCGGCCGCCACGAAGACGGTTACGCAGGCCCCGGCGGCCGACGGCGCCGACGACAAGGCCGATGCGCCGGCCGAGGAAACCGTTGCTGTTCCGGACTTCGTCGGCATGGGGCTGCAAGAGGCTCAAGACGCGGCGCAGGTAGAGGGCTTCTTCCTGCTCACGTCCCACGACAACACTGGGGCCGGGCGCATGCAGGTCTTCGACCGTAACTGGAAGGTCTGCGACCAGAATTACGCGGCAGGCAAGACCATCCCGGCCAGCACCGAACTCGACTTCGGCACGGTGAAGCTGAGCGAGACCTGCCCGTAGCGCCTGGGTGCAGGACGCCCCGCCTCGGAGGCGGGGCATCTGCCGGCAGCCGCGGTTCCCCGTGGCTCCCCGCTCGATCCGGCGCGGTTGTGGAACGGGGAACTCCTGATCCAAGAGATCGGTCGTCTACGGCTATTACGGCCGCGTTAGGGCCTCTGGCGGCCGAGAGCGGTCGCGATCCGTGGCTGAGGTTGTTCTGGATCAGGACCGTTGGCGCGCCGCGGGACGGCGACCCTCGTGATGGCGAACTGCACCAGTCGACTCGCGAAGGTGCCACGTTCGCGGCCACTCAGTCGAGACAGAACTCGTTGCCCTCGATGTCCTGCATCACGAGGCACGACTCGTTGACTCCATCAGCAAGCAGTAGTCGCACGCGTACGGCGCCGAGCGCGACCAGTCGTGTGCACTCGGCCTCAAGTGCGGCCAGGCGCTCTTCACCCACGAGCCCTGTGCCGACCCGCACGTCAAGATGCAGCCGATTCTTGACGACCTTGCCTTCGGGAACGCGCTGGAAGAACAGTCGCGGGCCCACACCTGAGGGATCAATGCATGCGAACGCCGAACCCTGACGCTCAGGCGGCAGTGCGCGATCGAAATCGTCCCAAGTAGCAAACCCCTCCGGTGGCGGCGGTACGACGTACCCCAACACCTCGCACCAGAAACGAGCGACGCGCTCAGGTTCTGCGCAGTCGAAGGTGACTTGGAACTTCTTGATCGACGCCATCGGTCCACCATAGAGGCGGGGTCTTTCGTCGTCTCCACGGGCCCGCCCCTGGCTAGGTTGTGGCGCATGCGGCCGACTCTTGGCGGGCAGGCGAGGAGCCAGCCCGATTCGCGGACCGGCGTAAGGGGCCATCCTCTGTGACTGCACCGCGCCATGCATGGACGACGAGCAACTCTCCAGCGGACGCGAGGGCGGTCCTCATGAGCTGGGACAATGCGACGCTGATCATCCTGGCAAGTTTCGGCTGCGCAACGTTGCTGCTCACGCAGATCGCCGAGGTGCTGTCCAAGCTTCCGGCGATTATCCGTGCTTGGCACGAAGTACGGCGCGCGCTTCAAGCGGGGCTTGACCACCCCCCGGGAGAAGAGACCCCGCAAGAAATCGACGAAATGAGTCCCATGACGGGTGGGGGAAATTCACCAGAGGAACGCCACTCTGCGTGACAGGAGAAAGCCCCGGGCTGCTGGCCTGGGGCTTTTCCATGGAGCGGGTGACGGGAATCGAACCCGCGCTCTGAGCTTGGGAAGTAACGAGGCTTGTGCGGTGACGCGGCTTCTGACCTGCGTAGATACCCTCTCCCCGGGGGCCTTGCGGGTCGGATCGCACCGCTGTTGACCGTGGTTGTCCGCTCTGAAGGGCACGCTGTGGGCACGGAGGGATGGGACCCCGGAGCGCGTGTGGGTGCGTGCGACGGTCGCTCTGCGCGGTCTCGGCTGCGCGCACGCCGTGAACTCGCGAAGAAGCGGGAGCGATCGCTGAACGATGGCGATCACTCGGCCCGCACGCGATCACCCTGGGCCCCACCGCTCGTGTCCACCTCTACGAAGCCCGTGAACTCACACGCGGCCTCCAGGAACTCACTCCCGTCGAAGTGGACTACAAGCTCAGTTAGTGGTCCATGACCGATGCGCTCGACGCCGTCATCGGGGGGCGGTTCCACGGGGAAGTCCTGGTCCACGCGGCGCTCCCGTCGGTCCACCAGCCGTCAGGTGATCTGGCTGGCTGCCCACTCGGCCCACTCGCGGCGCATGGTGTTGAACCGCAGGCCGTACTCCAGGGCGATCCGGCCGTAGACCGAAAGATTGTCGTCATCCCAGTCGACGGACTTCTCCAGTCGGCGCAGACTCTGGTACCCCTGATCGGACAGCTCGATGAGCTCGGTGAGGTAGCCGCGCGCCTGCTCGGGCGTCAGCACCCCGAGAAAGAACACCCGTAGGAGAATGTCGCTGCGGGTGTTCCGCTGCGGTTTGGTCTCGGTCAGCCAGTGCCGCAGCTCGGCCAGTCCCTCGTCGGTGAGGGCGTACTCCTTGCGGCCTCGCGGCCCCTCGGCCGCCACCATGATCAGCCCTGTGTCCGCCAGCTTGGTCAGCTCGGTGTAGATCTGGCTCTGAGTTGCCGGCCAGGCGGTGGCCAGCGACGTCTCGAACAGTTTCAGCAGGTCATAGCCGCTGGCGGGGCGCTCGGAGAGGAGCCCGAGCAGTGCGTGTCGAAGGCTCATGTTCCGCAGTCTACATTCCACTATTGACATGTCCATATTAGACCTTCTAGTTTTGACATGTCAGAAACGGAAACACTGAAGCGGAGACCTCATGTCCTACCTGCGCACCTTCCTCCCGTGGATCGTCTTCGCCGTGCTGCCCTCGGGGAACTGGCAGTGGGCGTCGCTGGCAGCCCTGGTGGTCGCGGTGGCGGTGATCGTCCAGCAGGTACGGGCGGGTGCCGGATTCGACGCGCTGATCATCGAGCTCGGCTCCGCGGTCTTCTTCGCCGTGCTGGCCGTCATCGCTTTCGCCAACCCGGACTCGGGCGTGCACGACTACTCGGCGGCGCTGTCGTCGGGCACACTGGCGGTCATCGCCGGGGTCTCGCTGGCCATCGGCAAGCCCTTCACGTCGGGCATCGCCAAGCGCACCACCCCGCGCGAGGTCTGGGGGCTCAAGCCGTTCATCCAGACCAACGTCATCATCACCGCCGTCTGGACCGCGGCCTTTGCCCTGACTGCTGTCGTGCTCGCCTTCGTGGCGCACGAAGGGAACGCCCACTCGACCCTCGCCACGCTCATCCAGGTCGCCGGTTTCGTGATCCCGATGATGTTCACCGTCCGCTACATCGCTCACGTCCAGGCCAAGGCCGGTGTCCGATGATCTCCGCGCACCGGGCCCGGCCCCACCTGGCGGGCAACTACGCCCCGGTCGGCGAAGAACTCACCGCGTACGACCTGCCGGTGACCGGGCGGATCCCGGCCGAACTGGCCGGCTGGTACCTCCACAACGGGCCGAACCCGGCCGACGCCGCCTCCGGACACCGGTTCTTCGGCGACGGCATGATCCACGGCGTCCGGCTGGAGGGCGGCCGGGCCACCTCGTACCGCAACCGCTGGGTGCGTACCCGCAGCTTCACCGACGGGGCCCGGACCTACGACGACCAAGGCCACCGCGACCTCACCGCGGGCCAGGCCAACACTCACGTCATCCGGCACGCGGGCCGGACCCTCGCCCTGGTCGAGACGGCCCTGCCGTACGAGCTCACCTGCGGCCTGGACACGGTCGGCGCGTACGACTTCGGCGGGAAGCTGGGCACCGCGGTGACCGCGCACACGAAGGCGTGCCCGGTCACCGGGGAGCTGCACTTCTTCGGCTACGGGATGCTGGAGGCCCCCTACCTCACCTACCACCGGGCGGATGCCTCGGGCGAGCTGGTGATCAGCAGGTCTGTCGAGGTGCCCGGGCCGACGATGATGCACGACTTCAACCTCACCGCGGAGCACGTCGTCTTCATGGACCTGCCCGTCGTCTTCGACCGGGACTTGGCCATGGCCGGGACCATGCCCTACCGCTGGGACGACGGCTACGGCGCCCGGCTGGGGGTGCTGCGCCGCAACGACCCGTATGGCGAGGTGCGCTGGTTCGGCATCGACCCGTGCTACGTGTTCCACTCGCTCAACGCTTACGACGCGCCGGACGGCACCATCGTGCTGCACGTCATGCGCTACCCGGAGTTGTGGCGGCGGACCGGCGACGTCATCGACCGCAGGCAGGAGGCCGTGCTCTGGAAGTGGACGATCGACCCCGCCACCGGGACGGTCCGCGAGGAGCAGTGCGACGACCGTCCCGGCGAGTTCCCTCGGGTCGATGACCGGCTGACCGGGCTCGACGCCACCTACGGGCACGTGACCTGTGGCAATGCATTGGTGCGGTACGAGCTGGGCAGCGGCGCGGCGACGGAGCACGACTTCGGGCCCCGCCGCACGCCCGGCGAGGCTGCCTTCGCCCCGGCCGGTGACGCGGCGGGCGGCCCCGGCTGGCTCATGACGTATGTCTACGACGCCGGCACCGACCGCAGCGACCTGGTCATCCTGGACGCGGGCGACCTCGCCGCCGACCCGGTCGCAATCATTCACCTGCCGACCCGCGTGCCGTACGGCTTCCACGGCAACTGGCTTGCGGATTGAGCAACCAAGCCCGGACGGGCCAGGCTGCTCAGCTGGGCCCGGATATCCGACAGGCAAGGACAAGCACCGGGCTGGACGTGGTCTTGAGCCGCAGGAAGACCTCATGAGCCACCGTCAGGATCCGCTCGACCGCCGCAAGTTCAGCCGCAATGCCGGGGAGCGGTTCGATCCCCGGCCGGGCGCGCGGACCGCCGCTGCAGGAGGAATCGGAGACGTCCTGACCTCTACTTTCGGGGCCTCTTGAGTCAACCAGCCGCACTGCACCGCTTCCCGGAGCGCAGCCGGCACGCCCAGCTCGTATGGGGCGCGCTCCGCGCATCCCTTGTCGTCCATCACTGGTGGCGCCGACCGCTGGTGGAGGTCTGGAGGGTCAGAAATTGGTCCAGACAACAAACAGGACCCGGGTCTGCGACCTGGGCCTTCGTTGTGGAGCGGGTGACGAGAATCGAACCCGCGCTCTGAGCTTGGGAATCAACCAGCACTTGATCGCCAGACATGTTCCTGACCAGCGGAAACGCTGCACAGGTGTACGGCTGGGTAGCGGCCGGACGGTGCCCGTAGTGACCCCTGTTTACCGCTACGAATGGCACGTAGTGGCACGTGGGGTGCGTCGGGTTCGGCTGCAGGGCCGGCCGCGAGCGGCTGCGATGAGGCCGCACCGACCGAACTCGGGTTTCTATGGGCCGAGGCTTCATCTGCCAGCTTCCTCCGTACCGGAGGTTTCCACGACTAGCCTCCGCAGCATGCTGCGTATCGCCGACGCCCGCACCGGCCACCTCGTGGAGATTCCCTCCGCGCACCGCCACCTCCTGCGCATCTGCGTCCATCTACCGGTCATCGACAACGGGATCGGCGCGGTGCACCTGCGCGTGCTGCTGCTCGGCGACGTACTCGCGCGCACCGCTGAGCTGCACGGCCTGCAGACCCTGACGGTGCTCACCGCACCGGACCTGCCGCAGGAGCAAGTTCAGGCGCTCGACCGGGTCATGGCCGTACTCGGCATCCACCCGCCCGCCACCGTCCGTGCTCACGATCCGAGTCAGACACCGAGCGCTCTTGCCGACGTGCACGTGCTCGCGCGCGGCACCGACCAGCAAGACAGCGTCGACGGGGTACGGATCGACGTGGGCCAGGTCGGCACTGCACCCCCGGGCGAGGGTGGCCCAGGCTCCCCGGTCGCAGCCGCCGCAGAAGGAACCGATCCGCTGGCTGTCAGGATGCTGATGCTCGGCCATGCCTACCGCACGCCCGTCATGGTCACCGGTGCCGCGCTCGTCGAGGCCCGGCGGACACTGCGGCACTGGCGGCAACTGGTGGCCGACTGGGCGCAGGAGCCATCCAGGCCGATCCCTGCCGACCTGCTGCGACAGGCTCATGCCGCGCTCGCCGATAATCTCGGCGTCCCCGCCGTCCTGGACATGCTGCGCAGCGTGGAGAGGGACGCGGCAGTGCCGGCCGGTGCCAAGTTCGAGACGTTCGCCCATCTCGACCGCGTCCTCGGGCTGGACCTCGCGCGCGAGGTCGGCCACCAGCACCAGGAGACGCCGTGACCGCAGGCGACTCCCGGCGCCTGGTCGTGCTGCGGCACGCCAAGTCCGCCTGGCCCGACGACGTGGCCGACCACGAGCGGCCTCTCGCCCCGCGCGGCCGCCGCGGGGCCCCGGCCGCCGGCCGCTGGCTGCGCGAGGCCGACTGCGTTCCCGACCTCGTCGTGTGCTCCACCGCCCGGCGCACCCGCCAGACATGGGACCTCGTCTCGGACGAGCTCGACGCCACCACGCCGGTGACCCACGACGCACGCCTCTACCAGGCGAGCGCCGGGGAGTTGCTCGGCGTGGTACGGGACATCCCGGCGCACGTACGGACGCTGATACTGGTCGGGCACAACCCCGGCGTGCAGGACCTGGTCCTGATGCTCACCGGTGACGCGGACGGCTACGCCCTGGAGCAGACGCGTACGAAGTTCCCGACGTCCGCGATCGCCGTGCTGTGCCTGTCAGGGCTCTGGTCGGGCCTGGAACCGGGTGCTGCCCGGCTGACCGAGATGGTCGTGCCCCGCGGCGCGAAGCCATGACGGGACGGTGCGGACGCCCAGAGGTGCGCCCACGGCGGCTGATCCTGAATTGGGGTTGCGGCAGCTCATTGCACCAGTGGTGCGGGTTCGTCGGACCTGGAGGGGAGCACGCTGTTCACCTGATCCCGCCCATAGTCGCGGAGCAGGGAGCTCACACCATGGGCCTCTCCGGCATGGGCTGCTCTACGCCGTCCAGCTCCAGCGTGCATCTGAGCCTGGACGGGACGAGGTGCGGCTGGCGTACCCGGACCCGGAACGGGCGGGTGGGATCGTCGGGCAGTTCGCCGGTCAGCAGGCTCGTCCCACGGCCGTGCTCCTTCAGGCACGCGATCACTTTGCCGTTCACCAGGAGCTCGATCTCTCCGTCTTTTCCGGGCCCGACGTTCACGGTGATCGAATGGTCACCCTGATCGAGGTGGAAGTGGTGGCTGTGCCCCATGACGCACCTCCACAGTGCTGTCGGTACGTCCACCCTAGATCCGGCGCCCTCCCCGACCGTACCTGCGCGGCGACGGGACGAACGGAGTTCACGGACCTGAGAAGCGAGCGCCCCCTGTGGCCTCTGGCCGACCGCGGGAGATTCCGAGAGCGACACTTGTAGGTGGGTGCCGTGCTGGTCGGTTTACGGAGTGCAGGTCGCGAGGTCCTGCCCGGTGGACCGGATGCCGAGCCGGCAGGAGACGACGATGAACGGCTCGGTCCGTATCGGACAGGTTGTCGGTGTACCGCTGCGGATGCACTGGAGCGTGCCGCTGCTGGTGGTCCTGTTCGCGTACGGTCTCGGCCGCCAGACCCTCCCCGCATGGACTCCGGGACGCTCGGACGCGGTGTACACCTTCGCCAGTGCCGTAGGCGCGGTGCTGCTCATGGGCAGCCTCCTGCTCCACGAGACGGCACACGCCGCGACTGCCCGCAGGAAGAAGATCGCGGTACAGGATGTGACGCTGTGGGCGCTGGGCGGAATGACCCGGATGGGGCGACCGCAGACCGCAGCGGTGGCTTTCGCGGTGGCGGTCAGCGGGCCGCTCACCAGCCTGGCTGTCGGAGGCGCCGCGCTCGGAGCGGGAATCGGGCTGCACGCGCTGTCCGGCTGGGCGGTGCCCGCCGCCGTTCTGGTGTGGCTCGGCTGGGCGAACCTGTTCCTGGGCGCATTCAACCTCCTGCCCGCTGCGCCGCTCGACGGCGGAAGGGTGGTGCAGGCGCTGTTGTGGTGGCGCACCGGAGACCGGGAACGTGCGGATCGGGCGGCCTCCCGAAGCGGTCAGGTCGTGGGCGTGCTGCTGATGGCCTTCGGCTGGATCTCCTTCCTGCGCGGGGCGCCGGGCGGGCTGTGGCTCGTCTTCGTCGGTCTCTTCATCACGGTCGTCGCCGGCGCGGAGCGGCAACGCGCCGTGATGCGCACGGCATTGCGGGGCGTGCGGGTGGCCGATGCCATGTCCAGCCCGGTGACCACCGGTGCCGACTGGCTGACCGTCCAGCGTTTCATCGATGAGGTGGCAGTGAACTCCCGCCATTCCGCTGTGCCGCTGCTCGATTTCGAAGGCCGTCCCAGCGGGATCGTTCAGGTACGCAGGCTTGCCGGGATACCGGGAGCGCGCCGGGAGGCGCTGCGCGTGCGCGAGGTGGCGATCCCGCTGTCGCAGTGCGCGGTTGCCGCTCCGAGTGATCTTCTGAGTGAGGCTCTCGACAGGCTCCGCCCGGGTACCGGCATGCGCATTCTCGTCGTGGACGGGGGGCATCTGGTGGGGATCGTCACCGCGAAGGACATTTCACGGCTGATGCAGCGGCACACGCTGGGGGGCCAAGGGTCCAACTGACCGGGTCCCGCAGAGTCGTCGGTGATGTGCGCCCTTCGGCCAGGCTCGTCGACGTCACGGAGGCGGGCACCGCGGGCGCGGGCGGCGTCCAGGCCATCGTTGGTGCCCTCCACGACGAGTTCGCGGATGCGCGAGGGCGGCGAAGACGTGGAAGACCAGGCGCCGCCCGGTGTGGTGGTGTTGAGCGACTAGTGGAGCGAGGTGAAGCCGATGCCGCGATTGTGCAGGCAGGACACGATCGCGATCAGGTCCTGGATGGAGTGGCCGAGCCGGTCCATCGACGGGACGACGAGGGTGTCACCGGCCGCAGGTAGTCCGCGCTTTCACGAGGCTGTCATGGGGCCGATGCCTGCGTAGCCGCCCCGACCGTTAGCGAGCCGGCGCCCAAGGCTGGAGTGCGGCCTGGGCCGCGCTCCGGATCCGGGCGCGCAGGGGCTGCGGGTGTACGGGCCAATGCCTCGGCTGTTTCGGGGTCTTCCAGGGGGCGTACAGCGCCCCGCTGACCGCTCCGGTCATCGCGCCGACGAGGGCTCCCGCGCCGACCTCGTCGAGTTCGTCGGGGAACGCGGCCCGCAGGTGCCGGGCGATATCGCGCTGCGCGCCCTGCTGGATCAGCAGGGCGCGCGCCCCTGGATCGCGGGAACGGTCCGCGTCAGCCGCGTCCGGACGGCTGTCACCCACCGAGACACCGTCCTCAACGGTCTCGACCACGGCGAGAACATGCTCCCGGCGCCGCTCTCTGGCCGAGGGCCGAATGTCGAACTCGCCTTCGAAATCGTCCACTGGCTCGGCCTGAAGGCGTGATGCCCAGATGACCTCGGGGTTGCCGAAGGCGGTGACAATCGGCCTCTCGCGCATGGCACCGCGATGCGCGCCCAGCAGCTGCGCGGGCACACACCGCTGTCCCCGGCGAGCCCCGCCACCGCCTTCCGCCACACTGGGCCGCCGATCGTGAGCCCGTGCGGCAAAGACCAGGACGCGGCCGTCGCCACCGGTGTTGTCGTACGCGATGGTGCCAGCGGACAGCTCAATCTCGGGCAGCGCCCCCGGGTACAGATTCGACAGATCGCACCAGTGACAACGTGGCGCAGGCACACAAGCCCCCGGTGGGAACCGTCGCGCGGCTCACCGTTCCCGTTCCGCCAACTCCTTGAAGTGCTCGAGGTCATTCCGTACGAGCCGTTCGATCGCGGTTGCCTGGGCGAACCCCTTCGGCCCGCCGAACGCTTGCCTGACGGTGCCCGGGTCGTACTCGATCCGGGCCTGGACTCGGGTGTGCTCCCGGTCGATGGGCAGCAGTGCGAACGTTCCCGCCAGGTCGGGACCGCGCGTGGTCTGCCACTCCATCATGTTTTCCTTGCCGTGGTCGGTGATCTCGGCTTCGAACTCCTGAGCCCGGCCGCCCGCGTCGACGTCCAGGTGCGCCCGGTGCCCGCCCCCCGAACGAGCCTCGCGTACTCCTTCCAGGAATTGCGAATAGGTCTCCACGCGGTGGAGGCAGTCCCAGGCCACTTCCATCGGAACACCGATGTCGATCTGTTCTTCGAGAGTGCTCATCGGCCACCTCACACCTTGGTTCACGGCTTATGGGCCCTGTCTCCAGTGTGCCCCCGGAGGACCGATGGCGGCCGGCGTCAGTGCCGGCGGGCCGGCGGGCCGGTGCCGTCCGGCGTCGGGGCGGCACGGGAGCAGGAGGGCCGGGCGGAGGGCGGTGGCGGTGAGGGCGAGGCTTGATGCGGCGCGTTGTCACCCAGATGAATTGCTCCTCCACCGTGGTCTCATCCGTAGGCTGATCCCGAAGAGGCCGCACACCCGCAGTGGTACGAGCGCGCGGAGGGCACGGAGCCCTCCCGAACTGGTCTGGACAATAGGCAAGCCCCGGGCCGCTGGCCTGGGGCTTTCATATGGAGCGGGTGACGGGAATCGAACCCGCGCCCTGAGCTTGGGAAGCTACGGCGCTTGGGCGGCCGAATAGCTTCTGACCTGGGCATATATAGCCGGGCGTGGCGCCCGGAGGTGCAGGATCGCACCGCTGTTGACCGTGGTTGACCGGTCTTACGGGCACGCTATGGGCACGCCGTCGGATCGGAGTCGTCGGGAGCCCGCTCAGTGGCCGACGAGCTGCCAAGCCCTGGAAGCGAGCGCGGGCCGGAAGGGCGCCATCGCAGAAGCACACGGAGGGGGGTTCAGGGGCGGTCGAATGAGACGCCTGTTCTGCTGGCACTTGAGTCGCCCGCGGTTCCGGTTGATCGTGTTGTACGGCGGCGCGGTACCAGCGCACGTGGCGTGCAGTTGGCCCGAGGTCCTGGAATCGAATCGCTCCGCGGCTGTGGTGGATGCGCCGTGGCCGCCGGTGTTCATGCCAGCCGGACGGTGAGGAGTACCGTCGCGTCCGTCTCGGCGGTCAGGCTGTGCCGTTGGTCGGGAATGGCGACGATGTCGCCCTGGCCGAGGCGCCATGTGCGGTCGGTGGCGCGGAGTGTCACCCGGCCGGTGAGGCAGGTGAGGGTGGCGGCGTCCGGGGCCTCGTGTTCGGCGAGTTCGGAACCCGCCGCGAGCGCGATCAGGGTGACGCGGAGTCCTGGAAGTGCGACGACGGTTCGTGCCGTTCGCCCGGAGCTTCCGGAGTTCGCGGACCTGGCGTCGGCGAGCAACTCCTCTCCCATGGCCGGCAGGTTGGTGATCTCACCGGCGGACAGGTGTGTCTCGTGAGGCCGGGCAGGACCGTTGTGGTGGGTGTTCATCAGGTGCGTTCCCATCCGCGCCGGGGCGTGCGGGAGCCCAGCCGCGCGTCCCGGCTGCGATAGACGATGTAGGGGCGGGTGAGGTAGCCGAGCGGTGCGGTGAGCATGTGCACCAGCCGGGTGAACGGCCAGATGCCGAACAGCAGCAGGGCGCTGAGTGCGTGCAGGCGGAACAGCAGTGGCGCACCGGCCATCAGCGCGGGGTCGGGGTACAGGTAGAAGACCGACCGGAACCACGGGGAGATGGTCGTGCGGTAGTCGTACCCTCCGCCGATGATGTTGCTGACCACGGTGGCGGACAGCCCCAGCGCCAGGGTCAGGGTGAGCATGACGTACATGAGCTTGTCGTTGCGGGTGGTGGCGCTGAACACCGACCCGACCGTACGTCGGCGGTAGACGAGGATCGCGAGCCCGGCCAGGGTGCTGACCCCGGCGATGGTCCCCAGCGTGGTGGCCATGAGGTGGTAGGCGTGTTCGCTGACGCCGATGGCTCCGGTCCAGTCCTTCGGGATCACCAGGCCGCCCACGTGGCCGAGTACGACCGCCAGGACCCCGAAGTGGAACAGCGGGCTGCCGATGCGCAGCAGCTTGCTCTCGTACAGCTGACTGGACCGGGTGGTCCAGCCGAACTTGTCGTAGCGGTAGCGCCAGACATGGCCGACGACGAACAGGGCCAGCGCGATGTACGGCAGGACGACCCACAGCACGACGTCGAGCGCGTTCGCGTCCGGGGTCATGACCGGCCTCCCGTCGGGGCGGGCACGAACTCCGGGGGTGCGAACGGCGCGAGGCCGACCTGTTCCTCGGGTGGTCCCTGGGCGGCGAGCTTGGCGACGGCTTCGCGCTCGTCGCCGGCCAGCGGGGGCAGGGTCGCCGATACGGAGTCCAGGACGTCGGCCCAGGCGGAGCGCGCGTCGCGCAGTGCCAGGCGCAGCAGTTCCAGGCCGGCCCGGTGCTCGGTCAGCAGGCGCTGCCCGGTTTCCGGATCACCGGTGGCGGCGAATTCGAGGACGACGCAGAGGTGGTCGGGCAGTTCGTCGTCGGTCAGGCGCAGTCCGGCCGCGGCGTAGGTCTGCTTGAGGCGCAGCAGCGCGGCGCCGCGATTGCGGGTGTCGCCGTGGGCGTAGTACGTCAGGAAGAGGCAGTTGCGTTTGCGGTGGTCGAAGGTGGTGACGTAGTCCGCCGCCAGGTCGGTGGCGGGCGTCCGGTCGAGGTGCCCGAGGAATCGGCGCAGCGGCGCGGCGACACGGTCGGGCAGCGTGTCGGCTACCGCCCGTACGAGCCGCGCCTGTTCGAGCAGCCGCTCGTCGGGATAGCCGAGGAGGAGGGACTGGACCTGCCAGGCGGCGGGGATTCGGGCAGCGGGGCTGCGTTTGCCGGCGGGGGTCATGGGCGCGGCTCGCTCTCGTCGGCTCCGGAGGAACTGGGGAACAGGCCCTGGGGGCGGCCGTTGCCGTCCCAGTTGAGGAGGTTGAGCCGGGTGGACTTGTCGCCGGGGGCGGCTGGGGTGTCGACGGCGTCGGCTCTCTGGCGGTCGCGCTGCAGGTGGAAGTTCTCCACGGCGATCGGGGTCGGAGCGTCGCCGGACGCCTCGCCGAAAGGACCGGAGCCTCCCATGCCCGGGCCGTCCTCGAAGTCGAGGCTGCACTCGGTGGCCAACTCCTCCAGGCTGTGCGCCTGTTCGGCGTGCGCGGGCGGGATGACGTACCTGTCCTCGTACTTGGCCAGCGCCAGGAGCCGGAACATGTCGTACATCTGCTCCTCGGTCATCCCCACCGCGGCGGGGATGGTCGCGTCGGGTTCGCGGCCGAGGTTGATGTCGCGCATGTAGCTGCGCATGGCGGCCAGCCGTCGCAGCACGGCGTCGACGGGGGCCGGGTCGCCGGCGGTGAACAGCTGGGCGAGGTAGTCCACGGGGATGCGCAGGGCGTCGATCGCGGCGAACAGGTTGCCGCGGTCCTCGGCGTCGTAGCCGGTGTCGCGGACCACGTCCACGACCGGGGACAGCGGGGGGATGTACCAGACCATGGGCAGGGTGCGGTACTCCGGGTGCAGCGGCAGGGCGACCTTGTACGTGTTGATCAGGGCGTGGACGGGGGAGCGCCGGGCGGCTTCGATCCAGTCCCGGGGGATGCCCGACCGCTCCGCGTCGGCGGCCACCTGCGGGTCGTCGGGGTCGAGGAAGACCTTCCGCTGCGCCTCGTAGAGGTCGGTGTCGTCGGGGGTGGAGGCGGCTTCGAGGACCTGGTCGGGGTCGTAGAGGACCAGGCCGATGTAGCGGAGCCGGCCGACGCAGGTCTCGGCGCAGACGGTGGGCTGGCCGACCTCGATGCGCGGGAAGCAGAAGGTGCACTTCTCGGCCTTGCCGGTGCGGTGGTTGAAGTAGATCTTCTTGTACGGGCAGCCGGACACGCACATCCGCCAGCCCCGGCAGCGGTCCTGGTCGACCAGCACGATGCCGTCCTCGGAGCGCTTGTAGATCGCGCCGGAGGGGCAGGAGGCGACGCAGGACGGGTTGAGGCAGTGCTCGCAGATCCGCGGCAGGTAGAACATGAAGGTCTGCTCGAACTCGAACTTGACCTTCTCGGCGATGCCCGCGAGCAGTACGTCCTTGTCGCCGTGGTCGGTGGAGCCGCCGAGGTTGTCGTCCCAGTTGGCCGACCAGGTGATCTTCATGTCCTTGCCGGTGATCAGGGACTTGGGGCGGGCGACCGGGGTGTGTTCCTGGAGCGGCGCGTTGGTCAGCGTCTCGTAGTCGTACGTCCAGGGCTGGTAGTAGTCGTCGAGCGAGGGCAGCGTGGGGTTGGAGAAGATGTTGATGAGCTTCTTGAACCGGCCGCCGCCCTTCAGTTTCAGGTTGCCGCGTCTGTTGAGGTCCCAGCCGCCGCGCCACTTCTCCTGGTCCTCGTAGCGGCGCGGGTAGCCCTGGCCGGGGCGGGTCTCGACGTTGTTGAACCACACGTACTCGACTCCGGGGCGGTTGGTCCATGCCTGTTTGCAGGTGACCGAGCAGGTGTGGCAGCCGATGCACTTGTCGAGGTTCATCACCATCGCCATCTGGGCCATGACCCGGCGGCCGGGCGCTGCGGTCGGGGGCGTCGCGGCTGTCGGGGCCATCAGTACGTCACCTCCTGGTCGGTGCGGCGGCGGATGACGGTGACCTCGTCGCGCTGGTTGCCGGTCGGGCCGAGGTAGTTGAAGGCGTACGTCAACTGGGCGTAGCCGCCGATGAGATGGCTTGGCTTGACCAGCAGCCGGGTCAGCGAGTTGTGGACGCCGCCGCGCCGCCCGTTGGTCTCGGTGCGGGGGACGTCGATGAGCCGGTCCTGGGCGTGGTGCATGTAGACGGTGCCTTCCGGCATACGGTGGGAGACGACCGAGCGGGCGGCGACGACGCCGTTGCGGTTGACCGCCTCGATCCAGTCGTTGTCGTGCACGCCGATCTTCGCGGCGTCCTCCTTGCTCATCCAGACGGTCGGGCCGCCCCGGGAGAGCGAGAGCATGAACAGGTTGTCCTGGTACTCGGAGTGGATGGACCACTTGTTGTGCGGGGTCAAGTACCGCACGGTGATGCCGAGTTCGCCCTGATCACCCACTTCGGGCTCGTCGAAGAGGGCGTGCATGTTGAGCGGCGGCCGGTAGACGGGCATCCACTCGCCGAGTTCGGCGATCCAGTCGTGGTCGAGGAAGAAGTGCTGACGTCCTGTCAGGGTGTGCCAGGGCTTGAGGCGTTCGACGTTGATGGTGAACGGTGAGTAGCGGCGCCCTCCGGACTCCGTCCCCGACCACTCGGGCGAGGTGATGACCGGGACGGGGCCCGCCTGGGTGTCGGCGAAGGTGACCCGCTTGCCCTCGGCCTCGGCGGCCAGGTCGGCCAACTTGACGCCGGTCCGGGCCTCCAGGGTGCGGAAGCCCTGGGTGGCCAGGTGTCCGTTGGTGGTGCCGGACAGGGCCAGGATCGCCTCGCAGACCTGCACGTCCCGGGCGATCGAAGGGCGGCCGTCGGCGGGACCGCCGCGTACGGCGCCGTTCTTGTGCCGCAGGTACTCCAGCTCCTGGCGTACGTCGAAGGTGACGCCCTTGGTGGTGGCGCCCAGGGTGTCGAGGAGCGGGCCGAGGGCGGTCATCCGGTCGGCGACGGCCGGATAGTCGCGCTCGATCACCACCAGCCTGGGCATGGTCCGGCCCGGGACCGGCTCGCACTCGCCGGCCTTCCAGTCCCGGACACGGCCGTGCGGGGTGGCCATCGCGTCGGGGGTGTCGTGCAGCAGCGGCGCCGCCACCACGTCCTTCACGGTGCCCAGCCGCCCCTCGGCGAGACGGCTGAACGCCGCCGCGATCGTGTTGAAGGCGTCCCAGTCGGTGCGGGTCTGCCACGGCGGCGGGATGGCCGGGTTGAAGGAGTTCACGAACGGATGCATGTCCGTGGTGTTCAGGTCGTGCTTCTCGTACCAGGTCGCCGCTGGCAGCACGATGTCGGAGTAGACGGTGGTGCTGGTCATCCGGAAGTCCAGGGTGAGCAGCAGGTCGAGCTTGCCCACCGGTGCCTCCTCCCGCCACACCACGTCGCGTGGGCGGGCGCCGGGCGGCGCCTCGGTGGCGCGGACGGCGGAGTCGGTGCCGAGCAGGTGCTTGAGGAAGTACTCGTTGCCCTTGGCGGAGGAGCCGAGCAGGTTCGCCCGCCAGATGGTCAGCACCCGGGGGAAGTTCTCCGGTGCGTCCGGGTCCTCGCCCGCGAACTTCAGCCGCCCGGACTTGAGTTGGTCCACGACGTACTCCGGCACCTCCTGCCCGGCGGCTTCCGCGTCCGTCGCGAGGGTGAGCGGGTTGCGGTCGAACGTCGGGTAGGACGGCATCCAGCCCATCCGGGCCGAGGCGGCGATGACATCGGCGGTGCTCTTCCCGGCGAACGTGCCGCCCGCGCCCGCGGCGGCGAGGGTGTCGGCGCTGAAGGGGTCGTAGCGGAACTGGTCGGTGTGCAGGTACCAGTACGCGGTCTGGATCATCTGCCGGGCGGGCCGGTGCCAGTCGGCGGCCGTCGCGATGGCCGAGTAGCCGGTGATCGGGCGGACCTTCTCCTGCCCCACGTAGTGGGCCCAGCCGCCGCCGTTGACGCCCTGGCAGCCGGTCAGCGTGGTCAGGGTGAGGAAGGAGCGGTAGATGGTGTCGGAGTGGAACCAGTGGTTGGTCCCCGCCCCCATGATGATCATGGAGCGGCCCCTGGACTCCTCGGCGTTGGTGGCGAACTCGCGCGCGATGCGGGCCGCCGTCTCACCGGCCACTCCGGTGATGGCCGCCTGCCAGGCCGGGGTGTAGGGCTGGTCGGGGTCGTCGTAGCCGGTCGGCCAGACCCCCGGCAGCCCGTCGCGGGCCACGCCGTACTGGGCGAGGAGCAGGTCGAACACCGTGGTCACCAGTTGCCCGGCGACCCGGCGTACGGGGACGCCGCGCCGTAGCTGTCCGGCGGTCCCGTCCGGGGTGTCGAACCGGGTCAGCTCCACCGGCACGGGGTCCTCACCGCCGTCGCCTCCGGCCGCCGTCAGCAGCGGGTCGGTGTCGCCGAGGTCGAGGTTCCACTTCCCGGCGCCGGACTCGCCGTAGCGGTGGCCGAGCGAACCGTTCGGGACGACAGGGTCGCCGGTGGCGGCGTCGAGGAGGACGGTCCTGAACTCCGCGTTCTCCGCCTCGGCCGCCATGCCGCCCAGGTCGGCGGCGGTCAGGAACTTCCCCGGGGCGTACGTCAAGTCCGCCCCGGTGCCGCGCTGTTCGAGGGTGACGAGGAAGGGCAGGTCGGTGTACCGCTTGACGTAGTCGGTGAAGTGACCGACCTGGCGGTCGACGAAGAACTCCTTGAGGATCACGTGTCCCATCGACATCGCCAGCGCCCCGTCGGTGCCCGGCGCTGCGGGCAGCCACTCGTCGGCGAACTTCACGTTGTCGGCGTAGTCCGGGGCGACCGCGATCACTTTCTGCCCCCGATAGCGGGCCTCCGCCATCCAGTGCGCGTCCGGGGTACGGGTCACCGGCAGGTTCGAGCCCCACATGATCAGATAGCCGGCGTCCCACCAGTCGCCGGACTCCGGTACGTCCGTCTGGTCCCCGAAGACCTGCGGGGACGCGACCGGCAGGTCGGCGTACCAGTCGTAGAACGACAGCATCACCCCGCCGAGCAGCGAGTAGAAGCGGGCCCCTGCGGCATGGGAGACCATCGACATCGCCGGTATCGGCGAGAACCCGGCCAGCCGGTCGGGACCGTACTCCTTGATCGTGTGCACATGGGCGGCGGCGATCATCTCGCTCGCCTCGTCCCAACTCGCCCGCACCAGGCCGCCCTTGCCGCGCGCCGACTTGTAGCGCCGGGACCGCTTCGGGTCGGAGACGACGTCCGCCCACGCCAGCACCGGGTCACCGAGCCGGGCCCTGGCCTCCCGGTACATCTCCAGGAGCACTCCGCGCACATAGGGGTAGCGGACGCGGGTGGGCGAGTAGGTGTACCAGGAGAACGCGGCGCCGCGCGGGCAGCCGCGCGGCTCGTACTCCGGGCTGTCCGGGCCGACCGTGGGGTAGTCGGTCTGCTGGGACTCCCAGGTGATGATCCCGTCCTTGACGTACACCTTCCACGAACACGAGCCGGTGCAGTTCACCCCGTGCGTGGAGCGGACCACCTTGTCGTGGCTCCAACGGTCCCGATAGAAGTCGTCGGCCTTCCGGCCACCGATCTTGTACAGGGTGCGGTGGTCGGCGGAGACCTCGGCTCGGGTGAAGAACCGGCGGGTGCTCACCAGTGCGTCCGACAACTCCCCGTCCAGACCGGCTGGTCGGCGTGCCTGCGGGTCGGTTCCTGAGGTTTCTGGGCTCACGATGCCGCCTTCCCGGGCGTCAGCGGCCCGTCCTGCTGTGATCCGGCGTGCTGCTGATCGACACCGGCTTCCGGGGCGAACTCCGTCGTGGCGAATCCCGTTGTGGCGAAATCCGCGCTCAGCGTGCCGACGCGGGAGCGGACCGCGTCCATGGCCTCCCAGTCCTCGGTGCTCAGCCCGGCCAGGGCGGCGGGAAACACACCGTCCTGCTCCTTGAGGATGTGGTCGCGCAGCAGATCCAGGGCGTCCAGGAGCCGCCGGGGCCAGACGGGGTCGGCCGGGACGCCCGCGGCAGCTTCGCCGAGGACGGCCTCGATGTGCCGGTGTTCGGCCCGAAGCGCCGCCATGCCGTCGGGAAACTGCTCCGCCAGCGGCGGGAAGAGACCCTGCTCCTCCACCGCCGTGTGCGGCACGAGAACGGCGGAGACGCGGCGCGCGATCCACGCCATCCGGGGTACGTCTGCGTCGCCGTGCGCTTTGCGGACGTCCCCGATGAGATTGACGACCAGGTCGTGTTCGCGGGTCAGTTCGGCGATCTGGGGTAATGCCTGGCAGCCGCAGTACTCACACATGGTGACTCGTCTCAGGCCGGGTTGGGTGCCGTCGGGGTGCGGTGGGCGCCACGGGTGACGGCCTTGCGGACGGTGGTCGCGGTGAATGCCAGGGCGGTGGCGGCGATCAGGGCGAGCAGGGCCAGCCCGACCGCGTAGTCGCCGTAGGCACCGTAGAGGGAACCCATCAGCAGAGGTGGGACGAAGCCGCCCAGCCCACCGGCCGCGCCGACGACGCCGGTGACGGCGCCGACCTTGCCGGCCGGGGCGAGCAGGGCGACGAGGGCGAAGGTGGCACCGCTGCCCGCGCCGAGCGCGGCGGCGATCGCCAGGAACGCGATGGTGCCCAGCGGGGCCAGCGCCGGGGCGAAGGACTGAACGGCCGCGCTCACCGTGACCACGGCGAGCGCCACGGTCAGTACGCGGGTGGGACCCAGCCGGTCGGACAGCCAGCCGCCTACCGGCCGCATCACCACCGCCAGCAGCACGAACCCGGCCATCCGGTTGGCCGCGTCGGCCTGCGCCAGGCCGTACCCGGACTTGAGGTAGGTGGGCAGATAGACGGAGAAGGCGACATAGCCGCCGAACGCGACCGCGTACAGCGCCGACGCCTGCCGGGTCACGCCGAGCCTGACGGTGGCGGCGAGCCGGTCCGTCATGGTCCCGGCCGGCACAGCCCGGCCCGGAGCGTCGCGCAGCAGGAACGCGGCCAGCGTCGCATAGACGGCCAGCACGATCGCGGTCACCACGAACGGCGTGGCCAGACTGTGCGTCTTGACCAGGTTCACCGTGGTCAGGGCGCTGATGGCGGTGCCTCCCATCCCGGCACCGAAGACACCGATCGCGAGCCCCCGGCGCTCGGGCGGGAACCAGGCGCTCACGAACGGCACCCCCACCGCGAACGCGGTGCCGCCGATACCGAGAAAGAACCCGCCCACCAGCAGCTGGTTCAGGGAGGAGTGTCCGGCCAGCCCCAGGTACAGGACGGGGACGATGGTGGCCGCGGAGACCAGCGGAAACATCACCCGGCCCCCGAACCTGTCCGTCAGCGCACCCACCGGTATACGGCCCAACGAGCCCACCACCACCGGCACGGCGACCAGCAACGCCTGCTGGAACGCGCTCAGTTGCAGGCTGTCCTTGAACCGCGGGCCGAGCGGGCTCAGCAACGCCCAGGCCCAGAAGTTCACCGCGAACCCGACCGTGGCAAGCGCCAGCATCAGCCACCGTCGGCCGGCCGACGGCGGCGCCTGGGCCTGCGCGTTCGTGGCGGGACCGGGGGACCGGGGCGAGCCGATGGCTTCCTGCGGGTTCTCCGCCCGGTCGCCCGTCGGCGACCTGCCTGTTGAGGACCTGCCTGTTGAGGACTTGCCTGTCGGGGTCTCCGGCTTCGCAGGGCGGGGCATCGTAGGCATGCTTTCCTCGGCTCCTCAAAAGTGCCGTCGGACGGTCGCGTCCCGTGTCTCGTGGCCGTGGTGGCCCGACCACGCCGTCCCCGCAAGAATCGCCAGGGGCTGGCTCCCACGGCAGGGGCCGTTGGTCCTCATCTCCCGAGCCGACCGAGGTACATGTGCCGGGCGGTGTTCGGGTCCGCCGGAGCGCGTCGGCGCGGACAAGGAGTCATCGTGAGACCTCTCATCGCGCGGTACAGGGGTGCGGAGGCAGCCGCTGCCGGCGATGGTCGCGGTGACGTTCCGCCCAGCCGGGGGAGAACGGGGCGCTGCGCAGCGAGCATGGCTGTATGAGGGGAGGAGGGGAGACAGAACGGAACCGGTGGCCGCGGGGGAGGCACCAGGCGGCCGAAGAGGGCGCCACCGATGCATCCGTGTCAACTGGCAGTATGCCGCCGGGGTCCAGGGCGTCCGGCCTCAGCCTAGCCCCATCCCGTGGGCAGGGACTGCGGTGCGCTCCAGGGAATCAAGACCTGCGGTGCGTCGGCCACGTCGGCCCCGATCCCGCACTGTGCTTGGGGACGTCCCCTGGATTTCCCCACCAATTGGCGGACTGCCGAACTGGGCCCCGCAGTGAGGACGTTCGTCGGCCTGAGCGGTACCCGGTCAGCCTCCGACGACAGTCAAACGGGGCCCATCGGCCCCTTGTACGGGCCGATGGGCTCTGCTCCGGTGTGCGGTGTGTGTGCGACCGTCGCTGCGGGTTACTCGTACCGCCGTGATCGGAAAGCGGGGTCGGCCATGGGCATGAAGGTGAGGTGGTGGCGGTGGCGGCGCAATCCGCTCAGGCGCCGCTCGGATGTCGTCGAGGCATGGGTCGTCCTGGTGACGTCAGTGGTGATGGCGGCGGGAATGCCCCTGGCCGGCGCCCTGAGCTCGGTGCGTGTCGGAAGCGTGCTGCTCCAGCAGCGCCAGGAGCGGCACCGTACCTCCGCCGTGCTGACCGAGGACGCTGGCGATCCGGGGCCCGGCACGTATGCCCGCACCTGGGCGGTTGTGCGGTGGACGGCGTCCGGCGACACGGTCCGTACGGCGGGGGTGCGGGTCGCGGCGGGCAGCAGGGCGGGCGCCAGGACCGTGATCTGGACGGACGGGCAGGGCCGGCTCGTCAGCGCGCCGCTCACCCCGGGACAGACCGTCGCACTGTCCGCCTTCGCCGGGATGCTGGCCGCGAGCGGTGTCGCCCTGTCGCTGCTGGCCGGCCGCCGGGCCGTACGGATGGGGCTGGACCGCCACCGTGCGGGGCAGTGGGAGCGGACGTGGGCCCTCACCGGTCCCCGGTGGAGCGGAAGCACTCCTGACAACGCCCCGGGCCCCGGGCAGGAAGGCCCAACGGTTCCACCGCCGTGACGGCGGCGGACAGCAGTGGTGATCGCGTGCCAGGACCGGCACGCACCCCCCGAATGCCGGGTGCACGCCTCGAGACCGCGCACCACCGGCGGCCACCGCATCGAACCCGGAGAGAACCATGACAGCTCAGGTCTGACGGGCGTAGCCATGGGCGCCGAGCCGGTCTCCCGGCACGCCATGCGCCGCCCGCCGCGCCCGCCCGGGCAGCATGTGCTCGGCGGCGGGCTGTGGCAGCGGGTACTGCGCCTCGGCACGGTGGTCACCGGCACGAGCCTCGCCGCGGGGCTGTGGGTCCGGCACACCGGTCAGCCATGGCAGACCACACTGTTCCTCGCGTTGCTGGCCGCCCAGCTCGGCGTTGTACTGGGGCTGCGGGAGCGGCTGTTCACCCGCGAGAACCCCTTCCTGCCCTGGGCGGTGCTGGCCGCGGTGGGGCTGGCAGCCGCCGCGCTGTACGTGCCGTTCCTGCGGGCCGTCCTGGAGACCTCGCCGCCGTCCTGGCCCGGTCTTGTGGCCGCCCTCGCCGTGGGGCTGACCGGATTCGGCACGGCCCGCGCGGAGAGCAGGTCCACCCGGGCCGTCGGGCGCCCGGACGGTGCCCGGACCGTGACCGGGTCCCCACCCCATGACTGATGAGTGACAAGGCGAAAGGAAGTGATCGGCCATGCCGGAACCGACGAGGAACGCCGGAGACATCGGACGGCGGGTGGCAGCGCGGCGCGAGGAGTTGGGGCTCACCAGGGAGCAGGTGGCCGAACGGGCGGGCACGGCTTCGGATTACCTGCGGTACGTGGAGGAGCAGCCGACCGCGTCTCCGGGCACGGGCTTCCTGATTCGGCTGGCCGACGCGCTGGAGACCACTGTGGCCCAACTGCGCGGCAGCGATGCGGACTTGCCGCCCGGCATCGGGCGGGCGGCCTACCATCCCGAGCTGACGGAGCTGGACCCCGGGGAGTGTTGGGCCCGGCTGTCCACCCACGGCGTCTTACGCGTCTCGGTGTCCACGCCCGACGGCCCGGCCATCGTCCCGGTCAACCACACGGTCGTGGACGGCGCGGTCGCCTTCAGCACCGCGCGCGGCGCCACGCCCGCTCTGGCCGCCGGAGCCGAGGCCGCCTTCGAGGTGGACCACATCGACGAGGCGCTGAGCGAGGGCTGGAGCGTCCTCGTCGTCGGCCGTGCCGAATGGGTCACCGACCCCGCCGCCGCCCGGCACCTCGTCGGCGCGGCCCACTCAGCACCGTGGGCGGGCGGCGACCGCGAACTGTGGGTGCGCATCACCCCGGAGCGGGTCACCGGACGCCGGATCACCGTTCGCTGACCCAGCCATACGGTGTCGGGCTCGGCCGACCCGGTGTGCCACTCGGTGAGGTGACGGCCGTTCAGGTCGCGGTAGCGGTCCACGCCCGCGTTGGTGATGTCGCCGTCGAGCGCGGACTCCACCTCCAGCTCACCCGTCCAGCCCTCGGCCGTGAACTCCGTGCGCAGCGCCGCCAGATGGGGGTCGCCCATGTGCACCAGGCGGACCTGGTCGACCGTCAGCAGGCGGTCCTGGGTGTCCCGCAGCCGCATCCGCCGGGTGAGGGTGCCGCGGCGCAGGTCCAGGGTCTGCCGGTACGCAAGCAGTGTGCCGTCGTCCGGAGATAACCAGGTGCCTGGCCGGTCGCCGCCGGTGCCCCGGGTGCGGAAGCGCAGCGGCAGCCAGTTCGGGAGGTTGACGATGTCCTCGTTCTCGACCTGCCGTCCGGCGACGGTCGAGGTCAGCCGGTTGTAGCAGCCCGCGACGTAGGTGCCGGGGTAGTGGGACGGGCCTGCTGCCGTCTCCGGGGCGGCGCCCCGGGTGGCGAAGTAGCCGTTGCCCAGCGTGCACAGCGCCTCGCGCTGCCGCTCGTCCGCCGGGTCGTAGCCCTCGTAGCTCAAGGTCCAGTCGTCCGGCATCGTCACGCCTCCGTGGCGGTCAGCAACTCGGCGAGGTCCGCGACCACCAGGTCGGCCTCCCGTGCTCGCTCAGGTCGTCGGCACTGGTCGGCCCGGCGGTCCGGTCCACCCCGACCACCAGGCCGAAGCCGCCGCGCCGGCCGGCCTCGACACCGGCCAGCGCGTCCTCGACGACGGCAGCCTCCCCGGCCGGTACGCCCAGCCGCCGGGCCGCCTCCAGGAAGATCGCCGGGTCGGGCTTGCCCGGCAGCCCGAGGCGGGCCGCCTCGTTGCCGTCCACCACGGCCTCGAACAGGTCCTGTACTCCCGCGCCCGCCAGCAGTTCCGGCGCGTGCCGGGAAGCCGAGATCGCGGCGCACGGCACGCCCTCGGCGCGCAGCGCGTGCAGCAGCCGTACGGTGCCGGGCCAGGCGGGGATCGAACCCGCGGCCAGCCGTCGTGCGAACAGTTGCTCCTTGCGGGCGGCGACGGCCCGTACGGTGCCGGTGCCGGGCGGGTCGTCGGGGGTGCCGGTCGGCAGCCGCAGCCCGCGCGCGGTGAGGAAGGCGGCGGCGCCGTCCAGCCGGGCCCTGCCGTCGACGTAGCGGCGGTAGTCCTCCACCGGGTCGAACGGGCGGTGCTGACCCGCCGTCTCCAGGCAGGCGTCGAAGGCCGACTGCCAGGCGGCGGCGTGCAGCCCGGGCCGAGTCGGTGATCACCCCGTCGGTGTCGAACACCACGGCCCGAACCGTCTGCAGGCGCGGTACCAGCGTCTGTCCGGCGGTGGCGGTCACCGGCGGGTGGCGACGTGTTCGGTGATGCCGAGGAGGTTGGTGAGGTTGAGGAGGCGGTTGTCGCGGCCCGTGGAGCCGAAGTCGTTGATGCCTGCACGTACGGTCATGGCGGTGCCTCTGCTTGCGGTCGGGGGCGGGGTCCTGGGTGTGCGGGCGGTGTTCAGCGGAGCCAGGTGTGGTCGCGGACGACGGGAAGTCGGGCCCAGGCCCTGCCGAGGCCCCAGGTGGTGCCGGCCGAGGCGACCGCGAGGGCGATCAAAACGGCCGCGTACAGGACGTGGTAGTCGACGACCGGGTTGGAGGACATGCTCGGGGTGCCGTCGGACAGCGCCTTGGCGGGCGGCCACTCGGCGATCCACATGAACGCCATCAGGGCGGTCCCGGCGACCGCGGCGAGCCGCAGTGCGATGCCGCTGACCAGGGCGAGGCCGACGCCGAGCAGGCCGAGCATGAACAGCCAGTTCGCCCAGCCCGCTCCGGCCCAGGAATGGAAGGTGGATTCCATGGGCCCGGCGGCGACGCCGCTGAGGAAGCCCTTGGTGGGCGAGCCGCCGTCGGCCCAGCCCTTGCCGACGGCGGTGGCGTAGCCCCAGCCGAAGGTCTTGTCGAGGAAGGCCCAGAGGAAGACGAATCCGGTGACGATCCGCAGCCCCGCGAAGACCCGGGCGCGGGTCGCCGTGGCCGTCGTGTCGGCCGTGTCGGTCGTGGTCTCGCCGGCCCTCCGGGTCGTCCCGGCCCGGTGTCGCGACGGGAGGTGGAAACCCGTGTGCCGGCCGGGGGATTCGTGAACCGCCATGATGCTCATCCCTGTCTGGGGGTCTGGTAGGCGTAGCGCGATATCTGTCCGCGTGCCGTCGTCGTCCTGCGTTCAATGTCCCGCCCGGACCGGTCGGACCATCAGGGGCCCATGGGTACCGTCACAGGGGCCGAACGTCCCTCTTCCGAAGCGGACCGGACGGGGCCCTCGGTCTCTTCCACCGCCGGCTGCCCGTTCCGGACTGACTCGCCGCCCCGGGCAGGAGGCCCCTCCCATAGGCGTGGACACCGAGCGATGCTGGATACACGGCAGATCGGCTCGTCGGCCCGTATGTGTACGCCAGGGACGCCTTCGGGGACTTCGGCGGCTTCATCAACGCCTGGTCGTACACCCAGGCGGCGATGCTCCTTGCCGGACGGGCCCGTTCGGGCCGACCGTGCCATGAAAGTGGCGTCGAGGGCGGATCGGTTCGAACGAGGGCGTGTTCAATCGTGCGGGATCACTGCGACCGGGGCGGCGGCGTGGTGCAGGACCGCGTGCGTCACCGGTCCGATGTGATTCCCGGCCCGCGTACGACGGTTCCGCCGGCCGACGACGACAAGTGCGGCGTTCCGGGATGCGTTCACCAAGTGGGAGCCCGCCGTACCGATCAGGGCCTGCTCGGTCACCTCGACGCCGGGGAACTTCGACCGCCACGGCCGGAGTACGTCGGCCAGCTTGCGCCGCACCCGCGCGCCCAGTTCCGCGTTGGGCTCGATGTCGAAGGCGTCGCCGTAGCCGGAGGAGGGCGGTGGCTTCCAGCCGTGGACGACGCGCAGGTTCGCCGCATGGCGGGAAGCCGCCTGGAACGCGAACCGGATCACGGGGCCGTCGGAGTTCTCCAGGTCGAGCCCGAGCACGACATCGCCCGTCAGGTGATCGGTCTCGGCGTCTTCACCGGCTCGGACAAGGACGACCGGCCGCTCGGTCCGCGCCACGACGGAGAGCGCGACGGAGCCGGCCAGAAACCCGGTCACCCCGCTCAGGCCCCGGGATCCGAGCACCAGGAGATCGGCGTCCCGGGAGGCAGCCAGCAGGGCCGTGACGGGCCGCTCCGTGCTCTGTTCGGCGCTGACGCGCAGACCGGGATGGCGTTCGGCAAGCCGGGCCGAGGTCTCGCGCGGCAGGCGTTCGGCCCAGTCGCGGTGCGGTCCTTTCGTGGGCGACGGTCTGAGGGTGCCCGCCAGTGACGCGTACGTGTGGGGCTGCCAGTGCCAGGCGTGCACGAGGCGCAGGGGCGTGTCGCGGAGCTGCGCCTCGCGGGCGGCCCAGTCGGCGGCGGCGAGGCTCTCCGGTGAGCCGTCCAGGCCGACGGTGACGCTGCGGAGCATATGGAGCCCTCCTTGAGGGGACGCGATTCGGTGTCCGGGCAGGGGACATGCGTCAGGAGGGGCCGCTGGGCCCCGGCAGCTCCTCGGGTTCCGCGGCCGGTGGCAAGCACTCCCGGCCGGCGCGGGTGGTGACGGCGAAGCAGGGGGTACGGGCGGTCCGAGCCGGGTCAACTCTCCTGTTCCTCCGGGCGTGTTCAGGCGTGCGGGACGACGGCGACGGGGCAGGGCGCGTGATGCAGCGCCGCGTGTGCGACGGGGCCGAGGTGAGTACCGAGACGGGATTCGCGGATCCGGCGTCCCACCACGACGAGGGCCGCGCCGGCCGAGGCGCCGATCAGCTCGTCGGCCGCACGGCCTTCGGTGACGCTCTCGGTGACGGCGACCTCGGGAAACTTCTCGCACCAGGGGCGCAGCGCGGCGGCCACGGCGAGCTCCTGCTCCGCCCGTAGCTCCGGGCCGCTCACCGGGACGATCCTGTGCGCCGCCGCGAAGTCCGGCGGACGGCTGAAGGCGTTGATCACGCGCAGCGAGGAGCCCCGGCGCCTGGCGGCGTCGAAGGCGAACTCGATCAGCTCGTCACAGGGCCGCCCGGTGTCGAGACCGAGAAGGACATCGCGGTACGGGATCCCGGGTATCTCGTCCGGGGAGATGCCGTCCGGTGCCGAGAAGTGCTCGTCGGCGGTGCTCCCGCCCACCCTCACCAACACCACGGGAGGGGTTGCCCTGGCGGCGACCCGCTGCGACACCGACCCCATCAGGAACCCCGCGAGGCCGCCGAGTCCACGGGAGCCGAGGACCAGCAGCTCGGCCTGCTCGGCCGCCTTGAGAAGGGCCGAGACCGGCGAGTCCGCCAGTGCCTGGCCGATGACCTGCAGACCTGGGTGCGCGGCGCGCATGCTGTCCGCCGCCCGTTCCGGCAGGTCCTCGGCCAGGGCCCGTTCGGACATGTCCGCCGGCACGGACGGAGCCGGACGCGGATGCCACTCCCAGGCATGCACCAGGCACAGCGCGGCGCCCCGGCGCGTGGCTTCCCGGGCCGCCCAGTGCGCGGCTGCCAGGCTTTCGGGAGAACCGTCGATCCCCGCGGTGACATGTCGAAGCATGATCCGTACCTCCAGCGTCGCTGCCCATGGGCCCCTCTTCTTCTACCGAGCCTGGTACCGGGGCGAGCACCGGGACAGAGGCCGGGCAGGCTCTTCCGATGGGCCCTTCGGCCCTGATGCTTCCGCGCCCGTGCACGGCACGGCGGGCTCGGGTTGGCCCGGTCGGCCCTGGTGCGAGCGGTTCGGACGGGTGACGATCGTCATCACAGTCGGCATGTGGTCCGTGGTCCGAGGTCCACCAGCGAACGAGGGATCGTCATGGCCGAGGCACGTACCTTCACGGAACAGAACCCGATCCGGGTCTTCCTGCTGGACGACCACGAGGTCGTACGACGCGGTCTCACCGACCTGCTGGACTCCGAGCCGGACATCTCGGTGGTCGGCGACGCGGACAGCGTCGAGCACGCGCTGGTGCGCGGGCCGGCACTGCGCCCGGACGTGGCCGTGCTCGACGTACGCCTGCCGGACGGTGACGGGATCAGTGTCTGCCGCGAGCTGCGCAGCCGGATGCCGGAGCTGGCCTGTCTGATGCTGACCTCCTTCGACGAGGAGGAAGCCCTGCTCGACGCGATCATGGCCGGGGCGGCGGGCTATGTGCTCAAACAGATCAGGGGGTCCGACTTGGTCGCGGCGGTCCGCACCGTCGCTTCCGGCCAGTCGATGCTGGATCCGACCACGACCGCCCGCCTGATGCGCTCCCTGCGGGCGGACCCCACCGAGGGACCGGCACCCCCCGCACCCGAGCTCGCCGGCCTGTCACCGCGCGAGCGGGACATCCTCGCGTTGATCGGGGACGGGCTCACCAACCGTGAGATCGGCAAGAAGCTCTACCTGTCCGAGAAGACGGTGAAGAACCACATCTCCCGGCTGCTGGCCAAGCTCGGCGTCCAACGCCGTGTCCAGGCGGCGGTCCTGGCCAGCCATCTCGAACAGCCCGCCTCCACGGACCGCTCGACGCGATGAGTCCGCGCTGCCCTGCCTCGCCCCGCCTCGTCGTCCGGGCCGGCGGGGCCGGGCCTTCCGCGGTCAGCCTCCGTCCGTGACACCGTCCGCGCTCACGGGAACCCGCCACACCAGCCGGGTGCCGCCGCCCTCCGGCCGTTCGCCGAGTGTCAGAGTTCCGCCGAAGGTGACGGCCCGCTCCTTGATGTTCTTCAGCCCGCTGCGTCCGACGTCACCCGGCACCCCGCAGCCGTCGTCCGTCACCGTGAGCGTCAACTCGCCCCTGGCGCACTGGAGCCGGACGTCCACAGCCTGTGCTCCGGAGTGCCGGGCCGCGTTGCTGAGAGCCTCGCCGAGCACCGCGACCGCATGGTCGGCGATGTCGCCGGGGACATCGGTCTCGACGAGTCCCTCGATGCGCAGCGCGGGCGGGAATCCGAGTGACGTGGCGGAGGCACTCACCGCCTCGGCCACCCGGCCGCGCAAGCCGTCGCTCTCCCGCCCGACCCCGCTGTGGGTGCGCAGTCCGAAGATCGTGGACCGAATGATCTTGATGGTGTCGTCGAGGTCGTCGACGGTCCGTGTCAGCCGCTCCATGCCCTCGGGGTGCTCCATGAAGCGCTGGGTGCTCTGCAGGGTCATGCCGGCTGCGAAGAGCCGCTGGATGGCGATCGTCCTCACCGTGATCGATGATCAGCAGTGTTTGCCACGCTGCGGTGGCCGTACTGCGCCGCGCGGCGGCCGGACCGGGGGATCGGGAGGAGGGCGCGCTGTCGCTTCGGCTGGATGCGTCGCTGTCGCCGGAGAAGCGTTTGCGGATGCGGGGCAGGGACAGGTCGGGGGAGAGGGTGTAGCCCGCGTAGAACACGGGCTCCCTCTCGCCGTTGCGGTTGTCCGGCAGTGCGACCTTGTAGCCGAGCAGGTCGCCGGAGGGCGCGACGCGCTTGCGGATCAGTAGGCCGGCGGCGGCCAGCCGGTCGAAGAACTCCTCCTCGCTCGTCGCTCCCGCCACTGCCCGACGTGCGGTCTCCCGCAGCTCCTCTCGGGCGGCCCGCTCCCTGCCCTCGCGTTCCGCCTTGTGGAGTTCGGCGCTGGTGGGGCGCTTGGCGGCGGTGCCGTCCCGGGGCGGGACGCGGCGCAGCCCGTAGTCGACTTCGATGCGGCGGCATTCGGCCTGGGCGCGGCGGGCCTCGTTGTGGCGGCGGGGGCGGCGGCCGTCGTCGCGGACCAGGGTGGCGATGATGTGGATGTGGTCGTCGGCGTGGCGGACGGCTGCCCACCGGCAGGCTTGCTCGTCTCCGTCGGGGGCGATGCCGGTGGCGGCGACCATACGGCGGGCGATGGCCGCCCAGTCCTCGTCGGACAGGATCGGGTCCTCGGGGGCGGCCCGCACCGACAGGTGCCATACGTGCTTCTCGGGGCGCTTGCTGGCGGGCAGGGCGTTGACGGGCTGGTCGAGCAGGTGCTCAAGCTGTTCGTAGGTGGCTTTCGGGTCGCGGCCGGGGTCGGGGGTGAGCGGGTCGAAGGCAGCCACCAGGTGCGGGTCGATGTGCACCTCGTCGGTGCCGGGGCCGTAGAGGTATTTGATGAGGCCGATGGTTTCGCTGCCGCGTTTGTGGATGCTGGGGATCACGCAGGGGCACCGCCGTCGCGGTGGGCGAGCAGGGCATCGGCTGCGTCCTCCATACGGCGAGCGGCGCTCCGGACGGCCTTGGCCGAGGCATCAAGGTGGGGAGCGTCGGCGCCGGAGTTGAGGGCCTTGGCGACCTGGTTGAACAGGCCGTGCATGCGGCCCAGGTGGCGACGGGCCGCGAACAGCTCGTGGATGACCTCGCGTTCGGTGGCGATCTCGGCGGCGGTGCGGGTCAGGTCGCGGGCGGCCTTGTCGACGGCGTAGGCGAGAAAGGCGGCGTTGGACATCTCGCAGTGGGCGGCGGCATCGGTGAAACGCTTGAACTCGGCGTCGTTCATACGGCAGCTGGGCTGGTGCAGACGCTTGCGCGACTTTGGCTGACGCGGGCGCTGACGTCTCTTCGAGAAGGACTCGGCCTGCCGGTTCCCTCCAGGCTGCGGTCCGCCCTCGGTCCCAGCCTGACGGTCCGGGGCCCCCTGGCGCCGGGCTGCACCCGCCACCCCTGGGGCGGGAACTCCGGGAGCATTGCTCCCGGTACAACTTGCTGCACGGTTGTCTGGGGTAGTGGTCGCCTCCTGCTGTGCGGTGGGGCGTTCGTGGTGCTGGTTGTGCACGCTCGGTTCTCCGTGGGGTCTGCGTGATGACGGGTGGTCGTGCTGTCTTGCCAGGGCGGGCCATCGTCCCGGGCGGGTGAGGAGCGTGGACCGTGCCGGGGCTGCTCTCGGCCGGCCGTCGGAGATGGTCCGGGACCGTGGGTCGGCGGGGACCAGCGGACGGGGCTCCTGGGGACCGGTCCCCGAAGCGACGTGATCCACGGTCCCCGGATCGTTCGGGACCACGCTGCGACGCTCGTTGGGGACGGTCCCCCTGACGTCGAGTCAGGGGGACCGTCCCCGTCCCCAATCCCCGTCCCCGTCCCCGTGTTGCCGCACGAGACGGTCCCCAAGATGCCAGGGCGGGTTGCGGGACCGGTCCTCGCAGTCGGGGACCGCTGCGGGGACCGGCCTCATAGCGCCCTGAGCAGGGGTTTCCCAGAGTGAACCGGTCCCGTCCCGCCACTGTCCATGCCGGTCCCCGACGGCACTGTTGTAGCGGTCCCCGGCCTCGTCCTTCTCGGTCCCGGTGGACGCTCTTGCGGTGCTCCGCGCGGGACGGTCCCCGTCTCGATCCTGGTCTCGGGGAACGTCCGGGACCGAGGCCCGGTCCCCGATCTCGTTGGGCTCGGTCCCCGGTCCGGCGTGGTGCTCGTCGGCACGGTCCCCGTTCGCCGCGTACGACCGGCCGGGGACCGACGGATGGCTGACCGGGGCGGTGCCACGTCGCTGCACGACGCCCCGAGTCCCCGATGAGGCTCGCGCGGTTCAGATCAGGCGGGAGCGCGGGCCGACAATGCGAGGTGGAGGTGGTGGAGGAGGAGGTGGGAGGACGCGCGGGCCGGTCAGGCGGCGGGCGCGGGAGCGGGCCCAGCTGATCTACCAGCACTCGACAGCGAAGCATCAGCGCAGGCTCGCCCAGGGCATCGACGCCGAGGTGCGTCAGCAGCTGCGGGAGCCAGGCGCCGGGCATCGGCGAGCCGAAGAAGCGTGACAACGCATTGGCCGTACGGCTCCCGGTCGGAAACGTCGTCGGTCGGCGGCCGTACGGCCGCCGCTGCGTTGTGACAGCCTCTGCAGCACCGTGCGCCCCTCGTGCCCCCTTGAGGGTTGGCCTCGGATCATGCCGGTGGACCTTCTCGAATGTGACGCGCAGCGGCTTGAAGCGAGGCGCGCTCTCGTCGGCTTGAATGCTTGTATCAAGCTGTCCAGGTCAACGGGGGGTACTTCACCCGGTGGGGACGACGACCACGGGACAGTGCGAGTGGTGCAGGAGGGCGTGTGCGACCGGCCCCAGGTGTCCGCCGTGCCGGCTGCCCGGCCGGTGCGATCCGATGACCACGACGGCGGCATCCCGGGTGGCCTCCACCAGGGCTTGCGCCGGGGTGGTGCGGACCGTCCGGCTCTCGAACTCCGTCCTGGGGTGGCGCTCGTGTCCCGGGCTCGTCGCCGGTACCAACGAGGGCAGTTCGGGACTCGTGTGCCGGTGCGTCCAGGAATCCAGGACACGCAGGCGCGCGCCGCGCCGCTCCGCCTCCTTGATGGCGTAGAGGGCCGCGTCTGCGCTGATGTCGCTCTCCAGGCCGAGCAGCACCTCGCGGGGGTCGTCGTGCGGACGTTCCCCGCGTACGACCAGCAGCGGACCGTGCGCCTGCGCGGCGAGCCGTGAACTCACCGCTCCGCACGCCCAACCGGCCAGTCCACCGAGTCCCCGCGTGCCCACGACCGTGAGAACCGCGTCCGTGCTCTCGCGGACCAGCGCCCGCACGACGCCGCCCTCCTCGGCCCTGGTCTCCACGGGCACGGCGGGGTGCCGTTCACGCACGCGCGAGGCGGCGGACGCGAGAACCGGGCCGGCCTCATCGCGGTCGGGCACGGCGTACACCACGCGCAGCGCGATGCCGCGCCGTGCCGCTTCCTCCGCGGCCTGGTCCAACGCCCGTACAGAGACCAGTGAGCCGTCCACTCCGACGACCACGTGTTGGAGAGTCATGGGCCTGCTTCCCTTCTGCACGCTCAGGGGTGTGCCCAGGGCGTGTGCCTGAGGCAGGAGGCGCCGAAAACAGGTCCGTGACGGACCAGGGGCGCCGCCCGACGATCCGGGCCGGAGTGCCTCCACCGACGATGCTCGTCGTCCGCCGGCCCGAGGGACAGGAGTCATGAGGACCCGTCAGAACGCCGAACGGCCCCTTGGGACAAGGCCGTTCGGCTTGCGACGTGGGGAAAGGGCGGGATCTCAGCTGCCAATACGAGTCAGACACCCCGCTCGCGCCGGGTTCGACCCCGCACATTCAGCTTGACCTGCGTTCGAGGGGGACCGCTTGAGCCGAGCGGGCCACCTTCCCGACCGGGCGGGGTTTGTTGGGTACGGCAGGTACTCGGGCCCACCGGGCCCCACCGCCAGGGACCGTTCGGCCCTTCCGCACGGACTTCCACTGCGGCTTTGATCTCACCATGTCCGAAAACCAGATGACGTCCGCACCGTCTCGCACGGTACGCGCCATCGACGGGGCGACCCTCGTGACGTTGAGCGGCGAGATCGACCTCGTGGCGGCGATCCCGCTGGCGTCCCGCCTCGACGCCCTGTCCTCGGGCCGGCACCCCGATCTGGTGCTCGACCTGCGTCCCGTGTCCTTCATCGACTGCGCCGGGCTTGGTGTCCTGTGCCGGACCCGGAACCGGGTCCGGGCGCGGCACGGCCGGCTGCGGCTGGTCACCGACAGCGGCAGCTTTCTGCGGGTCCTGCGGGTCACCGGCCTGGGCGGAGTGTTCGAGATACACCCCCACCTGCCGTCTCCCAGGGGCAAACGGCCCCACCCCCTGCCGGGAACCGGTCCCGAGCGGTCCTTCAGCAACGCCTCTTCGGCCCATATGACCGCGTGACCGGGCTGGGGTGTCGTGGTCTGGCAGGACAGCCACGGCGCCCTGACCGCCGCACCGCCGAGTCGTGGTCTCCCGGCACCACGGGGCGGATGCACACGGTGGTGCCGTCCGCGAGCAGGGCGTGAACCGGGGGCTGGTTGAGCACGTCGTCCGTCATCGGGGGGCTCCTCCATGTCCCTCTCGGCACTTCGGGCATGCAGCGGATCGGCGAGGGGGCCCATGGGCTGTCCGGGATGGACCGGGGGCCGGTCGGCCCAATCTTTCCGCCGGTCGCCCGTGACATGCGAAGGGGACCGGTGGCCGACGGCACCGGTCCCCTTCGGGACGTGTCAGTCGTCCGCCACCAGCGCCGTGAGGTCGAGGAGCCGGTTGGTGTAGCCCCACTCGTTGTCGTACCAGCCGAAGACCTTGACGAGCGTGCCGTTGGCCTGGGTGAGGGCCGGGTCGAAGATGCAGGAGGCGGGGTCGCCGATGACGTCACGGGAGACGATGGGCGCCTTCGACACCCGGAGGATGCCGTTGAGCGATCCCTCGGCGGCCACGGTGAACGCCTCGTTGACCTCGTCCGCGCTCGCCTCACGGTTGAGGACCACGGCGAGGTCGGTGAGCGAGCCGTCCTCGACGGGGACACGGACGGCGATGCCGTCCAGCGCCCCTGCCAGCTCCGGTATCACGAGGCCGACCGCGCGGGCGGCTCCGGTGCTGGTCGGGATGATGCTCCTCGCGGCCGAGCGGGCGCGGCGCAGGTCCTTGTGCGGGCCGTCGAGCAGGGACTGGTCGTTGGTGTAGGCGTGGATGGTGGTCATCATGCCGCGCTCGACACCGAAGGCGTCGTGGAGCACCTTCATCATCGGTGCGACGCAGTTGGTGGTGCAGGAGGCGGCGGAGATGATCCGGTCGCGGTGGCGGTCGTACGTGTCGTCGTTGACGCCCAGGACGATGGTGGCGTCCACGCCCTTGCCCGGCGCCGACAGCAGCACGGTGTGGGCTCCGGCCTTGAGGTGCAGGGCCGCGGAGTCGCGGTCGCGGAACCGGCCGGTGGACTCGACGACGACGCCGGCACCGTAGTCGGACCAGCGCAGGGCCGCCGGGTCGCGTTCGGCGGTGACTGCGATGCGTCGTCCGTCGACGGTGATGGAGCTGTCGTCGTGCTGGACGTCGCGGCCGATGCGGCCGAACGTCGAGTCGTACTCCAGCAGGTGGGCCACAGTGGCGGGTGAGGCGATGTCGTTGATCGCGACCACCTCGACGTCCTGGGTGCCCGCCTGCGCGCGGTCGAGGGCCGCGCGCAGGTAGGTGCGCCCTATACGGCCGAAGCCGTTGATGCCTACGCGTACGGTCATGACGGTGAACTCCTCTTGGTGAGTGGTCGGTTCAGGCGCTCCAGGCCAGTCCGCGACCTCGGGCGGATCGGTGCCGTGATCCGTGCCGGCCCACTCCCACATCCCGGCGCCGCGCGCGGTGGGCGCGGGCCTGGTCCATGGACAGCCGGTCGAAGCAGGGCTGTTTGCCGGACACGATCACGTCGACGTGGTCCCGCCTGCGCAGGACATGGTCGGCGACGGACAGGCGGGTGTCGGTGTCCGGCGGCAAGCGGGCGCGAGCGGCCTCAGGGCTCTTGTCGAGAACCTGGTCGACGAAGCCGGGGTCCTGGTGCGGGAAGCCGCCGCGCCCCGGCGCTCACCCTCGCTCGGGCACGATGACGACCGGGCAGGCGGAGTGGTGCAGCACGCCGTGGGTCACCCGGCCCAGCTGGAGCCCGTGGTGCCCGGGGCGGCGCCTGGCTCCGATGATCAGGAGGTCGGCGTTCCGTGAGGCGTTCACGAGCACGGTCCGGGTGTGGCCTTCGACCGCGCGGCGGTGTGACTCGACGCCGGCGGGGGCGTCCTGGAGCGCCGTTTCCAGGGTCTCCACCGCCTGCTGCTCGTGCAGCCGGGCGGGTTCTCCGGTGAGCAGTGGATGGTCGGTGCTCTCGTGTGCGGGCCACCGCCAGGCCCGTACGGCGTCAAGCGGAACCCCGCGTCGCCGCGCCTCCTCGAAGGCGAAGCGCACGGCCGCCGAGCCCGCCGGTTTCTCTCCGACGCCCACGACGACGCGGCCGTGCGTTGCGGTCCGGGCCTGGTTGTCGTGGTTGCCGCGTATCACGATCATCGGGCACTGCGCGTGCCCGGCCACGGTGAGGCTCACGGAGCCCAGCAGCGCCTCGGCGAGGCCGCTGCGGCCACGGCTGCCTGTCACCAGCAGCGTGGCGCTGCGGCTCTCCCGCACCAGCGCGTACTCGGGTTCCTCGGGCAGCACGTCGGTGGAGACCTTCACGTCGGGCTGACGCCGGCGAGCGCGCCGGGCGGCGGTCTCCACGATGTCCTCGGCCAGCACCTGCTCGGACGGCTTGCCGACGTCCTCGGCGAGCGAGGTGCCCTCGTACCGTTCCCACAGCGACGCGTACACCACCCGCAGCGGCAGCCCGTGCAGTACGGCCTCGTCGGCCGCCCAGTCGACGGCCCGCAGGCTGGGCTCGGAGCCGTCGACTCCGACGACGATCGGTAGGTTCATCGTCCTCACCTTCCCGTACCGAGGTCGAAGACGATCCGGGCCCTGACCTCGCCGCGCAGCACCTCGTCGATGGACTCGTTGACGGCGGCCAGCGGCCGGGTCTCGCAGATGACCTTGGTGCGGCCGGCCGCGTGCAGTTGGAAGACCTCGGCGAGGTCCTGCCGGGTGCCGACGATCGAGCCGATCACCGAGGTGCCGTTCAGCACGGTGTCGAAGATCGGGACCTGGATCGTGCCGTGCGCGGGCAGCGCCACCATGACGAGCTTCCCGCCGCGCCGCAGGCCCGAGTTGACGGCTGTGACCGCAGCCTCGTTCACGGCCAGCGCGATCGCGGCATGCGCTCCTCCGTGCTGCTTGAGGACCTGGCCGACGTCGTCCTTGCGGGCGTCGATGACGAGGTCCGCGCCGAGTTCGGCTGCCAGTTCGAGTTTCTCGTCGGTGACGTCGATCGCGGCGACGGTCGCCCCGGCGATCTTCGCGTACTGCACCGCCAGGTGGCCGAGCCCGCCGATCCCGGAGATCGCGACGAGCTGCGCGGGCCGCACACCGGCGACCTTGAGCGCCTTGTACGTGGTCACCCCGGCGCAGGCCAGCGGGGCGGCGTCCACGGCGTTCACACCATCGGGCACCGGCTGGGCGAAGTCCGCCCAGGCCAGCATCTTCTCGGCGTGCCCGCCGTCGCAGCCGTAGCCGGTGTTGATCTGCTGCTCGCACAGCGTCTCCCAACCGGACAGGCAGTGCTCGCACCGGCCGCAGGCCCAACCGAGCCATGGCACGGCCACCCGCTGCCCGACGGACAGGCGGGTGACGCCGTCGCCGAGCTTCTCGACGAGTCCGACGCCTTCGTGGCCGGGGACGAAGGGCGGGGTCGGCTTGAGCGGCCAGTCGCCGTGGGCGGCGTGGATGTCGGTGTGGCACAGCCCGGACGCCTCGACGCGCACGCGGACCTGGCCGGGGCCGGGCTCGGGGTCGGGGCGGTCCTCGATGACCAGGGGTTCGCCGAAGGCTCGGACAACCGCTGCCTTCATGATTGCTGCTCCTCGGGATGGGTCAGCCGTGGGAGACGACGGCGACGGGGGCGGTGGAGTGGTGCAGGACGGCGTGGGTGACGGAGCCGATGTGGGCGCCGAGCGGGCTGCGGCGGCGACGACGGCCGACGACGACCAGGGAAGCCCCGTGGGAGGCGTCGACGAGGTGGTTGCCGGGGCTGCCGTAGGGGCACTCCTCGGTGACCTCGGTCGCCGGGAACTTCTCGGTCCATGGGCGCAGCACCTCGGTGAGGGCGGTGGATTCGCGTACCGCCAGGGCCCCGTGCAGTTCGAGGTCGACGGACAGGCCGTGGGCGTAATAGGCGGGCGGGTTCCAGCCGTGCACGACGCGCAGGGAGGTGCCGCGGCGGGCGGCAGCGGCGAACGCGAAGCCGATCAGTCCGTCGTCGGGGTGCTCGATGTCGAGGCCGAGGACGACGGGCCGGAACGGAGTCGCCGCGGACGGAATGCCGACCGGGTCCATCTCGTGTTCGTCGGCGGCCTGTTCCCCGGCGCGGACGAACACGACCGGCCGGTCGGCATGTGCCACGACGGACAGCCCGACCGAGCCGACCATGAACCCGCCGATCCCGCCCAGTGCGCGGGAGCCGAGAACGAGCAGCTCCGCGTCCTTCATGGCGCCCACCAGTACGTCGGCGGGCTGGCCGGACAGCTGTTCGCCGGTCACGTCGAGGCCGGGATGGCGCAGCCGGATCCCTTCGCTCGTCTCGCGGGGAATCCTCTCGGTCCAGTACCGCTGCGTCTCGGCGCCGAGCAGCGGTGCCTCCGCCATGGCCGGCGGCACCGGCTCCCAGACCTGGACCAGCTTCAGTGGCAGGCCGAGCAGCTGTGCCTCGCGCGCGGCCCACTCGGCCGCCGCACGGCTCTCAACTGAACCGTGGAGGCCGACGGTGACGGTGCGGGTCATGATGCCCACCTCTCGGATCGGGGGTCTTGATGAGAGCCTCGTCCTCGGACGAGTCGCCTGGCAGGGACCGAAGGGCCCTGGCAGGGACCGAAGGGCCCTGGCACGTGTTCGGCGCGGCGGGCCCACCGACGAGCCCGCCGCCCCTCCCGCGATCACCGCAGCCGGCGGCTGCGGCGGACCAGCGGGAGCTTCACCCAGAGCCTGGCGAGGCCGAGGGAGTCGCCGGCGGAGACGTCGGCCGGCGCTATCAGGGCGACGGCGTAGATGAGGTGATGGTCGACGAACGGGTTCGTCGACATGCGCTACGCCACCCTGGCCGCCACCGGCGGCCACCCTCGCTGTCACGCTCGGACTGCCTGCTGCGCTTGCTGTGCCCGGTGCCGCGCTCAGTAGGCCGGCAGGCCATGCGCCCGGAACTGTTCACGGACACGTTCGACCAGTTCGGAAGTGGGGACGGGAGTGTCGCGCAGCGAGAACGGAACGCCGAGGGCCTCGTACTTGGCGGCGCCCAGCTTGTGGAACGGCAGGACGTCCACGCGGTCGACCGAGCCGAGACCCGCGACGAAGTCGGCCAGACCCGCCACGGACTCCGCATCATCCGTCCAGCCCGGCACCAGGACATATCTGATCCACATCCGGACGCCGAGCCGGTCGAGACGGGTGGCGAAGTTCAGGGTGGGCGCGAGTTCGCCGCCCGTCAGGTGGCGGTAGGCCGTGATGTCGAAGGACTTGATGTCCAGGAGCACCAGGTCGGTGTCGGCGAGGAGTTCGTCGGAGGCGCGGGCGCCGAGGAAACCCGAGGTGTCGAGGGCGGTGTGCAGTCCCGCCTCCTTGCAGCGGCGCAGGACCTCGCCGGTGAAGGCGGACTGCAGCAGCGGCTCGCCTCCCGTGAGGGTCACTCCGCCGCCGGCTGTGGTGATGAAGGCGCGGTACTTCTCGATCTCCGCCATCACCTCGTCGACAGTGGCCTCCCGCCCGTCCCGCATGTGCCAGGTGTCGGGGTTGGCGCAGTACAGGCACCGCAGCGGACACCCGGAGACGAAGAGGACGAACCGGGTCCCGGGGCCGTCCACGCCGGTGGACAGGTCCCAGGAGTGGATCCGGCCGGTCGTCACAGCGCGGACGGTGCTCACAGCGATCCGTGGAAGGTGCGGCTGATCACGTCGAGCTGCTGCTCCCGGGTCAGGCGGACGAAGTTGACGGCGTAACCGGAGACGCGGATGGTCAAGTCCGGGTACTTGTCCGGGTGTTCCATGGCGTCCTCCAGCGTGGCGCGGTCGAGGACGTTCACGTTCATGTGGAAGCCGCCCGCGGCCATGTAGGCGTCGAGGATGCCGACCAGGTGCCCCGCACGCTCCTCGGGGGCGTGCCCCAGCCCCTCGGGGGTGATGGTCGTGGTCAGTGAGATGCCGTCGCGGGCCTGCTCGTACGGGAGTTTGGCGACCGAGAGCGCGGAGGCGGCGACCCCGTGCCGGTCACGGCCGTTCATCGGGTTGGCGCCGGGGGCGAAGGGCTGTCCGGCCCGGCGCCCGTCGGGGGTGTGCCCGGTGTGCTTGCCGTAGACGACGTTCGAGGTGATCGTCAGCACCGACTGCGTGTGCTCGGCGTCCCGATAGGCGGGGTGCTCGCGCACCTTCGCCATGAATGACTCCACCAGGCCGACGGCGATGCTGTCGGCGCGGTCGTCGTTGTTGCCGTACGCCGGGAACTCGCCCTCCGTACGGAAGTCGACGGCGAGGCCGGTGGCGTCCCGGAACACCTTCACCCGCGCGTACTTGACGGCGGACAGACTGTCCGCGGCGACCGACAGACCTGCGATGCCGCAGGCCATGAAACGGTGCACAGGGTGGTCGTGCAGCGCCATCTCGACGCGCTCGTAGGCGTACTTGTCGTGCATGTAGTGAATGACGTTCAGCGCGTCGACGTACGTCCGCGCCAGCCAGTCCAGGACACGGTCGTACGCCGCGGACAGGTCGTCGTAGTCCAGGTACTCCCCGGTCAGCGGAGGCGTCGGGGACGCGATCTGTTCGCCGGTCATCTCGTCCCGGCCGCCGTTGACCGCGTACAGCAGCGCCTTGGCCACGTTGACCCGCGCCCCGAAGAACTGCATCTGCTTCCCGACCGCCATCGCCGACACACAGCAGGCGATCGCGGTGTCGTCACCCGTACGGGGCCGCATCAGCTCGTCGGACTCGTACTGGACGGCGCTGGTGTCGATCGACACCTGGGCGCAGAACTCCTTGAAGGACGACGGCAGTTGCGGCGACCACGGGACCGTCAGGTTCGGTTCGGGTGCCGGGCCGAGGTTGTAGAGGGTCTGCAGGAAGCGGAAGGAGGTACGGGTGACCAGGGTCCGCCCGTCCGCGCTCATGCCCCCGATGGACTCCGTCACCCAGGTCGGGTCGCCGGAGAACAGCGCGTCGTACTCGGGGGTGCGCAGGAACCGTACGATCCGCAGCTTGATCACGAAGTCGTCGATCAGTTCCTGGGCGCGGGTCTCGTCGATGATCCCCTCGTCCAGGTCCCGCTGGAGGTAGACGTCCAGGAAGGTGGACGTGCGGCCCAGCGACATCGCGGCGCCGTTCTGCTCCTTCACCGCGGCCAGGTAGCCGAGGTACAGCCACTGCACGGCTTCGTGCGCGGTGACGGCCGGGCGGGAGACGTCACAGCCGTACGTGGCCGCCATCCGCGTCAGCTCGCCCAACGCCCGCATCTGCTCGGCGAGTTCCTCGCGGTCCCGGATGGTGTCCGCCGTCGACGGCCCGGCGTCGAGCAGTCCGCGCGCGCTGCCTGCCGAGCACTGGCAGCGGCTCATGCGCTTCGCCCACGAGGTCTCCTTCCCGCAAGGGACGCGCCTGTTCGAGGAGGGCAGCCGGGCCGACCGGTTCTGGATCACCGCACGGGCACGATCCAGCTCGACATGCATGTGCCGGGCCGCCGCGCGGCCGTCATCGAGACCCTCCGGCACAACGAACTCGTCGGCTGGTCCTGGCTGTTCAGCCCGCACGTCTGGCACCTGGGCGCCGAAGCGACGACTCCGGTGCGGGCGTACGAGTTCGACGCCACGGCAGTCCGGCTGATGTGCCAGGAAGACCCGGCCATCGGCAACACCATCGCCCAGTGGGTCGGTGACGTGCTCGCCCACCGTCTCCGCTTCGCCCGGACCCGACTGCTGGACCTGTACGCCCCGTACGGCGCCGACAGCGCGGGCTGAGCGCGCCCGCGAGCCGAAGCGACAACAGAAACAGAAGATGAGGGCCGTGTCGTCGGTGTCGTGTCGGAGGCCGATCCGCTGCCCAAGGAGGAGTTCCGCGACAGTGACCCCTGCCTCCCCCGTCACGCAGCGGCGGCACCTGTCCGACCTGGCAAAGGCCGACGCGAGTTCGACATTTACTGATGCCGCTGCTCACCCTGTCTGTTCTGCCGTACGCCCCTCTACGAGGCGTGATGTCACGGACGTATCGAGCGTCGCGTCCCTTGTTGCGTCGCGATGGCGGCGGACCCAGCGGAGGACTTCGTCGGCTCCCCAGACGATGAGCGGGAACGGTGCGACGACTGCGAGCTGAGCCGGGCTGAGGGCTGCCGTGCCGAAGATGTGCTGGAGGGGCGGCGCGTACACGACTGCCGCGGTGAAGGCCAGCTCGAAGGCGATGCCCCACAGGAGCAGGCGGTTGGTCCAGACGCCGACTGTGAACAGAGAGGCGCGGTCGGTGCGGGCGGCGAACGCGGTGCCGATCTGGCAGGCGACGACACCGACGAACGTGATGGTCGTCGCTTCCAGATATGCCTGGTGCAGAGGGTTGCCGCTGCCTGTGGGATCTCCTGGGTGCCAGCCGGCGTGCCAGAGGGTGAAGAGGAAGCCGCCCATGACCAGGGCCGCGGAGATGGTTCCCAGGAACGCCCATGCGCGGAAGAGGAGGGCCCGGTTGATGACTCCCGTCTTGCGTGATCGCGGCGGGCGGGACATTAGTCCGGGCTCGGCGGGCTCGCGTCCGAGTGCGAGCGCGGGCAGCGTTTCGGTACCGAGGTCGATCGCCAGGATCTGCAGGACGGTCAGCGGCAGCGGGATGTGACCCCCGGAGAGTGCGAAGACGAGGAAGGGGACGACCTCGGGCACCGCGTGGGCGAAGATGTAGAGCACGAACTTGCGGACATTGTCGAAGACGCGTCGCCCCGCGTCGACCGCGGAGACGATGGTGGCGAAGTTGTCGTCGGTGAGCACCATCGTGGCTGCTTCACGGGCCACGTCTGTTCCCGATTTGCCCATGGCGACACCGATGTCGGCGTGGCGCAGGGCGGGAGCGTCGTTGACGCCGTCTCCGGTCATCGCCACCACCTCGCCCCGCGCCCGCAGGGCTTCGCAGATACGCAGCTTGGCCTCTGGTGAAGTGCGGGCGAAGACGATCTCCTGGCGTCGCGAGAGCAGTTCGTCGAGGTCCTTGTCGCTCATCCGGTCCAGTGCGTCGCCTGCGAGGACCGGGCTGCCGACGTGGCCGATGCCGACCTGGCGGGCTATTTCCGCGGCGGTGAGTCCGTAGTCGCCGGTGATGACGTGGATACGGATTCCGGCCAGGTGTGCGTCCCTGACGGCGTCGGCGACGCCGTCACGTGCGAGGTCTGCCATGGCGACCAGGGCCGATCAGGGTCAGGTCGGATTCCGCCGCCGACCGCTCTGCCGGCGCCTTCTGCCCGTCGTCCAGGACATGGTGGGCGATGGCGAGCACCCGCAGTCCGGAAGCCGCGTAGCCGTCGATGGTGGCGCTCAGCTCTCCGCGCAGGGCGGCGTCCAGTTCGACGCTCTTTCCCTGTGGGTCGAGGAGGCGGGTGCAGCAGGGCAGGACGGCTTCGGGGGCGCCGTTGGTGTGGACCGTGGTGGCGCCTGCTTCGTCGTTCACGGTGGACATGCGCTTCAGGTGGGCGTCGAAGGGGAAGATCGTGCGGCGGGCGGCCTTGCGCTGGGAGGGCACGATGGCGACGCCGAGTTCCTCGGCCAGGCGGAGGATCGCGAGTTCGGTGGGATCGCCGCTGCCCTGAGGCTGTGCCGGTGTGGGTGCCTCCGCGGTGGTGGAGGCGGCGGCGCTCGCTGCGAGGAGTGCCGCCCGCGGCTCGTGAACGGCCCGGGCCGCGTCCATCTCGCCGCCCGCCAGCCACAGCCGGGTGACCCGCATCCTGTTCTCGGTGAGGGTGCCGGTCTTGTCCGTGCAGATCACGGTCGTCGATCCCAGGGTCTCGACTCCCGAGAGGCGTTTGACGACGGCTCCGCCGGCCGCGAGTTCCCGCACTCCCGCGGCAAGGGCCAGGGTGATGGTCGGCAGCAGCCCTTCGGGGACGTTGGCGACGATCAGTCCGATGGAGAAGCCGATGGCCGCGCTCCAGCCCAGCCCGGCGGCGACTCCGATGGGCAGGAAGGCCGCGCCGATCACGACAGCGACGACGGCGATGATCCAGGTGGCCCGCCGCACCTGCTTCTCCAGGGGGCTGCGTTCCGTGTGTACGCGCTGGGACAACGCGGCGATGCGGCCCAGCTCGGTGTGCATACCCGTCAGGGTCACGACCGCTTCTGCCTCGCCGCCGCTGCAGGTGGTGCCGCTGAAGACCAGTTCGTGTGCCTCCAGCAGGGAGCCGGTCTCGTCGGACGGCTCGGGCGAGCGGGTCACGGGAAGCGATTCGCCGGTCAGTGAGGACAGGTCCAGCATGAGGGTGCCCTCGATGATCCGCGCGTCGGCACAGACCCGGTCGCCCTCGGAGACGACGAGGATGTCGCCGGGCACGAGGTCCTTGGCCGCGATCTCGCACCGCACATCGTCGCGCACGACCCTGGCGGTGGGCGGCAGGAACGCGGCCAACGCCTCCACGGCCCGCTCGGCCTGCATCTCCTGGACGAAGGCGAATCCGGCGTTCAGGAGGATCACGGCCACAACAGCGACCGAGAGTGCCGGTGTTCCTCCGGCCCATGCCAGGACGGCCGCAAGGGCCAGCAGGATGGCCAGGGGCTGGGTGAACTGGGAGAGCAGCTCCCCCGGCCAGCGCCTGCCGCCGGACCGGGTCAGCACGTTCGGGCCGTAGACCAGTTGTCGGCGGGCCGCCTCCCGGCTGGTGAGGCCCGAGGGGGAGGTGCGCAGGTCACGGAAGAGTTCCGCCGGCTGCCGCCGCTCGTCGGCCTGTTCCGCGTTGTCGGGCGCACCGGGCGGGCATCCCGCTCATCGGTGTGTGATGACCGGGTCATGAAGGGCCCTCCCCGGAAGGAAAATGCTTGAGACCGTGCGGATGCGCCTCGAAGCCGTTGACTGTCAGGGCCAACACGCCACGAGCGGTCGGTCGTTGTCCTCGCCCTTGACCGGTCGGCTTCGCGCCGCGCGGGTCACGGTTGGGGGACGACGACCACCGGGCAGGGTGCGTGCTGCACGCAGTGCTGGCTTACCGAGCCGAGGAGGATGCCGGTGAAGGTGCCGTGGCCCCGGCTGCCCAGGACCAGAAGCTGTGCGTTGCGGCCCGCGTCCATCAGTACCTCCACGGGATGGCCCTCGGCCACGCGGATCGCCACCTCGGCCGGGTCGTCCAGCTGTTCGCGCACGGTGGCCACGGTTTCCTCCACGGCTCGTTCGGCGGCCTTGGCGAACTCGCCTCCTTCGGGCATCGACGGGACCCAGCCATAGCTGTACCCGTACACCTCCGGGTACTGCCAGGCGGCGACCGCCTCGATGGCGCTGCCGCTCAGCTTGGCCTGCGCCAGTGCCCACCTCAGTGCTGCCTGTGAGCAGGGCGAGCCGTCGACCCCCACGACGACGGGCCAGGGCTTCTCATCGGTGTGCTGGGCCATGTCATTTTCCTGCCGGGCGGTTACGAACAGAGACAGCTTGCGCGACGGGCAGTGCAGGCTCGCCCCCGGATTTCGATGGAGGTTCAGATGCGTACGTGCGGCTGTCACCGGGATACCGGACGGACGCCTCACGCTACGCACCCTCGCCGAACCCACGGCCCGCCAACCGGCCCTACCTCCAGGGCCGTATGGCCCTCCCCGTATGGCCCACCTGTATCCAGGCCGAGTCGAACGCGATGGGGGACCGGTTGGCCTCTGACTGCGCCGCAGGCAGCCAGCCATGCTCGGAACACGGCATGAACTGCGAAGCCCGGCCGGGCCCGCCACCGCGGGCCATTCGCTCTTTCCGGTGCACGAGCCCGGTCCGGCTTCCGTGGTCCTTCGCGCTCCGGCTGGAGCGCGAAGGACAGAGGTCTCGTGCCCTATCTGAGGAGCAGCACCATGGAACTACTCGTTTTCCTGATCGTCATAGTGGCCCTGCTGGTCGTCGTGACGATCGCCATGGCCGTCAAGGTCGTCAAGCAGTACGAGCAAGGGGTGCTGTTCAGGTTCGGCCGGCTCGTCGGATCACGGGAACCGGGGCTGCGGTTCATCATTCCGTTCGTCGATGTCCTGCACCGGGTCTCACTGCGGATCGTCACGATGCCCATTCAGTCGCAGGGCATCATCACACGCGACAACGTGAGCGTCGACGTGTCGGCGGTGGCGTACTTCCGCGTCGTGGACGCCGTGAAGTCGGTCATCGCGATCGAGAACGTGCACGCCGCGATCAACCAGATCGCCCAGACCACCCTGCGCAAGGTCGTCGGCCAGCACACCCTCGACGAGACGCTCTCGGAGACCGACCGCATCAACCTGGACATCCGGGAGATCCTCGACGTCGCCACCGTCGAGTGGGGCGTGGAGGTCACCCTGGTCGAGCTCAAGGACATCCAGCTGCCCGACAGCATGAAGCGGGCGATGGCCCGCCAGGCCGAGGCAGAGCGGGAGAAGCGAGCGAAGATCATCAACGCCGAGGGCGAGTCGCTGGCCGCAGCGGCCCTCGGAGACGCGTCGGACATCATGATGGACCATCCCCTGGCCCTCCAACTGCGCAACCTCCAGAGCCTGGTGGAGATCGGCGTGGACAAGAACACCACCGTCGTCTTCCCCGCCCCCCTCATGAGCACCATCGGCGAACTCGGCTCCTTCCTCGCCCGCGAGACGGCGGCCGCAGGCTCCGCGACGCCGCCGCCCGCCGACCGCACCACGACCAGCCCGGACCCGGAACTGAACGGGGCAGTCGTGGCCGTCTGATCAACCGTGTCACCGTAGTGGTGGTCCCCTTGCGCCTGGGCTGAATGGGGCTACGCTGACGATCAGACGTCCTGGCCCCTGGCGCTTACTGCCAGTTGACACGGATGCACCAGGGCGGCCCCTGAAAGGTCGCCCGGCGCTTCCCCCGCGGCTGCCGGCTCGATCCCGAACTCTCCTGCCGTACGGCCGCATTCAGAGACACATGACGCTGCGCCCGGAGTCCATGACCGTGTCCTGGGGCATCAGGGAGGACCGTCGCTCCAGTCGTCTTCCCGCGAGGACACGCACGTTCTGCCTCGCTCCACGGCGCCGTGCCGACCGCTTCCGGACGGAGCACCATGCCCACCACCTCCCAGGTACTGCCAGCCCATCGGCACGGCGCTGACGGCCGAGCCCTGCTCACTGGGGCAGACGAACCCGGCCACGATCCGGTGCCGCGTACGGGACCTCCCGGGAAGCCTCGGCCGGCGAACCCGGGCTCTGGGACCGGTCCACGGAGCCGGCCGTGGTGACCACACCGGGCAGGACCCAGGCTGCCGACGCGTCACCCCACCAACACCACCAGGTCGAACGGCTTCTCGCCCGCCGACGCTCGGTCGTCGCATGGTGCGACCGTCACCTGATGGCCGTCCACGCCCTGTCCACGCTCATGAGGGACACCCCCGGTGTTGTCGACGCGGCCCTGGCCGAGGTGCTCACCGACCCCGTCGACCCTCCCCCGGCCCTCAGCCCGGGCGAATACCCCGCCGCCGTCCCATCTCCTTCCCCGACACGCGCTGCTAGCGCACACCTGCCCGTCACCAGGGACCGCTGTCCCGACGGCGCCTCCTCCCCGCTCGACCGCATCGAGCTCGCGCTCCATCTCATCGGAGACCGCTCCTGCGTGGCGGTCTCCCAAGCGCTCGGCCTGCCCGAGCGCTCCGTCGCGGCCCGCCTCCGTTCGGGGCTGTGGGTGCTGTTCACCCCCTGCGACTCCGGCTACTCGCCGCGGGGCCGGCTCCCCGCCGCCACGGCGGAGAGGCACCACGGACCGAACTGAACCGCCCCGTCCTCGTCCGCCCGCCTTGCACATGAGCAGAAGCGAGGGGCGACCGCGGCTGTGCAGGGCCGAATCCGGGGACTTCTGTGGATGGTGCCGCCCTGGCCCCCGGCCGCGCCGCTTCCACCGCGATGTCGCACCGGAGTACTTCCGCTCACCCGTCGCAGGGCCGTTTCTCGCTTCTTTCCACACGGTGACACTGGGCTACTCGATGCGTCCAGCGAGGCGTCTTCACCTGCCCGGCCCTCCTCGACAGGCCATCGAAGTCCTGGCGGTACTCATGTACGTGGTGCTCCTACCCGTGGTGCTCCCGCTCGCCTTGATCGGCACGCTGACGGGGCTGTCCTGGTGGGAGGACTACCTGATCCCACCAAGACAGCCCGAAGGGCTCGCCACAGCGTCGGTGGTCGCGCCCCTTCGCTCCTCTGCCCTCGCCGTGATGTCGGCCGATGACCACCACCGCACCCTCATGGGAACCGCAGAACGGGGCACCCGAGCTTGTGCGCCACTTAAGCGTCGTGCACCTGCTGCAGGACTCGGCTCGGCCGGGCAGTGCTTTCGCACCCCGCCGTATCCGTCGACCACTCGGAGAGCAGAAGGAAGCATGAACTGCTACGACTGTCACCAGGTCCGGGGTGACCACCTCGGCCGTCGCCGTCTGCCGGAACTGCGGGGCCTCGCTCTGCCCTGATCACGTCAAGTTCACCGAGCCGCATCTGGAGCGGCACGAGGGCATGGGCGTCGCCACTCTCAAGAAGCCTGCTCGCCGCCTTACGTGCCTCGTCTGTCATGACGCGGAGCACCAGTTCTGACCTGGCCGCGGCATCCATCGGGCACCAGTATCGGCAGGGTCACCCGGGACGACCAAGCGACCGGAGGCAGCAAGTGAACGTCAGGGAACCCGCACCGTCCGAGAAGGTGCCACGACTACGCCTGGACGAGCTGCTCGAAGGGCTTCAGGCGCAGATCGGGGTGGTCCGCGGCACCCAGGGGCGCCTTCACGGGCTGCTGGAGGCGGTCCTGTCGTTGGGCGGTGAGCTCGATCTCTCCCAGGTGCTGCGCCACATAACCAAAGCCGCGGTGGTTCTGGTCGATGCCGAATACGGCGCACTTGGTGTCGTAGGTCCCGATCAGAGCCTCGCGCAGTTCCTCCCGGTCGGGGTCAGCGAGGCCGAGCAGGCACGGATCGGGGTTTCGCCCGCCGGGCACGGGCTCCTCGGCGAGCTGATCAGCCATCCGGAGCCGTTGCGGCTGAAAGAGCTGTCGGAACACCCGGCCTCGCACGGCTTTCCCTCGCACCACCCGCCGATGCACTCCTTCCTGGGTGTGCCCGTCCGTGTCCGGGGAGAAGTGTTCGGCAACCTCTACCTCACCCAGAAACGCGGTGGCCTCCCGTTCGACAGCGAGGACGAGGCCGTCCTGTCGACCCTGGCCGCAGCCGCAGGGGTGGCGATCGACAACGCCCGTCTGTACGCGGAGGGACAGGTCAGAGAACGCTGGTTGGCAGCCAGTGCCGAACTCACGCGTGGCCTGCTCTCCGGAACGCCTGAAACGAAGGTGTTGGAGCTGATGCTGAACCGGGCGCAGGACATCACGTCGGCCGATCTCGGCGTGGTCGAACTGGTCACCCCCGGGACGCAGGAACTGCGCGGGGTACTCGCGCTCGGGGAAGGTGCCGCGCAGCATCGTGGTGTGAGGCTGCCTCGCGGGGGGACTCTGAGCGGGGAGGCCCTGGCCTCAGGGCAGTTGATCGTCACGTCGGAGGTGGGGAGTGACCCGAGGGTCACCTACTGTCCCGAACGGTGGACGGGGCTGGGGCCCGCGGTCGCCGTTCCCATGAGTACCGGTGACAAGGATCGCGGGGTGCTCGTACTCGCGCGCACCGCGGGACGCCCGCCCTTCACCCAGGCGGAGATCGCGCCGCTGCCCGGTTTCGCCGGCCAGGCCGCCCTCGCGCTGGAACTCGCCGACCGACGCAGGGCGGCCGAGCAGGTGAGCCTGCTGGAGGACCGCGACCGCATCGCGCGCGACCTCCACGACCTGGCCATCCAAAGGCTGTTCGCCACGGGAATGACGCTGCAGAGCGCGAATCGCTTCGTCGAGCACCCGGAAGCGACCGAGCGGATCGGCCGGGCGGTCGACGACCTCGACGCCACCATCAAAATCATCCGGTCCACGATCTTCGGTCTGCGCGACCACGACAGCACCGTGATCGGCCACGGCCTGCGGGCCCGTGCCTCCAGGACCGCCGAGGGAGCCGTTCCCGCGCTGGGGTTCACTCCGTCCCTGCTCATGGAGGGCCTGCTCGACACCGGTGTCCCGCACACCGTGGCGGACGAGGTCGTGGCGGTGCTGAGCGAAGCACTGTCGAACGTGGCCCGGCACGCACACACCCCGTCCGCGGAGATCGCACTCGTCGTCCGCAACGAGCGGCTCACACTGACCGTCACCGGCAACGGCGTCGGAATCGGCGACGGCGGACACAGCGGCGGGCTGCGCAATCTCAGTGAGCGCGCGCGGAACCTGGGTGGTGAACTCACCCTGACCGCCCCGCCCGAGGGCGGCACCCTGCTCCGCTGGGCCGTCCCACTGCCTGATCGCCGCTAGCCGGTGGCCCAGCGGGATCAGGCGTCCTGGTGGTGGGGCGGCGAGGTCAGCCGGACCGCCAGAACAGCTGCCTGGACGCGGCGCTTGACCCCGAGTTTCGCCAGAAGCCGCGATATGTGGTTCTTGACGGTCTTCTCCGACAGATAGAGACGCTTGCCGATCTGGCGGTTGGTGAGTCCCTCACCGATCGGATCCAGAATTTGGCGTTCGCGCACGGTCAGAGCGTCCAACGGTCCTGCCTCTGCAGCAGGTTGCCCGGAGGGTGCGCGCAGACCGCTCATCAGCCGTCCGGTGGTCGCCGGGTCCAGCATCGACTGCCCCGAGGCCACCGTACGCACCGCCGTGACCAGGTCGGAGCCCTTGATCTGCTTCAGTACGTAGCCGGCCGCCCCGGCCATGATCGCGTCCAGCAGGGCGTCGTCATCATCGAACGAAGTCAGCATCAGGCAGGCCAACTCCGGCATCCGGTCACGCAGTTCACGGCAGCCGGTGATGCCGTCGCTGTCCGGGAGGCGAATGTCCAGGATCGCGACATCCGGACGCAGCGCCGGAGCGCGGACCAGCGCCTGCGCACTGGTTCCCGCCTCGCCGACCACCGCGATGTCCGGTTCCAGGTCGAGCAGGTCGTGCAACCCGCGTCGTACGACCTCGTGATCGTCGAGCAGGAAGACCCGGATCGGTGACTCCGGTGTGAAGACGCGTTCCTGGCTCATATCGCCCTCCGGCGTCGGTTGTCCCGTCGATCGTGCCGGGCCTGTTCGGCACTCACCACTGCCCGTAGCCCCCGAAGGCCGTCCGACCGGGATCGTCAGCGCGGCGGCCCGCTACCGGCGGGCCCGTAGAGACCCAGCAGGCGGACTCCGACTGCGTGGAGCTGATGGGCAAGCACCTGGCCTCGCGCCCGGGCTTCGAGCCGGTGGGATGTCCCGCTCGTCGGCCGATGCGTCGAGCGGACCGCTGCTGAACAGCCACACCGCCCGATCCAGCAGCGCGCACGGTGTCGGCGCGCGAACCGTACGGCGTCCCCGTGCTGGCGGCCCGCGTACAGCGCGCCGCCGAGGACCCCCACGTCGTAAGGAGTCCCGTCGCTGACCTCGGACGCGGGATACACCTCGGCCCCGATCCCGATCCCGTGGGTGCGCAAGGCGTCTTTGACGGCCTCGGCCATTCCCCGTGTCGAACCGTTCCTCGTTCCGTACGCGACGAGTGCTCGCCGTGCCATGGCCGGTCCTCCGTCTACGTCTCAGAGTTTGTGGATCCAGGCGTCCGCCACGTCCTTCAGGTCCTCCTCCACCGCTTCGCCCACGCTGTCGTCGATACGCCAGGTCAGCTCGGGGACGACATCGATCACACCGTCGACCTGTTGGGTCATCCGCTGCGCGACCGTGGCCTCGACGCGCCGCTCCACCTCGCCCGTGAGAGTGACCACCCCGTCGTGGACGTCGACAGCGACCGCCGCGAGCGGCAGGCCCAGGGCACCGCCCAGGACCTCTTCCACGACTTCGCGGTGCAGGTGTGCGTCCGGCCGCAGGAAGAGCTGCAACAGGTCCCGCCGGGTCACGATGCCGACGAGGCGGTCCTCCTCGTCGACGACCGGCAGCCGTTCGACCCCGTGCTGCGCCATCATCCGCGTGCCGACGGCGACGGTGTCCTCGGCGTGCACCGTGACGGCGGGCTTCGACATCAGCCGGCCGGCCGAATGTGCCCCGACCCTGACATCCCTGTCCCCGATGTCTTGTCCGTCGGGCAGGGGCCGCGGGTGCGGCGACGGCCCGGGGGAACGCGCTGTGCCTGCCTGGTCGCGTATCAGGTCGGTGCCGGAGACGACCCCGATCACCCGCTCATCGTCGTCCACGACGGGCAGGCCGCTGATCCTGTGGTGAGCGAGAAGACGGGCCACCTCCTTGAACGGAGTGCCGAACTCGACGCATACGACGTCGCCCGTCATCACGGAGCCGATCTTGCTGTGCCGCATGCCCCTCGTCCTCTCAGCTCAGCCAGCGGTTGTCGCGCACGATCGCCATGCGCTCCCAGCCACGGCCCAGGCCCCACACGCGACCGGCATGGCCGACAGCGAGCGCGATGAGAATCGCGGCGTACAGGACGTGGTAGTCGACCAGGGGGTTCGACGACATGCTCGGCGCACCGGTCGAAAGGTGCTGGGCCGGCGGCCACTCGGCAGCCCACATCAACGCCATCATCACGGTGCCCGCCACCGCGGCGAACCGCAGCGCCACGCCCGCCATCACGGCGACGCCGATGGCCAGCAGCCCCAGCATGAACAGCCAGTTCACCCAGGCGTCACCAGCCATGCCATGGAAGGTCGACTGCAACGGTCCCGCGGCGACCCCACTCAAGAAGCCCTTGGTCGGCGAACCTCCATCGATCCAGCCCTTGCCCGAACCGGTCGCGTACCCCCACCCGAACGTCTTGTCGAGGAAAGCCCAGAGGAAGACGAACCCGGTCAGGATCCGTACTCCCGCGAAGACCATGGCGAACGCGGTGGACCGGGTGGTGTCACGCGCCGCCACAGATGTCGCCGAGTCCGGTGCCCTGCGGCGCGAGGGAAATCGCAGCCCCGCTCGCCCGCTCGAATGATCATGAACTGCCATGGCGATCCCGTCCTCCTGACACCGCCACCGCGAGTGCGGTGGCTTCTCCAATGTCCCGCCCTGGCCGTCATCGCGCTGTAGGCCGAAGGACCGCGCGGGGGGCCAACCGGCCCTTAAAACGAGGCGCCCTCAAGTTCACGGCAGAAGCGGCCGCAAGCCGTGGACAGCACACGCCGGACGTGGCACCCCGGTCTGGACACACGGCACATCCGAGGAGTTCGTCGGCCGAGCCACCAAGAAGTACACGCGGCGCGACGACACCGTTCCGGCGACCAAGGTCTCCTCAGCAGGCTTGGGGTGTTCGGAACGGCGCACGCATGGGCCTGCGGGGCGGAGATGGGTCGGAGGGACTCCCGTAACCCGGGCCTGTTCGGGGTGGACACCATCGAGATGGTAGAGCGGGCCAACTTCGGGGAGAGGGTCCGCGAGGAGGTGTCGGTCATCCGGGTGTGCGAACGCCATGAAGTACGCCTGGGCCAGTAGGCGCTTGTTGGTCTCTGCCGCTGCCTCCTGAGCTTTCTTCCGGAGCCATCCGGAGGTACGAGGGCATGGCAGCGGCAGGGCGGCGACGTCGAGGACGGCCGCCAGGCTCGGCCCGATCAGCCGGCTGGCCGCCGAGAATGGATCTGTGCCGGGTGGTACCGGTCGGCGTCGTCGAGCCTGCTCCTCGGGCGCGGACCGGCACAAGGCCCGACCGGCCCCCGGTGTGGGCCGGTCGGGCCCTGCCCTCCCTGGGTATCGCGAGGCGAGGATGGTCCCAGGCCGAGCGTGCGGCCCGTGCCTTCATCGGCCCGCAGGGAAGGGCGTGGGTACGCAAGGGCCGAGGTTGCGGCCCGGACCACGGCACCAGAGCCTGAGGATGTCTGCCGGCATGGCGCGCATGGCCTGGCTGATTACTCACTCCCGTCGAGAGAAGGCCGCTATTAGCAGCATCGCTCACCGCATAGCCGCCCTGTTCCGGATCAAGGCGAATAAGGCGCTGGACAAGGCCGAGGACCCCCGTGAGGTGCTGGACTACTCCTATGCCCAGCAGCAGGAGATGCTGCGAAAGGTACAACGCGGTGTGGCGGACGTGGCCACCAGCCGCAAACGCATCGAGCTGCAGATCAGCCAATTGCAGCAGTCCGGCGGCAAGCTGGAGGGACAGGCCCAGCAGGCGCTGGCCGCCGGACGCGAGGACCTCGCCCGCGAGGCCCTGACCCGGCGCACCGCCGTGGCCTCGCAGGTCACCGACCTGCAGACCCAGCAGTCATCGCTGCAGGACCAGGAGGAGAAGCTCACCCTCGCCTCGCAGCGCCTGCAGGCGAAGGTGGATGCGTTCCGCACCCGCAAGGAGACCATCAAGGCCGCCTACACCGCGGCCGAGGCCCAGACCCGTATCACCGAGGCCGTCACCGGCATCGGGGAGGAGATGGGCGATGTCGGCCTGGCCATGCAGCGGGCCCAGGACAAGACCGAGCAGATGCAGGCACGCGCCGGTGCACTGGATGAACTGCTCGCTTCCGGGGCGCTGGAGGACGCCACCCTGCCGGCCGGTCGTGACGACATCCAGGCCGAACTCGAGCGCGTAACCGCCGACAGCGACGTGGACAAGGAACTGGCCATGATGAAGGCGCAGCTCCCGGCGGCATCCACCCCACCCGCGGTGGAGGGCGGCGGGACCCGGCAGGCACCGCCGGAACAGGAGGCAACGTCATGATCATGCGGATTCTCGGCGAGGGCCAGTACGAGATCGCCGAAGAGCACCTCGACCGGCTCAACGAGCTGGACGCCCCGCTGCAGTCGGCCGCCGACGCGGGCGACGAGCAGGTCTTCGCCTCCGCGTTGTCGGCCCTGCTGGACGCGGTGCGCAGCCTCGGCACACCCCTGCCGGACGACAGGATCACGCCCTCCGACCTGGTGCTGCCCGATGCGGACACCAGCCTCACGCAGGTGCGGGAACTGCTCTCCGACGAGGGTCTGATCCCGGGGTGATGGCGATGCGCAGCCGTTTCGAGCCCGACCGGCAGCTGACCTCCCGCATGGTGGTCACGATGTTCCTGCTCGGGCTGGTGTACGTGGCGTTCATCGCCGCGCTGATCGTGCTGCTCAAGTCCGTCGTCGTGGTGGTCGTGATCGCCGCCGGGCTGCTGGTTGCGCAGTTCTGGTTCTCGGACCGGATCGCCCTGTATGCCATGCACGGCCGCCTCGTCACCGCCGAGGAACAGCCCCGGCTGCACGGGGTCGTCGACCGGCTGTGCGCCACCGCGGACATGCCCAAACCCCGGGTGGCCATCTCCGACATGGACCTGCCCAACGCGTTTGCCACCGGCCGCAACGCCGACCACGCCGTGGTCTGCGTCACCACCGGACTGCTGCGCCGCCTGGAGACCGAGGAACTCGAGGGCGTCCTCGCCCACGAGCTCTCCCACGTCGCACACCGCGACGTCGCCGTGATCACCATCGCCTCTTTCCTGGGCGTGATCGCCGGACTCATCGTCCGCTTCGCCTTCTACTCCCAGCTGTTCGGCGGACGCAACCGCGACCAGAACACCGCCGCCCTGCTCGCGATCGTCATGGCGGTCTCCGCCCTCGTATACGCCATCAGCTTCCTGCTCATACGGGCGCTGTCCCGCTACCGCGAACTGGCCGCCGACCGCGCCGCAGCCATGCTCACCGGGAAACCCTCCGCCCTGGCCTCGGCGCTGACCAAAGTCAGCGGCGACATCGCCCGCATCCCCACCCAGGATCTGCGCACCGCCCAGGCGTTCAACGCATTCTTCTTCACCCCCGCCCTCGGACCCGGCACCGCAGTGGCCAACATGTTCTCCACCCACCCCAGCCTGGAACGCCGCATCGAGGCGCTCGCGGAGATCTCCGCGCAGCTGGGCGAGGCAGGCGGGAAACCGCGCGACGAGGCATGACGAGAAGGAGCTGAGGACCCGTGGGATTCCTGGACGTCCTGCTCGGCCGGAGCAAGCCGGTCAAGCCTGACCTGGACCAGCTCTTCGGCCTGCCCTCGGCAGCGATCACCCTCCAGGCCGCGATCGGCTTCACCCCGACCGGCCAGGGCGCGGTGTGCTTCGCCGCCATCGAAGGCGGGGCATTCGCCCAAGTCCAGCAGGAGGTACGAGCCCTCCTGGACGCGGACTCCGAACGGGCCAGCGTACCGGTGGAGTTCAGCCACGACGCGTACGGATACTCGTGGCTGCTCTCCCGCCGCGACCCCGGCGATCTGCCCGCCCTGGTCAACGACCTGCACGCGGTGAACACCGCCCTGCAGGACAGCGGCTTCGGCCCGCAACTCCTGTGCTCCCTGGCCACCTTCCACGACGCCGAACTGCGCCCCCTCGCGCTGGTCTACCTCTACAAGCGCGGCACCTTCTACCCGTTCGCTCCGCTGCCCGGCCAGAAACGCGACAACCCGCTGGAACTCCAGGTCAAGGCCACGCTCAAGGACGACCTGCGCGTCGAGGAGGACCTGACCCGCTGGTTCCCGCTCTGGGGCGCCCCCGGCCTGTAGACCTGGGCCTGTAAACCTGCGGCCACCTTCTGACGGTGTGTCTGGGCCGCGTTCCGGCGCTCTACAGCCAACGCGACCTCCGAAGGCAATGATGATCGGCCGTGGGAAGGGCATGCCGTCGTCCACGCCCACCACTGATCCAGCCCTGTCGGGAGTACCTCCAAGCGGCAGCTGTTCTTGTGAAGGGGCGGCGGTTGTCTGACTGGCTCAGGTTGCGCAGTGGTAGGTCGCTCAACAAGTCGCCCTTTGCGTACGCGACTTTAGTGGCATTTGCTCAACATGTGACGCAGGTCACCGAAAGTCCGCCTCGCCATTTGAGACGATCCCACCCTGCAGTGCCTCGACTCGCACCCGCGGGGCCCCTGAAGGTCCAATTGACCTCGACTTAGGGCGCGCGGAGGGCACGCCACCCTCGAATTGGACTAGACAACGAACAAACCCCAGGCCACTGACCTGGGGTTTCACTCTGGAGCGGGTGACGGGAATCGAACCCGCGCTCTGAGCTTGGGAATCACCCGGGACTTCAGTGGTCAATATCTATCTGACCAGCGAAAATGGTTCTGGCGGACGCTGTTCCGCCGCAGCCGTAGAGTGCCTCTCTTGACCGCTGTGTACCCCCGTGACTGGCACGTAGTGGCACGGGTAGAGTCTTCGCTCGTCAGTGGGGTCGATGTGACGCGGTTCGGTGGAGAGGCATGCGTCCGCGGAAATCATCTCGGGATCGCGTTTGCGGGAGCACTCGATGGTGCGTGGCCAACCGTGAGGGCTGCTGGATGATGTGGCGCTGATCGCGAAGCGATCCACGACGAGACGGATGCGCGTCTACTCGCAGCGCGCTTGCCGTCTCGGGTGCGACCTGAGCTCCTGTTCGCGCTGCCCGCTCCAGCATCGTGTCCGTATCGCGGTGGCCTTCCCACCGCAACGATCAGATGCTTCCGAGGAGCTACCAGAAGATCCAGCCGAGAGCCGGATTCTGACGCGTTTCATCCGCGAACTGCGCGGGATGAAAGCAGCTTCGCTCCGGGGTCGGGCAACACTCCGTACCCCGAGCGCCGCTCGGGCTTCTTCACGCCGGGCGATCGCGTGTGATCGAGAGCTGCTTCCCTTAAGAGCCGCTGCATCCGGCATAGCCGTGTTGCCGGTACCCCGCCCCTCGGGAAGTCCAGATGAGTGAGGCCGGGTCGGTTACCGGTGCGTGCTGACGTCACCGTCCTTCTGGGGCGTGGTGGGCTCTCCGCGGCGGACCGCGCCGGGGGCGCGGGCGGCCGGGTGGTCGGCGCGGGCGGAGGAGGTCAACTGCCAGGGGACGCTGGTGACCATGACGCCCGGGGTGAAGAGCAGGCGGCTCTTGAGCCATAGCGCGGACTGGTTGTGCAGCAGGTTTTCCCACCAGTGGCCGACGACGTACTCGGGGATGAAGACCGCGACCACGTCGCGCGGGCTTTCGCGTCTTATCGAGCGGACGTACTCGACGACGGAGCGGGTGATCTCGCGGTAGGGGGAGTCGAGGACCTTGAGCGGAACCTCGATGCCGTAGTCCTCCCACTGCCGTTGGAGCGCGCTGGACGCGTCGCGGTCCACCGCGACGGTGAGGGCTTCCAGTCGGTCCGGCCTGAACGCGCGGGCGTAGGCGAGCGCACGCAGGGTGGGTTTGTGGATGGTGGAGACCAGCACGATGGCCAGCACCCGGGAGGGCGGCACCATCTCGACGCGTGGGTCGGTGACCGCGAGTTCGGCGGAAGTGGCGTCGTAGTGACGGCGGATGCCCCGCATCATCACGAAGAGCACGATCGCGGCGAGCACCGCCAGCCACGCGCCCTGGGTGAACTTGGTGGCCAGCACGATGACCAGGACCAGGCAGGTGACGACCGCGCCGGTGGCGTTGATGATCCTGGTCACCTGGTGTCGGCGGCGGACGGTGGGGTTGGTCTCGGTGCGCAGTTCGCGGTTCCAGTGCCGGACCATGCCCGTCTGGGAGAGCGTGAAGGAGGTGAACACGCCCAGGATGTAGAGGTGGATGAGGTTGGTGACGTTGGCCTTGAACGCCCACAGCAGCAGTCCGGCCACGACAGCGAGGGCCAGGATGCCGTTGGAGAAGGCGAGCCGGTCGCCGCGGTTGTGGAGTTGGCGCGGCAGGTAGCGGTGTTGGGCGAGGATCGAGGCGAGCAGTGGGAAGCCGTTGAAGGCGGTGTTCGCGGCGAGGATCAGCACCAGGGCGGTGGCGGCCTGGATGAAGTAGAAGCCGACGCTGTTCTCGCCGCCGAAGACGGAGGCAGCGAGCTGGGCGATCACGGTGCGCTGGGTGTAGCTGTCGCAGTCGGTCAGGCCGGTCAGCCGGCAGGGGTCTTCGACGATGTGCACCTTGGCGACGATCGCGAGGGTGGTGACGCCGACGAACATGGTGATGGCGATGATGCCCATCGCGGCCATGGTGGTCGCGGCGTTCTGGGACTTGGGCTTGCGGAAGGCCGGTACCCCGTTGGAGATCGCCTCCACACCGGTCAGTGCCGTACAGCCGCTGGAGAACGCGCGCAGGACCAGCATCACCAGGGCCAGGCCGGTCAGGTTCACGTCCCCGGGCTCAGGCTCGACGCCGTACGCGGCGCTCTCGGCCACCGGCGCGTCACCGAGCAGGTAGCGGAACAGGCCCGTGCCGACCATGATCAGCACGCCGCCGATGAACATGTACGTGGGGGTGGCGAACAGCCTGCCGGACTCGCGCACACCGCGCAGATTCATCGCGGTCAGAAGGGCGACGAAGATGAGCGCCATCGGCACCCGCTGGTCGGCCAGCTCGGGCACCGCCGAGATGATGTTGTCCACGCCGGAGGCGACCGAGACGGCCACGGTCATCACGTAGTCGACCAGCAGCGAGGCGGCGACCACCAGACCGGCGGACGGGCCCAGGTTCGTCGAGGCGACCTCGTAGGACCCGCCGCCGCTCGGATAGGCGTGCACCACCTGGCGGTAGGAGAGCACCACCACGGTCATCAGCGCCACGACCGCAGCCGCGATCCACGGCGTGAAATGCAGATAGGCCAGGCCGCCCAGCGTGAGGACCAGCAGGATCTCCTGCGTGGCATAAGCCACCGAGGACAACGGGTCGGACGCGAAGATCGGCAAGGCGAGGCGCTTGGGCAGCAGCGTCTCGCCCAGCTCCTCGCTGCGCCTGGCCCGGCCGATGACCAGCCGTTTGAGAATCCCTGTCACGTTGAACACGGCGTGAGCGTAAGCCGCCACACTCGCTCAAAGGCATGACTCGGATGGCGTGAGGGGCGTCAAGAACTCGTTAGGATTCCCCTAGGGTTCGTACATATGGCGCAATTGCACCCACGGGGGCCGGCTGTCGCTACTCCAGGCCGGAGACCTTGAAGACCGCCTGGGCCGTTTCGTCGTCGATCCGCCGCGAAAGCTGCTTCAGGGCGGTAGCGCCGCACAGCAGCGTCCCTCGCCCTAGTGAGACACGGGCGCCCGCGTCCAGCAGACGCCACAGCTGGGGATTGGCGATGAGCACCCGCGGATCCAGTTCGACGCGCGCGCCGTCCATGTCACGCAGAACCAACCGCTGTGCGACGCCGTCGGACCAGCGCACCGCCACCAGGCGGTCGGTCTGCACGCACCGCTCACGCAGGAGTCCGCGCGAGGCCAGCCAGCCCTCGCCGGCCGTCACCCGTGCCGGCAGCAGCAGCACGAAGAGCAGGACGGCGAGCGCCGCCCACAGGACGGCGCGCGGGGTGGTGAGGCCGCCGGAGATTCCGTCGACCAGCAGCAGCATCGCGACGAGCGACGTGGCGCAGCCGATCGCGGCCCGCAGATCACCTGCCCAGCCGTCATCGGAAGCGTGTTTTCCGGGGGGCTCCGCCCGGTCGGCGGCGGCGCGCCCCGGAACGGATCGTGTGATGCGCCGTCCCATACCAACTGACGCTAGGGGCGCCGACGGTCCGCGCCCGGCTCATTGATGAACCACTGACGCGGTGTCGGTCAGCTTTGACGCCCTCCTGACGGCTCTCGTCAAAAATTCGTGAAGACACGGCCATCTCGCGACAAGAACGCGCCAGCGCCGGGCGCGACCGGCCGGATACGGGCACACCCTGAGCGGACCTGGAACGAAGGAGCCACCCGCATGTCCGTCCTGACCACCGAGACCGGCAGTGCGCCTAGCGCAGAGGAACCGCCGGATACCGGCGCACGTCACAAGCTCACCGCTGTCACCGGCCTCGCCGCGCTCTCACTCGATGCGATGGCCTCGGTGGCGTACGGGCCCGAGGCCATCGTCCTGGTCCTCGCCGCGGCCGGCGGTTACGGGCTGGGCTTCACGCTCCCCGTCACGCTCGCCATCGCAGGACTTCTGGCGGTGCTCGTCGCCTCGTACCGGCAGGTGATCGCCGCCTTCCCGGACGGCGGCGGGAGTTACGCGGTCGCCAAGGCGCATCTGGGCCGCCGTACCAGCCTCGTCGCGGCCGCTTCCCTGGTCCTGGACTACGTCCTCAATGTCGCTGTCGCGGTCACCGCGGGCGTGGCCGCGCTCACCTCCGCCTTCCCGCAGCTGTACGGCGACCGGCTGTGGCTGTGCCTCTTGGTCCTCGTGCTGATCACGGCGGTGAATCTGCGCGGGATCGTCGACTCGGCGCGCGTCTTCATCGTGCCGACCGTCGTGTTCATCGGTTCGATCCTGGTGCTCATAGTCATCGGGCTGTTCCGCGACGCACCGGTCAGCACCGAGGCGGCCGCCGGCCATGCCTCCGTTCTCGCGGACAACGCCACCACCATCGGCGCGCTGCTTCTTCTCAAGGCTTTCGCCTCGGGCTGCTCGGCACTGACCGGCGTCGAGGCCATCGCCAACGCCGTCCCGTCCTTCCGGGCCCCCGCCGCCCGCCGCGCCCAGCATGCCGAAGTCGCGCTCGGCGCGCTGCTCGGCGTGATGCTGATCGGCCTGTCCGTGCTCATCTCCCGATTCGGGCTGCAGCCGGTCGAGGGCGTCACCGTGCTCGCCCAGCTCGCCGACGCGTCCTTCGGCCACAATCTCGCCTTCTACGTCATCCAGTTCGCCACCATGGTTCTGCTGGCACTCTCCGCCAACACCTCCTTCGGCGGCCTCCCGGTCCTGCTCAAGCTGCTGGCCCGGGACAACTACCTGCCGCACGTCTTCGGCCTCAAGGCCGACCGGCAGGTCCACCGCCACGGCGTCCTCACCCTCGCGGCCGTCTCCGCCGCGCTGCTGCTCTTCTCCGGCGGCGACACCAACACCCTCGTCCCGCTCTTCGCGATCGGTGTCTTCGTCGGCTTCACCATCGCGCAGACCGGCATGGTCATCCACTGGCGCCAGGTGCGCGGCCCCAAGTGGGCAGGCAAGGCGGTGCTCAACGGATTGGGCGCGCTGCTCACGGGAGTCAGCGCGGTCGTCGTCACCGCCACCAAGTTCCACGACGGCGCCTGGCTGATCGTGGTCGCCCTGCCGCTGCTGGTCGCCGGGTTCGAATGCATCCACCGTGCGTACGGCAGGATCGGCGAACGCCTCGGCGTCGGCCGCATCCCCGAACCCCCGCGCCGTGACCGGTCGTTGGTCCTGGTTCCGGTCTCCTCCCTGACCCGGCTCACCAGCGAGGCCCTGACCGCCGCGGTGTCTCTCGGCGATGAGGTGCGCGCGGTGACGGTCTGCCACCCCGACCCCGAGGACCGTGAGCAGACTGAAGCCCTGGAGCGGGACTGGGACCTGTGGAACCCGGGCGTCCCGCTGGTCCGCGTTCCCTCGGCCCGCCGCACCGTCGGCCGCCCGATGGCCGCCTACGTACGCGAGCTGGCAGCCGCCGATCCGGAGACCCGGATCACCGTGCTCATCCCCGAGGTCGAACCGGCTCGTCTGTGGCAGCGGGTGCTGCAGAACCAGCGTGGTGCTGTCGTCGCGCATGCGGTGCGCCGCGATACGGACGCGGTGATCTGCCGGTTGCGGTTCCGCTTGTAAGAGCCTCCCGGACTGTCACGGCAGGGGCAGCGTCAGCTCGTACGGGAACTCCTCGCCGCCGCGCAGGAAGGTGATCCGCACGCGCAGGACACGTGCCCCTGCTGCGGGCGCCGGCTGGCCGGTGATGCTGCCGTCGGTGTACGAGCCGTCGGGGGCGGTGCCGTAGGCACCGCCCCCGACGAGGTATTCGTTGCCGAGGTCGTCCTCCGCCTGCAGCGACAGCAGCACGGGAGGCTCGTCGTCCCCGTTCGGCAGGGGCGGGGTCACCGTGTAGTGGATCGTGAACTACTCCTCGTCGGCGGTCAGTCTGCGTACCACGGGCTCGTAGCTCATGCCGGGATTCTGCCGCCCGCCAGGCTCCGCGCCGCGGGATTTCCGGTGAGGTAGTGGACGTACTCGCGCTCCAGCCTGAAGCCCGCAGTCCAGGCCAGCAGGCGGCTGGGACGGTTGTCGCGCGAGCAGGACCAGCTCGCCGTGCGGCCGCGGGCGGAGATGTCCGCGCACAGGGCGGTGACGCAGGCGAGGGCGAGGTGCTGACGTCGGCGGTTGGGGGCGGTGGCGCAGGCGATGTCCTCGTATGTGCTGCCGAGGAAGTAGGTGCAGGCGACAGCCAGGACCCTGCCCTTGTGAAAGGCGGCCCAGCCGTGACCGGAGGCGGCGAGGCCGACCGGGCCGCCCCAACTGGAGTGAATCCAGGCTGCATTGGTGCCGAGCTCGGTGAGTGACGCGAGCGCCGGAGCGTCGCTGGGCACCAGTCGGCGTACCGTTACGCCCCGCTGCAGTCGGGGTGCCAGTACGGGTGCGCGGTGCACGTACACCATGCGTTCCCACGGCACGACCCGGTCGAAGGCCGCGCCCAGGACCGGCAGGAACCGCGAGGGTGCCTCGACATAGCTGCCCGCGAGCGGTGCCAGGGCGGCCGGGGTGAGGGCGGTCGGTTCGCCGCGCAGCAGCACGTGGTCGGCGCAGGCGACGGCGGCGGCCCGTGGCTGAACAGGTTGGTCGGCCCACCAGCGGCCGGTGCCGGTGGTGAGAGCATGTTCCGCCATGGCCGCCGGACCCGGTGCCCCGGCGGGGAACCACCGGGCGAAGGCGGGAAGTTGCTGGGTCGAGAGCTCGATCACGGAGAGTCCCCTGTATCGGTCGCGGGGCGGCCCCGGGAGGGGCCGCCCCGCGGGGTGGTCAGCGCTGGCCGGCCCTGCTGCCGTGGTTGGCCTTCCTCTTGCGGCGGGCCTTTTTCTTGCGGGCGCGCTTGGACATGGCTGTCTTCTCCTTCAGGTGTTCTGGCCGACGAGCAGGGAGGCGAGTTTGTTGAGGCGCTTGATGGTGCGCGCCTCGATGGCGAGTGGGGCGGGGTCGACGCGCTGGTCACGGTCGTAGTAGGCGCCGTTGACGATCTCGGTGGCCGGGTCGCACAGCCGCACCACGTGCGCGGCGCCCTCGGCGGCGGTGGCGCCACGGTGGGCGTACAGCGGCAGCAGGGCGGTCTCGCAGATGCCGGGGTGGACGGAGACGGCGGTCACGCGCGGGTCTGCGGCGAAGACGGTGAGCGCCAGCTGTGACTGGGCGTAGGCGGCGAGCCGGGAGTAGCTGCGGGCGCGGTTGGGGTCGTTCCACTGGATGGATGCGGTGCGGTGCAGCGAGGACGAGACGCTCACGACCCGTCCGCCGGGCTCTTCCCCTCGCTCTTCGAGCTGGGGATGCCCCATGGTGAGGGCAGGCTCCAGCAGGTTGGTGAGCAAGTAGTGCGCCAGGAAGTTGACCTGGAAGGCGATCTCGTTGCCGTCCGCGGTCACGGTGTGCCGCTCGGGGGCCGCCATGCCCGCGTTGTTGACCAGGACGTCCAGATGCGGATGCTCCTGGACGACCCGGTGGGCGAGGTACTCGACCTCTTCGAGCCGGGTGAAGTCGGCGGCGAACGGGCACAGGCGGGCCGCATCGATCCCGGCGCTGGCGATGAGCCGGTCGGTCGCGGCCTGCGCTTCCTCGGCGGTGCGGCCGTGGACGAGGACGGTGGCGCCGCGCTCGGCGAGCTGCCGCGCGGTTTCCCAGCCGATGCCGGAGGTGGCTCCGGTGACCAGAACGGTACGTCCGGACAGGGATGCAGAAGACATGATCAGTTCCTGGAAACGGGCACGGCTGAGAGTCCCCCCGACTTCCCGAGGCAGGGAGGACGCAGGGGCATCGGCCGTGCGAAGGGGTGTAAGTGCGTACGTACGGCTCGTCAGCGAGCGGGGTGTACGGCTGAGGAAGCGGCCGCCGTCAGACGGCCGCAGGCGAGTGCGTCACCGCACCGGCAGGTGAGCAGCGCGCGAGACCGGCGGCACCGTATTCGGTGGCCGGTCGTCATGGCGCAGGCTGCTGTTCACATCGTCCATACAACTGGCATGCGGGCATGGACTCAAGAGCCGCGGGTCGTCCTTGACGACCCTCTGACGAGGGTCAGCCCAGACCTGGAATCGTCGAGACGAGCAGGTCGATCAGCTTGATGCCCAGGAACGGCAGGACCAGGCCGCCCAGGCCGTAGACGGCGAGGTTGCGCTTCAGGAGGTCGTGGGCGGACGCCGGGGTGTAGCGCACGCCGCGCAGGGCGAGCGGGATGAGCGTCACGATGATCAGGGCGTTGAAGATGATCGCGGAGGTGATCGCTGAAGTCGGGCTGTGCAGGCCCATGATGTTCAGCGCTTCGAGGCCCGGATAGGCGCTGGTGAACATGGCCGGGATGATCGCGAAGTACTTGGCGACGTCATTGGTGATGGAGAAGGTGGTCAACGCGCCCCGGGTGATGAGGAGTTGCTTGCCGATCTGGACGATCTCGATGAGTTTGGTGGGGTTGGAGTCGAGGTCGACCATGTTCCCGGCCTCCTTGGCGGCCGATGTGCCGGTGTTCATCGCGACGCCGACGTCCGCCTGTGCCAGCGCGGGCGCGTCGTTGGTCCCGTCGCCGGTCATCGCGACGAGCTTGCCGCCGGCCTGCTCGCGTTTGATGAGGGTGAGTTTGTCCTCGGGCGTGGCCTCGGCGAGGTAGTCGTCGACGCCCGCCTCGGCGGCGATGGCGCGCGCGGTGAGCGGGTTGTCGCCGGTGATCATGACCGTACGGATGCCCATGCGGCGCAGCTCGGCGAAGCGTTCGCGGATTCCGTCCTTGACGACGTCCTTGAGGTGGATGACACCCAGGACGCGCGGCCCGTCCCAGTCGTGCACCGCCACCAGCAGGGGGGTGCCGCCGGAGGCGGCGATCGAGTCGGTGAACAAACGTGCGTCGGAGGGGACTTGGCCTCCGCGCATCTCCACCCAGTCGATCACCTGGGCTGCGGCTCCCTTGCGGATGTGGCAGGCGGCGCCGTTGTCCCAGGAAAGGTCGACCCCGCTCATCCTGGTCTGTGCGCTGAACTCCACGAACTGCGCATGGCTCAGTTCTCCCTCGGCCGGGGCCCGCAGCCCGTACTTCCTTTTCGCGAGGACGACGATGGAGCGGCCCTCGGGTGTCTCGTCGGCCAGCGAGGAGAGCTGGGCGGCGTCCGCCAGGATCAGCTCGTCGATGCCGGGCAGCGGTACGAAGTCGGCGGCTTCGCGGTTGCCGAGGGTGATGGTGCCGGTCTTGTCGAGCAGGAGGGTGTTGACGTCGCCGGCGGCCTCGACAGCGCGTCCGGACATCGCGAGCACATTGCGCTGCACGAGCCGGTCCATCCCGGCGATGCCGATGGCGGAGAGCAGTGCGCCGATGGTGGTCGGGATCAGGGTGACCAGCAGGGCGACCAGCACGGTCGTGGACTGGGCGGCGTTCGCGTAGGCAGCCATCGGCTGGAGTGCCACGACCACCAGTACGAAGACGATGGTGAGGGCCGCCAGCAGGATATTGAGGGCGATCTCGTTGGGGGTCTTCTGCCGGGACGCGCCCTCGACCAGGGCGATCATCCGGTCCAGGAAGGAATGCCCGGGGCGGGAGGTGACCCGTACGACGATGCGGTCGGAGAGCACCGTCGTACCGCCGGTGACGCCGGAGCGGTCGCCGCCCGACTCACGGATGACCGGGGCGGACTCGCCGGTGACAGCCGACTCGTCGACCGCAGCAACCCCGTCGACGACATCCCCGTCCGCCGGGATCAGCTCGCCCGCCTCCACCACTACGAAATCGAAGAGCTGGAGGTCGGTCGCGGCGACGGCCTCCGTCTCGGCGCGCCTCAGGTCCATCCCGACGCGCCAACTCCGCAGCCGCAGCGCGACCGTGTCCGTACGCGCCTTGCGCAGCGACTCCGCCTGAGCCTTGCCCCGGCCCTCTGCCACCGACTCGGCGAGATTGGCGAAGATGACCGTCAGCCAGAGCCAGACGCTGATCACCCAGGTGAAGACGGATGGGTGGAACAGCGCGGAGAGCGTGGTGAGCACCGATCCCGCGGCGACGACGAACAGCACCGGATTCCTGACCAGGGCCCGCGGGTGCAGCTTGCGGATGGCGTCCGGGAAGGACTTCAGCAGCTGTACGGGATCGAAAAGGCCGCCCGGCCGACTGCGCCGGCGGGGCGGCCGGGCTTCCGGCCCCATTCCTGGAGCCCGGCCCCTCGGAGCCGTCGGAGCCTGTTGAGCGGCAGCGGGAAGCATCGCGGAACCTTCTGATGAGGCCGGACACCGCAGAGCGAGGACCGGGCGAGCCGGCAGGAGACTGATGAGCGCTGGCCTTGCCGGTGCCGGGGCGCCCTGGCACCGGCAAGGCTGCGCGCGGACGCGGCGCGGGGAGACGCCGCCGCGTTTCCGCCACAGAAGGGCGCGACCGGGGATGTACCTCGGGTGCTGTCATGCCACTGACGTCTGCGCGCCCTTGAGCGGCCAACCAGAAATCTAGGCCGCACGCGGCCGCTGAATTGCCTGAAGCCTGAGGAATTTACGGCCCTCTGACGGTTCCTCGGCATCGTCGTCAAGCCCGCGTCAAGAAGCGCTGAATAGGCATCAGGGCAGTGTCAACGTACGCCTTCTGTGATCGAAATTGACCGAGACTGATCGGCGCGGGAGAACGGGCGACCGTCCGTGGTGTGAGGTTGGAGGGCGCGTGACCATCACAGCCGGTACCGCGCGCAGTCCGGAGGCGGGGGCTCGGACTGAAGCCGAAACAGGCCACATTCCGGTCGTACGCCATGAGGGGCGTCCCGGCCCGCAGCCACGAGGGGGGCCGCGGCCGGGACGCACTCGCATCGACGCTTTTCGTGTCTGGCTCCGGAGGCGCTGGGCGACTCTGCCGCCCCTGCAGCGCCGCTACGGCGGCCGGTCAGATGCTCAGTCGCCATGCCCGTCGGTCGGTGTCTTCAGCAGCCGGTCCAGCTCGTTGCCGGCCTCGTCGTACCCGGCGTCGGAGATCCGTTGCAGCTCGCGCAGGTCGCCAGTCGCGGTCGCGCGTCGAGTGAGCAGGAACCCAGCGTGCATGGATCCCTCGTCCAACAGCTCGCTCAGCTCCCCGAGGTCGCCGTCTGCGTCGGCGAGATCGGCCAGCCGGTCCAAAGCCGTCTCATTGCCCTCATCGGCCAGCTCGCGCAGCGTCTCCCGATCGGCATTCATGTTCGCCATAACCCCATGGTGCAACCCTGCCCCAGGGGAAGGGTCAAGTGGAAGGATGGCCGGGTGATCACCATCGGGCAGCTGGCCAGGTACGTCGGAGTGTCGATCAAGACCATCCGCGTCTATCACGACAAGGGACTGCTCCCCGAGCCCGACCGCGATGCGTCCGGCTACCGGCGGTACGGCGCGAGCGACGCCATCGAACTGATCAAGATCCGGACGCTCGCAGAAGCCGGCGTCCCCCTGGCCCGTATCAGGGACCTGAGATCAGCGATCGACGAGGAGCTTCAGCAGGCGCTGCGCGAGATTGACGACGAGCTCACCGCCCGCATCGGCGGCCTGCAGACAACGCAGGGACGCCTGCGCCAGCTCGCCGCCGGGCGGCTCGCACCGCTGCCCACCGAGGTTGGTGCCTATCTGGAGGACCTGGCCCGCTGGGGATTCACGCCTCGATGGGTGGACCTGCAACGCGACCTGTGGATCCTCGCGTTCGCCACCCACCCGGACCACGCGATCACCCTGTTTCACGACCAAGCCGATAGCTTGGCTGACCCGGCGCTACGGCAGCTCTTCCGCGACTACGACCACGCACACGACCTCGACGCCGACGATCCCCGCATCGACGACCTCGCCCGCCGGATCACCGAGGCGACTCGGGAACGCTACGGACCCGACGAACTGCCCGGGCTGGATGTGGCCTCCGAAATTCCTGGCCTCATCCAGGGCACGGTCAACGCCTCGTCCCCAGCATGGCAGCGACTCGACACGCTCATTCGCGCACAACTGGACGAGTGACTCGACGTGTAAGGACGCACGGTCGCGGCGGCGTGCGGAAATCAGTCAGCGCGCGCCGCGATGAGGGACGACCGCACCATCCGCGCCCTCGTCGCCCAGGGCAAGGAACGGGATGCCGTCGAGTTCTGCATCAGCTGGGGTCCGGACAAGTCCAACGCCCACTTCGGCGCCTGGATGGACGCGCTCGACAAAGTGACCGACATCAAAGGGACTCACTTCGACGCATCGGTGCGCGACGGGCGGGACACGATCTCGGGGCTCCTCCCCGCGACCGGCGGCGCGCTGGTCGCGGCAGCAGCGCTGACGGTGCTCGGCCTGCGTCCGCGACTGGCGGAGTTCCGCTGAACGTCACACATCCGCGAGCCGCGCGTCCTCCAGATCCAGCGGGCACCTCAGCCGCGGGTGGCCCCGGTGGCCGGTACGAAACCTGGTCCTGGTTACGACACGCCGCGGGCTGGATGCCCTGATGACGGGTGTACAGCCGCACCGGACGGACACCCCAGGTGACCGGAAACCGGCGTGGCCAGGGGGTCCTGCTCTCTCGCACGGGTGAGGCACGCCGATGTCTTCACAGGTCGGAAGGGTTGGCGTAAGAGAACCGTCAAAGCGGCGTCAATGGCCGTAAGGGACTCGTCAACGGCGGGCGTGTCCGCTCGGAAAGGAGCTTTCCTCTAGGAGCCCGAAAATTTCCGAACCTCTTCCAGGAGCTCTCGATGGCCGACGTGGCCTTCGTCGTCACCACGATCGCGGTTTTCGCGCTGGTGGCGTTCATCGCCAAGGGGGTGGCGAAGCTGTGAGTGCCGAGAACATTGTCGGCCTGATCGTGGCCGTCGCCCTGCTGGGTTACCTCGTCCTCGCCCTCGTCAAGCCGGAGAGGTTCTGAGCACTCACATGAGCCCGTTCCTCGCTGGTGTGCTCCAGCTGCTCGCGCTGATCGCCGCGCTGGCGCTGGCATACCGTCCGCTGGGCGACTACATGGCCCAGGTCTACTCCTCCGACAAACACCTGCGTGTCGAGAAGTGGATCTACAAGGCCATTGGCGCCAATCCGAATGCCGAGATGCGCTGGCCCGCCTATCTGCGCGGCGTCCTCGCCTTCTCTGCGGCGAGCGTCCTCTTCCTCTACCTGCTGCAGCGCGTCCAGGGCTCGCTGCCCGGCTCGCTCGGCTTCTCCTCGATCGACCCGGACCAGGCGTTCAACACCGCCGCGTCGTTCGTGTCGAACACCAACTGGCAGTCGTACTACGGCGAGCAGGCCATGGGGCACGTCGTGCAGACCGGCGGCCTCGCGGTACAGAACTTCGTCTCCGCTGCCGTCGGCATCGCTGTCGCGGTGGCCCTTGTGCGGGGCTTCGCCCGCTCCCGCACCGGTGAGCTGGGCAACTTCTGGGCCGACATGGTCCGAGGTGTCGTCCGCATCCTGATCCCGATCTCGGTGATCGGCGCGATCGTGCTGGTCGCGTGCGGCGCGATCCAGAACTTCGCCGGGATCCACGAGGTCGGTCAGTTCATGGGCGGCTCTCAGCAGTGGAACGGTGGCGCGGTCGCCTCGCAGGAGGCCATCAAGGAGCTGGGCACCAACGGCGGCGGTTACTTCAACGCCAACTCCGCCCACCCCTTCGAGAACCCGAACGCCTTCTCGAACCTCTTCGAGATCTTCCTGATCCTGCTGATCCCGTTCGCGCTGACCCGCACCTTCGGCAAGATGGTCGGCAGTATCAAGCAGGGATACGCGATCCTCGCCACGATGGCCACCATCTGGCTGGGCTTCGTCCTGCTCATGATGTGGACGGAGTTCGCGGGCAACGGTCCGGCCTTCGAGGCCGCGGGCGGCGCGATGGAGGGCAAGGAGGTCCGCTTCGGCATCAGCACCTCGGCGATCTTCTCGATCTCCACCACGCTGACCTCCACCGGCGCGGTCAACTCGTTCCACTCGTCGAACACCGGCCTGGGCGGCGGCCTCAACCTGCTGGGCATGCAGCTGGGTGAGATCGCTCCCGGTGGTGTGGGTTCCGGCCTCTACGGCATGCTGATCATGGCGATCATCGCGGTGTTCATCGCGGGCCTGATGGTCGGCCGTACGCCCGAGTATCTGGGCAAGAAGATCGGCACCCGCGAGATCAAGCTGGCGGCCTGCTACATCCTCATCACCCCGGCGCTGGTGCTGTGCTTCACCGCCGCGGCGATGGCTCTGCCGACCCCGGCCGACTCGATGACCAACAGCGGTGCGCACGGCTTCTCCGAGATCCTCTACGCCTACACCTCCGGCGCCAACAACAACGGCTCCGCGTTCGCCGGCCTGAACGCCGACACGCAGTGGTTCAACACCACCATCGGTCTCGCGATGCTGCTCGGCCGGTTCCTGCCGATGGTGTTCGTGCTGGCGCTGGCGGGCTCGCTCGCCGAGCAGAAGCCCGTCCCCGCCACTGCAGGCACGCTGCGGACCGACAAGCCGCTCTACGCGGGTCTGCTGGTCGGCACGATCCTGATCATCACCGGTCTGACCTACTTCCCGGCCCTGGCGCTGGGTCCGCTCGCCGAAGGGCTGGCGTCATGACCACCAACGTGAAGAAGCAAGAGGAGCCCGGCTCCATGTCCACCGCCACTCCGACCCGGGCGCCGCACAGTGATGTGCCCACCGGGCACAAGCCGGACGCCGGACGCGTCGGCGCGGGTCTCTTCGACCCCAAGCAGCTGGTCAAGTCGCTGCCGGACGCGATCAAGAAGCTCGACCCCCGGGTGATGATCAAGTCCCCGGTGATGTTCGTGGTCCTGGTCGGCTCGGTGCTGACCACGATCTTCGCGTGTCTGGACCCGACCGACTGGTTCGGCTGGGCCATCACCGCGTGGCTCTGGCTGACCACGATCTTCGCCAACCTGGCGGAGGCCGTGGCCGAGGGCCGCGGCAAAGCGCAGGCGGACACCCTGCGCAAGGCCAAGACCGACACCGTCGCACGCCGTCTCGCCAAGGACGGCAGGACCGAGGAGCGGGTGCCCGGCACCGAGCTGCGCATCGGCGACCTGGTCGTCTGCGAGGCCGGCGACATCATCCCCGGCGACGGTGACGTCGTCGAGGGCGTCGCGAGCGTGGACGAGTCCGCCATCACCGGCGAGTCCGCTCCGGTCATCCGGGAGTCCGGCGGCGACCGCTCGGCCGTCACCGGCGGTACGAAGGTGCTGTCCGACCGCATCGTCATCAAGATCACGACGAAGCCGGGCGAGACCTTCATCGACCGGATGATCAACCTGGTCGAGGGCGCTGCCCGGCAGAAGACGCCCAACGAGATCGCGCTGAACATCCTGCTCGCCTCGCTGACGATCGTCTTCCTGCTGGCGGTCGTGAGCCTGCAGCCGTTCGCCAAGTACGCGGACGCTCCGCAGACGATGATCGTGCTGATCGCGCTGCTGGTCTGCCTGATCCCGACGACCATCGGCGCGCTGCTGTCCGCGATCGGCATCGCGGGCATGGACCGGCTGGTGCAGCGCAACGTACTGGCGATGTCCGGCCGCGCCGTCGAGGCCGCCGGCGACGTCTCCACGCTGCTGCTCGACAAGACCGGCACCATCACCCTCGGCAACCGCCAGGCCGCCGAGTTCGTACCCGTGAAGGGCGTCACCGAGGCCGAGTTGGCGGACGCCGCCCAGCTCTCCTCGCTGGCCGACGAGACGCCCGAGGGCCGCTCCATCGTCGTCCTGGCGAAGGAGAAGTACGGGCTGCGCGAGCGCCACCAGGGCGAGCTGGCGCACGCCGACTGGGTGGCCTTCACCGCCCAGACCCGTATGTCCGGCGTTGACCTCTCCGAGGACGGCGAGGCCCGCAAGGTCCGCAAGGGCGCGACCGGCTCGGTGCTCGCCTGGGTCAAGGAGCACGGCGGGCAGGTGGCCGACGACGCCGACACGACCGCCAACAAGATTTCCGAAGCCGGCGGCACGCCCCTCCTGGTCGCAGTCGAGGACGACAAGGGCGCTCGGATCCTGGGTGTCATCCACCTCAAGGACGTCGTCAAGGACGGCATGCGGGAGCGGTTCGACGAGCTGCGCAGGATGGGCATCAAGACCGTCATGATCACGGGTGACAACCCGCTGACCGCCAGGGCGATCGCCGAGGAGGCGGGCGTGGACGACTTCCTCGCCGAGGCCACGCCCGAGGACAAGATGGCGCTGATCAAGCGCGAGCAGGCCGGAGGCAAGCTCGTCGCGATGACCGGCGACGGCACCAACGACGCCCCGGCGCTGGCCCAGGCGGACGTCGGCGTGGCCATGAACACCGGCACCTCGGCCGCCAAGGAGGCCGGGAACATGGTCGACCTCGACTCCAACCCCACCAAGCTGATCGAGATCGTCGAGATCGGCAAGCAACTCCTCATCACCCGGGGCGCGCTGACGACGTTCTCGATCGCCAACGACGTCGCGAAGTACTTCGCGATCATCCCGGCGATGTTCGCGGTGGTCTACCCGGGCCTGGACAGGCTCAACATCATGCAGCTGTCCTCTCCGGAGTCGGCGATCCTGTCGGCCGTCATCTTCAACGCGCTGATCATCATCGCGCTGGTGCCGCTCGCCCTCAGGGGCGTGCAGTACCGGCCGACCAGCGCGGACAAGATGCTCCGCCGCAACCTCGGGATCTACGGCCTGGGCGGCCTGATCGCGCCGTTCATCGGCATCAAGCTCATCGACCTGATCATCTCCCTCATCCCCGGAATCGGCTGATCGCCATGAACAACTCTGTCAGCAGCACGGCACGGCTGGTCGGGGCAGCGCTGCGTGCCCTGCTCGTCCTGAGCGTGGTCACCGGCATCCTCTACCCGCTCGCGGTCACCGGGGTGGCCCAGGCCCTCTTCAGCGATAAGGCCAACGGCTCCGAGATCAAGTCCGGCGGCAAGGTCGTCGGCTCGGAGCTGATCGGCCAGACCTACAACCTGCCGAAGAAGGACCCGGACGACGCGGAGGAGGCGGCCCGTCCCGACCTGAAGTGGTTCCAGCCGCGTCCGTCCAACGGCCTCGGCGCCAACAGCGTCAACACGCAGTACTCGCTGATCCTGTCCGGCGCGACCAACCGGTCCGGCGACAACGGCGTCAGCCAGGACGAGGACGGCCTGTACGACTGGGTCATCGCCGCCAAGAAGGCCGTGGTCGACGACAACTCCACGGCCGACTACAAGGTCAAGCCCTCGGACGTGCCGGCCGACGCCGTCACCTCCTCCGGCTCCGGCCTGGACCCGCACATCTCGCCCGCCTACGCGAAGATCCAGGTCCACCGTGTCGCCGAGAAGAACAAACTCGACGTCAAGCAGGTTGAGAGGCTCGTGGAGCAGAACACGGACGACCGGATCCTCGGCTTCATCGGCGAGCCCACGGTGAACGTCCTCAAGCTCAACATCGCACTCAAGGCACTCACCGAGAAGTGAGCGTCCTACGCAGGCGGGCGGGAGCCGACGGCTCGAGGAGACTCCTCGAGCCGTCGGCTCCCGCCCCAGTTCAGGACGACACGCTCCTCACGCACAACAGAAAGGCGGCACGCCGATGACCCGGGTGCTGGTGGTGGAGGACGAGCCACAGCTCGTACGGGCTCTTGAGATCAATCTCAAGGCACGCAAATACGAGGTGGACGCCGCGCCCGACGGAGGAACGGCGCTTCGGCTGGCCGCCGCGCGCCACCCGGACGTCGTGCTGCTGGACCTCGGGCTGCCCGACATGGACGGCATCGACGTGATCAAGGGGCTTCGCGGCTGGACCCGGGTGCCGATCCTGGTGGTCTCCGCCCGCCGGACCTCGGACGAGAAGGTCGAGGCGCTCGACGCGGGCGCCGACGACTACATCACCAAGCCCTTCAGCATTGACGAACTCCTGGCCCGGCTGCGGGCCGCATCCCGCCGCACGGAGGCAGTTCCGCCCACCGAAGACTTGGTGACCGTCACCACCGACAATTTCACCGTTGACTTGCTGGCGAAGAAGGTCAAGCGCGGCGGCCGCGATGTCCGCCTCACCCCGACCGAATGGCACCTGCTGGAAGTACTGATCCACCATCGCGGGCGCCTTGTCACCCAGAAGCAACTGCTGCAAGAAGTGTGGGGTCCCACCTACAGCACGCAGGCCAACTACCTCCGCGTCTACATGGCCCAGCTGAGGCGCAAACTCGAAGCAGACCCCTCGCACCCCCGGTACCTCATCACGGCGCCCGGCATGGGCTACCGCTTCGAGATGTGAAGTCTGCGCGGTCCGGCAGTCCGTCGTGATCGTGGAGACCCTGGTACCAGCCCCCAGCCCCTCGACGACGAAGATCGGACCCATGGGACGCGGCAAGCTTCGGATCTACCTCGGTGCGGCACCGGGCGTCGGCAAGACGTACGCGATGCTGTCCGAGGCGCACCGCCGTATCGAACGCGGCACCGACTGTGTGGTCGCCTTCGTGGAGCACCACGACCGGCCGCGCACCGAAGTGATGCTGCACGGCCTAGAACAGATCCAGCGGCGTGAGATCGACTACCGGGGCACCGTCTTCACCGAGATGGACGTGGACGCGGTCCTGGAACGCCACCCGGCTGTCGCCCTCGTCGACGAGCTCGCGCACACCAACGTCCCCGGCTCGCGCAACGCCAAGCGCTGGCAGGACGTCGAGGAACTCCTCGACGCCGGGATCAACGTCATCTCCACCGTGAACATCCAGCATCTGGAGTCCCTCGGTGATGTTGTTGAGTCGATAACTGGCATACGGCAGCGGGAGACCGTCCCCGACGAGGTGGTGCGCCGGGCCGACCAGATCGAGCTGGTCGACATGTCCCCGCAGGCGCTGCGCCGCAGGATGGCCCACGGCAACATCTACAAGCCGGACAAGCTCGACGCGGCCCTCTCCAACTACTTTCGCCCGGGCAATCTGACCGCCCTGCGTGAGCTGGCCCTGCTCTGGGTCGCCGACCGGGTCGACGAGTACCTGCGGGAGTACCGCGGCGAGCACAACATCCGTACGACCTGGCAGGCCCGCGAGCGCATCGTCGTCGGACTCACCGGCGGACCCGAGGGACGCACCCTCATCCGCCGCGCCGCCCGGCTCGCCGAGAAGGGCGCCGGCGGCGAGGTGCTCGCCGTCTACATCGCCCGCAGCGACGGCCTGACCTCCGCGTCGCCCAAGGAGCTCACGGTCCAGCGGACCCTGGTCGAGGACCTCGGCGGCACCTTCCACCACGTCATAGGCGACGACGTACCGAACGCTCTGCTCGAATTCGCGCGCGGCGTCAACGCCACCCAGATCGTCCTCGGCGTCAGCCGCCGCAGGACGTGGCAGTACATCTTCGGCCCCGGCGTCAGTGCCACCGTCGCCCGCGAATCGGGACCCGACCTCGACGTACACATCGTCACCCACGAAGAGGCAGCCAAGGGCCGCGGACTCCCGGTGGCCCGCGGAGCGCGTCTCGGCCGCTCACGGATCATCTGGGGCTGGCTCGTGGGCGTCGCCGGCCCCGCCCTGCTGACCCTCCTGCTCAATGGCGTCGCACCCGACGTCGGCCTGGCCAACGACATGCTGCTGTTCCTGACGCTGACAGTGGCGGCGGCCCTGGTCGGCGGGCTGATTCCGGCGCTGGCCTCCGCTGCCTTCGGGTCGCTGCTACTGAACTACTACTTCACTCCGCCACTGCACAAGCTGACCATCGCCGACCCGAAGAACATCGTCGCCATCGTGATCTTCGTGGCGGTGGCGGTCTCGGTCGCCTCCGTCGTTGACCTCGCGGCCCGGCGTACGCACCAGGCCGCCCGGCTGCGCGCCGAGTCCGAGATCCTCTCCTTCCTGGCCGGCAGCGTGCTGCGCGGCGAAACGAGTCTGGAGGCGCTCCTCGACCGGGTGCGCGAGACCTTCAACATGGAATCCGTCGCGCTGCTGGAGCGGGAGAGCGACGTCGCGCCATGGACCTGCACGGGCAGCGTCGGAAATACCCCGCCGCTCGAGCGCCCCGAGGACGCGGACGTGGACATGCCCGTCGGCGACCACATGGCGCTGGCCCTCTCCGGCCGTGCCCTGCCCGCCGAGGACCGCCGCGTGCTGGCCGCCTTCGCCGCCCAGGCCGCCGTCGTACTCGACCGCCAGCGCCTTGTCGGCCAGGCCGAGCAAGCCCGCGAACTCGCCGAGGGCAACCGCATCCGCACGGCCCTGCTCGCCGCCGTCAGCCACGACTTGCGTACCCCGCTGGCAAGCATCAAGGCATCGGTGACCTCCCTGCGCTCCGACGACATCGATTGGTCCGAGGAAGACCGCGCCGAACTGCTGGCCGGCATCGAGGAAGGCGCCGACCGCCTCGACAACCTGGTCGGCAACCTCCTCGACATGTCCCGGCTGCAGACCGGCACGGTCACCCCGCTCATCCGCGAGATCGACCTCGACGAGGTCGTGCCGATGGCACTCGGCGGCGTACCGGAAGACAGCGTCGTCCTCGACATCCGGGAAGACCTCCCGATGGTCTCCGTCGACCCGGGCCTCCTAGAGCGGGCGGTCGCGAACATCGTCGAGAACGCCGTCAAATACAGCCCCGAAAGCGAACCGGTGCTGGTGTCGGCCAGCGCAATCGCCAACCGCGTCGAAGTACGCGTCGTCGACCGCGGTCCGGGCGTCCCCGACGAGGCCAAGGACCGAATCTTCGCGCCCTTCCAGCGCTACGGAGACGCTCCACGCGGCGCCGGGGTCGGCCTCGGCCTCGCCGTCGCCCGCGGCTTCGCGGAAGCCATTGGCGGCACGCTCACCGCAGAAGACACCCCTGGTGGGGGCTTCACCATGGTTCTCACGCTGCGATCGGCGACCGGCCACCCGCCGACCCGCCCTGACCTCCCGGCCACGGCCACTTCATGAATCCCCGCGAACTGAATGAGCCGGTGCGCGAGCTCGACCGCGCATCGGGCCGACGACCGTTCTTGCGTGAGCTGGTCCTACCGGCGGGCCGGGGCGACTGACGACGTCGAGCCCCGCGGGCAGCCACTTGCGACGCCTCCTGTCAGTCAGCAGCCGTGGTCTTCAACGGCTCGCACGGGAAGCGTGACCACCAGGGGCGGGGACGACGCAGCGTCGTTCCCGCTCGTCCTATGGCCTGGGGCGCCGCCAGCAGGCACCGGGTGGCTCATGCCCGCGCCCCCGGACCAGGAGCGCGGTGCGGCGTTGGTGAACGACCATGTACAGGGAAGGGTGCGGTTCCTGGGCCACGGGTCAACGTGCCCCACCCGAACCTGGCGCTGGACCGTCTGCCCGGATAGGAGGAACCGTGCCGCGCGGCAGGCTGCGGGTCTATCTAGGGGCAGCCCCTGGCGTGGGCAAGACCTACGACATGCTCGGCGAGGGGCAGCGCCGCGCCGGCCGGGGCACCGGCGTCGTCATCGGTTTCATGGAGGACTACGGACGGCCGCTCACCCGGCAGATGGCCGAGGGACTGGAGACCGTGCCCCGCAAGACCATGCCCTACCGCGGCACGACCTTCACCGAGATGGACCTCGACGCCGTCCTTGCCCGCCACCCGCAAGTCGCCCTGGTCGACGAGCTCGCCCACACCAACGTCCCCGGCTGCCGCCACGAAAAACGCTGGCAGGACATCGAAGAGCTGCTCGAAGCGGGCATCGACGTGATCTCCACCGTCAACGTCCAGCACCTCGAATCGCTCAACGACGTCGTCGAACAGATCACCGGCATCAAACAGCGGGAGACTGTGCCCGACGACGTGGTCCGCCGCGCCGACCAGATCGAACTGGTGGACATGTCGGCCGAGGCGCTGCGTCGACGGATGTCGCACGGCAACATCTACCCGCCCGAGAAGATCGACGCCGCGCTGGCCAATTACTTCCGTCCTGGCAATCTCAGCGCCTTGCGGGAGATCGCAATGCTCTGGGCAGCCGACCGGGTCGAGGAAGTCCTCGTGCGCTATCGCGCGGAACACGGCATCCAGCAGCCGTGGAGCACCCGGGAACGCGTGCTGGTCGCCCTGTCCGGCGGACCCGAGGGCGACACCCTCATCCGACGCGGCAAACGGACTGCATCCCGCGGGGCAGGCGGCGAACTCCTTGCAGTCCACGTCGAGCGCGGCGACGGGCTGGCCGCAGTCTCCCCACAGCTCCTGGCCCACCAACGCGCCCTGGTGGAAGACCTCGGCGGCACCTACCACACCGTGACCGGCGACGACCCCGCCGAGGCCGTCCTCGAATTCGCCCGCCAGGTCAACGCGACCCAGATCGTCATCGGCGCCACCCGCCGCAGCTGCCTCAAGCAGATGTTCACCCGCGGCGTGGGCGAGACCATCATCGAAGGATCCGGCGACGACATCGACGTCTACGTCGTCACCCATGCCGCAGCCGCCCACGGCCGATCCCGGCACTGACGTGCAGGAACTCACGACAACCGGCCAGGGTGACCTCGGCGATCCGGATCTCCTTGGCGATCTCCTCCTCGAACCGCCCGCTCGGTCAGCTTCCGCCGCACCCCGTCGGCGAAAACCGGCACATCTGGCACCGCCCCGATCCCCTGGCCCAGCGACAGCCCGCCGATCTTGCGCAGTTGCCGCCAGACCGCCACCCGCGACGGCTCCGCAGGCAGCTTGATCACCAGGACTAGCCACCGCATCCCTGCTTCACGGTTCGTCACACCACAGAATGCAGCAGGCGCTACAAGGTCCATGGTTTTGTGAATTCAGCATTCTGTGTACTGTTAGGAGGTGCTGACTCTTGCTTCCGACATCGAGGTGCTGACGCGGTTCGGCCGCGCGCTTGCCGACCCGATCCGCTGCCAACTACTGCTCGCCCTGCACCAGGCCCCGGCCCATCCCTCCGACCTGGCCGACTCCCTGGGGATCTCCCGCACCCGGCTCTCCAACCACCTGGCCTGCCTGCGCGACTGCGGTCTGGTCGTGGCCGTGCCGGTTGGCCGCCGCACCCGCTACGAGCTGGCCGACCCCCGCCTCGGACACGCCCTGGACGACCTGCGCACCGCCGTGGTCGCCGTCGAGACCGACCGCATCTGCGCGAACGCCGAGACGAAGGACTGCTGCTGATGGCCGCGGAGATATCCATCGGCCCGGCCACGGCCCGGCGCGACGCCTTGGCCCGCCGGATACGCCTGCTGGTCGCCGCCACCATTACCTACAACGTCATCGAGGCAGCTGTCGCGATCACCGCGGGCACGATCGCCTCCTCCACCGCGCTGATCGGCTTCGGCCTGGACTCGGTCATCGAGGTCTCCTCCGCCGCGGCACTCGCCTGGCAGTTCTCCGCGCGCGACCACGCGATACGCGAGGCGCGGGAGAAGACCACCCTGCGGATCATCGCCGTCTCGTTCTACGCGCTCGCCGCCTACATCACGGCCGATGCAATCCGGGCCATGGCCAGCACCGGTGAGGCAGAGCCCTCGCTCCCCGGCATCGTGCTGGCCGCGCTGTCCCTGGCCGTCATGCCGGTCCTGTCCGCCGCCCAGCGCCGCGCCGGACGCGCATTGGGCTCCGCCTCGGCCGTCGCTGACTCCAAACAGACCCTGCTGTGCACCTACCTGTCCGCCGTGCTCCTGGTCGGCCTGGTTCTCAACGCCACCGTGGGGTGGTCGTGGGCCGACCCGATCGCCGCGCTGGTCATCGCGGCCATCGCGGTCAAGGAAGGCCGTGATGCCTGGCAAGGCAAGGGCTGCTGCACCGTACCGGTGGCGCCGACTGGTCCCGCTGCGTCTTCCGATTCGTGCGATTGCCGCCCCGGCTGCGACTGCTGCGGCTGACCGACCGCTACGGCAACCTCCACCGCAACGGCCGCGACCGGGCGCGGGCGCGGCTTCGCCGTCCATGAGGCCCTGGACCAGGTCGGGGCACTGATCGGCCCGTTGACCGTGGCCGGTGTGCCGGCGTTGAGGGGCGGCGACTACGGGCCGGCGCTGGGCGTGCTCGCGCTGCCCGGTGTGGCGGTGCTGGGGCTGCTGGTGTGTGCCGGATCCGGAGGCGTATGAGAGAGAGCTGGCGACACCTACAAGCCCAACCGAGGCGGACGGCCGACTGCCCGCGGCGTTCTGGACGTACGCGCGACCTGGCCGACTTCGGCCGTGGCCCAGACGCGTCATCGCGTACCAGCGACTGGTGCTCCACGCTGGACATGACCAGGGCCATTTCCGTCAGGGCAAAGTCCTTGGCCGCACACCATGCGGCGCAGCGGAGGGCGTTGCCGCACATGGTGGCGATGGAGCCGTCAGCGTTGAAGCAGGCGACCCCGAGGACGCCGGTGCAGATCGGGGCGCTGATGACGAGTCCGTCCGCGCCGATTCCGGTACGGCGGGCGCATAGCCCTCTGGCCGTCTCCGACCAGTCCTTTTCCAGGTCGGGGGCGGTGCCGGCGAGGAGAACGAAGTCGTTTCCGGCTCCGTGGACCTTGCGGAAGTTCAACACAGATCACTGCTCCTTCAAGGGAAGGGAGTGGTGCATGAAGTGGTGCCGGGGCCCTCGGGGGAGAACCCCGGCACCGGTTCCGTTCGGCTCGACCTGTCCAGGGCTGTTCCGAACGGAAGTCTGTGGGTTACGTGGGCTGCTTGATGTCGGGAGCAGCTACCAGTGGTGGAGTTGCGAGGAGTTCGCCGGCCTGTTCGTGGCCGAGGATCAGCGCGGCCGGGGTCGCCCACACCGTCAGGGCGGCAGCGATGAAGCCCAGGCCCGGTAAGCGGATTGATGGAGAGGGAGCAGCATGGCGGCCCACGCGGGCGCCGTTCACAGACCGGCAGCCAGGGCGAAGAGAACGTGGGCGGTGATGTAGGTCCGGGGCATGGCCGCCTTCATGCGCCTCCGCAGTGTTTCCCCGCGTACGGTCGGCGGGGGCGTGAGGACATCGAACTCGGCCCAGACTTTCTTCCCGTTGGGCGTCGGGTCCCAGCCGGTGCGTGTGGCGAGATGAGCGACGAGGGCCAGGCCCCGGCCGGTCTCGTCGTTGGTGGTGGGGCGGCGGCGCCGTGGCCGGGTGGGGTGGCCGTCGTGGACGACCAAGAGCAGGCGTTCCTCGTTGAGATAGAGGCCGACGCTGATGAGTCCTTCGGCGTGCGCGATGGCGTTGGTGACCAGCTCCGAGACCACCAGCCTGACCGCGTACCGCTTCTCCTCATCCAGCGGCACATCCCAGGCCCGGACCTGCGTTATGACGCGATTCCGTGCGAAGGCGACGGCGGAGGGATCTCCGGGTACGAGGATTCGGGCGCGGCGGGTCATGAGGACAGCTCCTCGGGCTGGGGTTGGAGGGCGGCTCCGTCCCCGGCGGGGGACGCGGGGAGGGAGCCGCCGATCTGGTGCCGCATGAGAGCCGGGCCTGCGAGCCGGATCCGTGGGCGGTGCCATCACCGTAGGAAGCAGCGGGGAGCGGGCTCAACGAAGTTGCGAGGGGTTGCGCAGATTCACCGGAGGGTGTCGATGGCGGAGGCGATGAGGGCCCGAGCGGGCGCGCCGTAGACGGCCATTTTCGACAGCTCTCCGAACGCCTTGCCGTAGTCGGCGAGTTCGCGTGGCTGGGTGACGTTGACCTCGGCTGTGAGGGTTTCCACGACGCCCCGGTGGTCGTCGTAGAGGTAGAACGCCTCCAGCGGCCAGACGGTGCGCTGGGCGGTGAACGGGATGATCCCGAGGGAGACCGACACGAGCGGCATCACCGCGAGCAGATGCTGGAGCTGACCCGCCATCGTCTCCGGGCCCCCGAGTCGCGAGCGCAGCACCCACTCCTCCATCAGCACGACGAAGCGATGGTTGCCCTCGTACAGGAACCGGCTGCGCGCGACCCGGGCGGCCACTGCCTCGGCAACGTCATCGGGAGTGCCCTGGAAGTCAGTGATGCTGCGCATGAGCGCGGTGGCGTACGCGGGCGTCTGGAAAAAGCCGGGAACGACGTTGGACACGTATGAGCGACACACGCGGGTCTGCGCATGCAGTGTGTAGAAGTGTTCCTGGACCTTACGCATCCCGGTCCGGTGCAGCCTCCGCCATTCCAGGTACATCGACTCAACGGCGCGGGCGGTGGCGATCAGATCCTCGACCTGATCTTCAGCTCCGCAGGCTTCACACCATGCCCGGATATCGGCGTCGGTGGGCGCGGCCTCGGCCTTTTGGATGCGCGTTGTTTTCGCCGGGTGCCAGCCGCATCGGGCAGACAGCTCACGACCGTTGAGGCCAGCGTCCCTGCGAAGGTGCGACAGGCGCACGGCGAGGGCTTCACGGGCCGCTTGGGCGCTGGAGGACGGTAACGTTGGCATGAGCTGGCTGTCCGGTGCTGGCGGGGATCAGACGGTGAACTTCTCGTGGGGGGTGCCGCGTTCCCACACGGCTTCGAACGCCGACGTGCAGAGTTGTGCGACAGCCGGGTCCTCTGTGTGGTCGATGTGGACCCACTGCCCGTTGCCGTCGAACACGTTGAACTGCACCAGGCGCTCGTCGAAGAGCCAAAAATCGTTGGCGGGCAAGGCGATACCGATTGCCTGCCGCCTCTCCAGCCAGCGGACCTGTTCGCCCGCATCGATGTTCATCTGGGTGCCGGCGTACTCGTACCGGATGTACTCGGACACCGGCACGGACACGATCCGCGCCCGGCGCATGACGACACCCCGCGCCACGGTGGCCGTCACGAGGTCGAGCCAGGACCGGCGCTCTTCCCGTTCGGCCTCCTCACTCCACTCGCCGCGCCGGAACGCGGCGAAGTAGTCGGCTTCGTTCTCCACGCCGTAGGAGTCCCGCATCTCCAGGTGCACCGCGGACCGGTGAACGTCCCGGACGATCTCAGCGAAGCTCTCCACGCTCTGCGACATCGCACGCCTTCCTGATCATCGACACCATGCGCGCCGGTATCCGTATGACGGTCTCATGCTCCGGAATCCCAGGAGCGTGCCCTGGAACCACCGTTGCCTCGCACTCCGCCTCAGTCTTCTCATCCGCCTTCCACCCCTGGAAGGCGAGATCAAGCGTCTCTTCGTCCACCCACACGGTGGGCGAACCGGTGCCCCCCGTGTTGGGGTCGATCCCGATGAACCGTAGCTGCATAACGATCTCCCCTGGCCAGTGAGTTGCGCTGATTTGCGTGACAGCCTCCGACGGCAGCGGGGCCGTCAAGGACGCACGACCGTTGCCTACCCGGCGTGGGAGGGCACGGCCCCGTCCGCCGAGGGCCTGCAAAGTCTGTGCACGGATCGGCACACTGTGTGCATGACCGAGAAGCTGGGCGAGGTACTGCGGCGTGGGCGGGTACTCAAGCGGATGAGTCAGGGAAGACTCGGCGAAGCGCTCGGATACTCATCCTCGTGGGTGTCCCGTGTCGAGGGCGGGCAACTGGTTCCCGACGATGCGACCCTGGCGCGGTGCTGTGATGTGCTTGATTTGACGAGACAGGAAGTCGGGCTCGAAGGGGACGATGTGCACAGGCGCGGATTCTTGGTTGCGGGGCTAGCACTTGGTGCTGGTGTCGCGCTCCCCGCCGCGGCGGCAGCGGCTGAGCCGAAAGACCTCGTCGAGCGCAGTCTCTTCCATCTGCCGCAGAGCAAACCGTCACCGCGCCCGACACTGACCGCGTCTCTCGTCCAGGCTCGAGCCCTCTTCCACGAGGCCCACTACACCGACCTCGGCAGGGCGCTGCCCCGGCTGGTGTCCGATTCTCTGGCCTCCCGCGCCCACGACGTCACCGCTCGGGCGTATGTCCTCCTGGCCCAGCTCGCCGTCAAGAACTACCAGGGCTACTCCTGGATCGCCGCCGACCGGGCTCGGCAGCAGGCCGAACTCACCGGGAACCCCGTGCTGATGGGAGAGGCCGCACACGCCATGTCGATCACCATGCGCCGGGCCGGAGAATACGGCGCGGCGATCGACCAGCTCCAGGAGGCCACGGCGAGGCTTGGGAAGTCTCCCGATCAGCTCGCCATGCGGGGCACGCTCCTTCTGACCGCGAGTTACAGCGCGGCCCAGGCCGGGTGGCGCGGGCAGGCCCTGGACTTCATCGGCGAGGCCGAAGAGACCGCCCAGCGCCGGGAGACAGCGGCCCAGAAGCTCTACATCCCCGGCGTCTTCGGCCAGGACCAGACCACGGTGTTCCGCATCTCCGTCCACCACGCCCTCGGCGAAGGCACCCTGGCACTGAACTACGCGGCGAAGGTCGAACCGATGAAGCTACCCAACGCGGAGCGCCGGGGACGCCTGTGCATGGACGTGGCCAGGGTATGGCGGGACATGGGAGAGCCCGAGCGGGCGTTCTCTGCACTGCGGGCGTTGGAAGCCTACGCACCGGAGGAAGCACGCCGGCCGAAGATCCGTTCCCTCACGTCGGAACTCCTCACTTTCAACGGTGAAATCCCGGGACTGCGTCGTTTCGCTGAGCGCATCAGCGCCGTGCCCGCTTAGCCTCCCGGACTCCCCGGCGCGGATGATGCTGGAACTCGGCGGCCTGTTGATCAGCGGCTGTGTGCCTTAGGCGGGCCGGAGGGGCCGTGAGTGCGACGGGCAGCGGGAGGAGTCGGGTGTTGTGTGGCCGACATGGTGCTGCGGGCCTGGGCGGCGACCGCTCGGGCGCTGGGGGGCGTCCTCTGGGTGAGGCGGTGTACGCGCCAGGTCAGAGCCTTCGCGGCGGAGTGGGCGTCGTCCAAGGTCCGTTGGTCGGCGGCTTGCTGGAGGATCTGTGCCGGGTCGTGGCCCGCGGCCTCAGCGTCGGCGAGCGCAGTCGTGAGGGCATCCCAGGCGGGGTCGTTGAGGACCTGTTCCGCGTGCTTGGGCACGGCCTGCTGGATGTGGCGGATGTGCCGGTCCACCGTCTGCTGGGGCGGCTTGCGGTGGGTGAGGCCGGCCAGCGGTGGGATGGCGGCTTGGTCGTAGGCGGCCTGGAGGTGCAGCAGGGTCTGGTGGGCTGAGATGGCCTGCTGGTCGTGGTGTCGTACGTCGTGCCAGCGGGTTGCGGCGATGACGACGAGGATCGCGGCGTCGAGGAACATTGCCAGGGCGGCGCCGTCCTTTGGGGCGGGCTCGCGGAGCATGGTCCGGACGGCACCGCGCAGGGCGCGGGCGTGGTGGTGTTCGGCGCGGATGCGGGAGCGGGTGGCGCGTTCGAACGCGGTTGCTGCCTGGCGAAGTTGGGGCCGGAGGTGCGCAGGGGCGATGAGGGGCAGGAAGTCGAGGGCTTCGCCGAAGGCGGCGAGATGGGCCTGGGCGGCTTCGTCGTCCGCCTGGTCGAGGTGGTGGGGGATGCGTTCGGCGGCGGCGGTGGCCTGGTGCCAGGGATTGGTCCTGCGCCGGCCTGACTGCTGGTGGGCGGGCACGGTCTCGGTGGCGGCCAGCCGTTCTTGGATCTTGGGGAGGGACAGGTCGGGGGCGAGTTTGGAGCCGGAGAACCAGATGGGTTCACCTGCAGTGTTGGTGTCGCCTTCGAGGGCGACCTTGTAGCCGCGTACGTCGCCGGAGGGGAAGTGCTGGACCTCGACGAGCACTCCCTCGGTGCCGGAGAGGATGCCGAGGAACTCCTCGGTGCTGGCGGCAGCGGAGACGGCGGTGCGGACGGTGGTGCGCAGCCGTTCGCGGGCTGTCTGCTGCTGTCCGGCGCGGTGGGCCTTTTCCCGTTCGGCGCGGGTGGGGCGCTGGGCTGCGGTGCGGTCGCCGCGTACGACTTGGTGGAGGCCGTATTCCTTCTCGATGGCGGCGAGTTCGCGGTCGGCGGTGAGGTAGTCGTTCCAGTGACGTGCGGTGCGCAGGTCGCCTCGGACTTTGGTGGCGGCGATGTGGATGTGGTCGGGGGCGTGTCGGACGGCGACCCACCGGCAGCCATCGGGATCACCTTCGGGAGCAATGCCGGTGGCCGCCACAACCCGGCGGGCGATATCGGCCCACTCCTCGTCGCCGAGGATGCGGTCACTCTCGGCGGCGCGGATCGAGCAGTGCCACACGTGCTGCTTCGGGGCGCGGCCATGCCGCTTGGCCTGCTTAACGCGTAGGTCGAGGTCCGCCACGAGGAGCATCTTCGTGGCGTCGAAGTCTTCGGCGCGGCCGGGGTCGGGGGCGAAGCCGTCCCAGGAGGCGACCAGGTGGGGGTCGGTGTGGTCCTTGGCCTTCTCGGTGTCGAACAGGTACCGGATCAGGCCAGCGGTGCTCTTGCCGCTGCTGATCTTGGCGATCATCAGGCTGCCTTCGAGGAGACGGCCTGGTTCGCGGCTGCCGCGATGCTCTTGATGGTCTTGGAGACGGCATCCAGGGAACGATCGGTCTGGGCAAGAAGGCCGGTATCCCCAGGCTGTGGATGGCCACCGTAGTTGAGGCGTTTGGCGATCTGTTTGACGTTGCGGCCGATGTGGGCGACCTGAGAGCGCAGCGCGTTGAGTTCGTCGATGTAATCGTCAACGGGGGTGCGCTGGCCGGGCAGGGTGAGATCGCCATCGATGTAGGCCATGACCACGGCGCCGACGAAGTGGGCTCCGGCGATGTTCAGCGCGCGGGCCTCGGCGAGGATCTTGGGGGCGATCGTCCACCCCTTTGTCCCACGTGCAAGTGACACCGTCGACGACTCAGCCGCCCTGGAGGCGTGACCACCCGCAGCGCCGGACCGGCATTCCGCTGGTCCGGCGCTGCGGCGTGTCTGCCGACCGTTCTCTGTCAAGTTCAGCGTGTTGCGGTAGGGGAAGCCCCAAGCCTGCAGAAGGCAAGACTGCCGCGCTGACATTCTCCACTACTCGGTGATACCGTATAGTGGTACTCGGTGCTACGCAGTACCGCTAGGGGGCGAGGAGGACTCGCGATGGACGACCTGACGGAGATGCTGAAGGGCACGCTCGAAGGGTGCGTGCTCGAAATCATCGGCAGCGAGGAAACCTACGGCTACGCCATCACTCGTCAGCTGAACGAGCTCGGCTTCGCCGACGTCGTCGAGGGGACGGTGTACACCATCTTGCTGCGACTGGAGAGGAACAAACTCGTCCAGGTGACGAAACGACCATCCGGGGTCGGTCCTCCGCGCAAGTTCTACGCGCTCAACGACGCCGGACGCGAGGAACTCGCGAAGTTCTGGACGAAATGGCAGTACGTCTCATCACGCATCGACAGGCTCAAGGAGGGCGGGAGATGAACTTCTGGGAGACCATCACAGGCAGCGATCTCACCAGGGATTGGAAGGCGTTCGAAGCCCGGGCCGAGGCCCTGCCAGACGACTACCGGGCGGCGTGGGAACAGATCAAGGGCCACCTCTTTCCCCATGGGGACTTCACCGGCCGCAACCTGATGCCGATCCTCGACGCAGCCCTGGGGCTGCTCGAAGAAACAGCGGCGGACGGGCAGAGCGTCCACGAGGTGCTCGGCGACGACATCCGAGGCTTTTGCGCGGCGCTGGCCGGTGGAGAAGGGGCTCGAACCTATCGCGACCGGTGGCGCGAGCAGTTGAACAGGAACGTCGCAAGGAGATTGAGCCGGCTGGGAGGCTGACGTGGGCATCCAGGACATCATCGAGGGCAAGAAGCAGTGGCGGGCGCACATGGCTCGGGTCAAGGCGCTCCCGCCGGACTACCAGATCGTCTACAAGGAGATGCAGAAGTACCTGTTCAAGGTCGGACCGATCGACCTGCCTGACGGGCCCCTGCTCCCCGGGATCGTCGACTTCTTCGAGGAAGGCGTCGCAGCGGGCAAGGGGGTCTTGGAACTCATCGGCAACGACGTCGCCGCGTTCTGCGACGACCTGGTCAAGGACTCGCGCACCTATGCGGACGCCTACCAGGAGTCCATCAGCAGGGAACCCGGTACGGCCGAGAAGTAACACCCGTCGCCTCATGCCAGTGGGCGTAGTAGCCCGCACGCGCGGTTCGTTCGCCTCGGCGCAGCGCGAACAGGCGCGAGCCGACCGGCCACCGGAAGCCGCCGCAGATCCTGTCCACCGAGGTGGTCAAGCAGGCTGGCGATACCTGGCTCAGTCCTGCCCATGCCCCCGGCGAGCAGGTCTCCGGCGGCGGGCCGCTCGACACCATTCCCCAAGGCGACACGACTGACGTGTAGTACGGACAGTCACTCAATCCGGGTTCCGAAAGCTTCCACTCCCCTTGCGTCTCCAGCCTCCGAAAGGAAGCCATCATGCCTTCATCTGTCATGCCCACATCCAGGCAAGGTGACGGTCATCCGTCGCCGACCGCCGTCTCCGCCGTCGGGCTACGCAAGTCATACGGCGAAAAGCTCGTCCTCGACGGTATCGATCTGCACATCCCGGCCGGGTCTGTGTTCGCGCTGCTCGGCCCGAACGGCGCCGGCAAGACCACCGCCGTCAAGATCCTTTCCACGCTCATCACCGCCGACGCCGGCGACCTGCACGTCGGCGGGCACGACCTGGCCGCCGACCCACAGACGGTCCGTGCCGCGATCGGTGTCACCGGGCAGTTCTCCGCCGTCGACGGCCTGATCACCGGCGAGGAGAACATGCTCCTCATGGCGGACCTCCACCACCTGTCCAAGAGCGAGGGGCGGCGGGTCGCCGCCGAACTCCTGGAGCGCTTCGACCTGGTGGAGGCCGCGAAGAGGCCCACCTCGACCTACTCCGGCGGCATGAAGCGTCGACTCGACCTCGCCATGACGCTGGTCGGCAGCCCGCGGATCATCTTCCTCGACGAGCCCACTACAGGACTCGACCCGCGCAGCCGCCACAACATGTGGGGCATCATCCGAGGCCTCGTCTCCGACGGCGTCACCGTCTTCCTCACCACCCAGTACCTGGACGAGGCCGACGAACTCGCCGACCGCATCGCTGTGTTGAACGACGGCAAGATCGCCGCCGAGGGCACCGCCGAGGAGCTCAAGCGGCTCATCCCGGGCGGGCACATCCGGCTCCGCTTCACCGACCCTGGCGCGTACCAGTCCGCCGCTGACGCCCTGCGCGAGGTCGCCCGGGACGACGAGGCACTGTCGCTGTCCATCCCCAGCGACGGCAGTCAGCGCGAGCTGCGCTCCATTCTCGACTGGCTCGACTCCGCCGGCATCGAGGCGGACGAACTGACCGTCCATACCCCCGACCTCGACGACGTGTTCTTCGCCCTGACCGGCCCAGCCAACGTCCCCAACCAGCCGAAGGAGACCGTCCGATGAGCTCCCTCTCTCTCGCTGTACGCGACTCGAACACGATGCTGCGCCGCAACCTCCTGCACGCATGGCGCTACCCGTCGGGGACCCTGAACCTGCTGCTCACGCCGATCATGATGCTGCTGCTCTTCGTCTACATCTTCGGCGACGTGATGAGCGCCGGCATCGGTGGCAGCGGTGCGAACCGCTCCGACTACATCGCCTATATCGTCCCCGGCCTGCTGCTGATGACCGTCGGCAGCACCGTGATCGGGGCCGCGGTGTCCGTCTGCGTGGACATGACCCAGGGCCTCACCGCCCGCTTCCGCACGATGGCGATCTACCGGGGCTCTCTGCTCGTCGGGCATGTCGTCGGCGGCGTGCTGCAGTGCGTGATGAGCGTGGTCCTCGTCGGCGCCGTCGGGGTGGCGATGGGCTTCCGGTCCACGGACGCCACGGCACTGGAGTGGATCGCGGCGTTCGGGCTGATCACGCTGTTCGCCCTGGCACTCACCTGGATCGCGGTCGGCATGGGCGCGGCCAGTCCGAACCCCGAGGCGGCCGGCAATATGGCCATGCCGCTGATCCTCCTGCCGCTCATCTCCAGCGCCTTCATCCCGGCCGGTACGATGCCGGGCTGGTTCCGGCCGATCGCCGAGTACCAGCCCTTCACCCCCGCCATCGAGACCCTCCGCGGTCTCCTCCTCGGCACCGAAATCGGCAACAACGGCTGGATCGCGATCGCCTGGTGCGTCGGCCTGATCGCGCTCGGCTACCGCTGGTCGACGGCGCAGTTCAACCGCGACCCGAAGTAGCCGAGACGACCGCGCTGGCCGCCTCCCGCAACTCATCCAGCCCCGTCTGCGTGCAGATCTGCACCCGTATGCCCGGCCGGTGGCAGGGCTGATCGCCACAGCCCTTGGCGGGCTGGCTCTGGCCCGATCCCGCCACCACCGCACTGATCCACATCGATTCGCAGTCGACCAGCCGCGGCGAGCACCGGCTCTGGCAGCGACCAGGTCGAGGACACGGCAGGGCCGGGTCTGGGTGCCCCCTACCTCAGGAGTCGGATGTCGGGGTTCGCGGGCTGGGTGCGCAGCCTGCTGTTTTCCAGTTGGGACAGATGAAGCGCTCCGACGAGTGCTTCGACGTCTGCTTCCAGTTGCCGGATCTGAACTGCATTCGGGGCGCGGAGTGAGCTTCGTGATCTGCCTTCGGAGCCGCTTCTCGTGGTCCGGGGCCTGGCCCCGTGCGCGGACTTGGTCGTAGAACTCGTTTCTGAGGTCGGGTGTCGCTGGGTGAGGGCATTGCGCGGGACACCGGCTTCGGCGGCCAGAGCGACGATGGTCCAGGCTCCATCAGAGCGGGCGGGGGCGTCGCTGAAGATCCGGTCCATGGCTGCGCGAATACGTGCGCGTTCGTCGGTTGACGGGCTCATGAGGCGCTCTCGCAGCCGGTGACGCGCTCACGATTGTGGGCGTCGGCCTGAGAACGCAGGCGTGCGGAACTTCTGTACAGCCGCTCGGCAAGAGGCCCCGGTACCGCCTCGGAGTCCGCTTGACGCTCCAGCAGGGCCGCACGTTGCCGAAGTTGCTGTGCGTGGTGGTCGAACGAACTCACCCTGGCTCGATCCGCCTCAACACGCAGACCTATCAGGGAAGACGACCAGGAAGCCCAGAGGTACTTCGCACCCGTACACAAGCACCACTCCATCGGCGAGTGGCGCAGGTCACACAAAATGCGTCTCGCGATTCGAGACGACTCGGTGGCGCATCCTCGAATCGGGGCTTGCGCTGCCCAATTCGGCGCGGCAACTCGGTCCCTTATGGCACGCGAATGGCACGCGCCCCAAAAATGGTCTAGACAACAAACAACCCCAGGTCGTTGACCTGGAGTTTCTCTATGGAGCGGGTGACGGGAATCGAACCCGCGCTCTGAGCTTGGGAAGCTCATGTTCTACCATTAAACTACACCCGCGCGACGGACCGTCGACCGGCCCCGCATCGTCGCACACTGTACCCCATCGCTGGCCCCCGGTGTATTTCGCCGCGGGGCCCTCGTGCTGTCCAGGGAGCGGATGCGGTCGATGACGCCGCCCCGGATGCGGTTGATGGCGCTGACCCGGATGCGGCTGCGGCGCACGGGAGTTGAGGCGTACCGTTGCGTGCGGAGTGCCGTCGGAGCGCCGGATGCGGGTGCGTCCCGTTCATCCCCTAATGTGGTCGTTCGTCCGCATTTTGTTGGGGAAGGGACCCGATGGACTTGATGGAGCGCACCGTCGTCCGCTGTGCCGAGGGGCACGTCTTCAGTACCGCTTCGTTCCCGATGCAGCAGCTCGGCGCCGATCGGATCGGGCCCGGGCGGCTCATCCGGTGTCCGCGTTGTGCGCGGCTTCGCAGCGTCGTCCCTGTGGAGTCGGAGCGGTCGGCCAAGCGGTAGCCGGCAGCCGCGGGGAAGCGGCGGGTCGGAGTGGGCGCGGGCTGTCCCGATTGGGGTGGGCCCGCGCACTCTGCGTATCCTCGGGGCGTGCTTCTCTCAGACAAGGACATCCGGGCCGAGATCGACGCCGGACGGGTGCGCATCGATCCGTACGACGAATCCATGGTGCAGCCCTCGAGCATCGATGTGCGGCTCGACCGCTACTTCCGGGTGTTCGAGAACCACCGCTATCCGCATATTGATCCAGCTGTCGAGCAGACGGATCTGACCAGGAAGGTCGAGCCGGAGGGGGACGAGGCATTCATCCTCCACCCCGGTGAGTTCGTCCTTGCCTCGACCTACGAGGTCATCTCGCTGCCGGACGACCTCGCCTCGCGGCTGGAGGGGAAGTCCAGTCTCGGCCGGCTGGGGCTGGTCACGCACTCGACCGCCGGGTTCATCGACCCCGGATTCTCCGGGCACGTCACGCTCGAGCTGTCGAATCTCGCGACGCTGCCCATCAAGCTCTGGCCCGGCATGAAGATCGGTCAGCTCTGCATGTTCCGGCTGAGTTCGCCGGCCGAATTCCCGTACGGGAGCGAGCGGTACGGGTCCCGCTACCAGGGGCAGCGGGGGCCCACGGCGTCGCGGTCGTACATGAACTTCCATCGGACACAGGTGTGAGCGATGAGTGATGTACGGGAGAACCTGTCGTACGAGATGTTCGGCGGCGCGATCCGCGAGCTGGCGCAGGCCATCGCCGACGACGGGTACGAGCCCGACATCGTGCTCAGCATCGCCAGGGGCGGTGTGTTCGTCGCCGGGGGACTGGCGTACGCGCTCGACTGCAAGAACATCCACCTGGTGAACGTCGAGTTCTATACGGGGGTGGGCACCACTCTCGCGATGCCGGTCATGCTCGCGCCCATCCCGAACGCCATTGATTTCTCGGACAAGAAGATCCTTATCGCCGACGACGTCGCCGACACCGGCAAGACGCTGAAGCTCGTGCGCGACTTCTGCGTCGACCATGTTGCCGAGGTGCGCAGCGCCGTCATCTACGAGAAGTCGCATTCGCTGGTGAAGTGCGAGTACGTCTGGAAGCGCACCGACGAGTGGATCAACTTCCCCTGGAGTGTCTTGCCTGTAGTACGTAAGTCTGGCCGGCCGATCACGCCCTCCAAGGAAGCGCTCTGACCTGCGGCGTCTTACGGGCGCCGCCATCAGGTAACGCCAGAGGCCCCCGGTTTGATCGCCGGGGGCCTCTGGCCTGCTGTGTACTCGGCAGGATTCGAACCTGCAACCTTCTGATCCGTAGCTCTATAGAGATCAGTCGGTAGGGGTCATAGCGGTTGCGTGGGAGGGGCTGCGGAGGGCAGAAGGTCGGGGGCGGTTGTTGGGGTTGCTGTATTTGGTTGCTGTACCGCTGTTGCATCGTCGTCGTAGGTGGCGAGGTTGTTGCGGGCGCTGAGGGTGTCGGGATGATCGGTGTCCAGAGCCCGCTCGTCGTGGGCGGCCTGCATCGCGGTCGGCAGGTACGGCCAGTACGTGAACTGGGTTGTGGTGCGGTCCTTGACCGACCGGAGCGCGGCCTGGTGCTGCGGGGATCCCGGGTACACGCCGTCCAGGGCCGCGGCCTTGAAGCGGCGCCAGGCCCATGCGGCGGCCGCGTACGTAGCGCCGACAGCGGCGCCGATCGGGTAGAGGAGAGCAAGGTTGGCCATGGCGGGGCCTCCTATCGATGTGGTGGGGCCCCGCCTTTCGGGTCGTCCCGCGGTGGATGCGGGACGGCGGGTGGGGGCGGACGCGGTGGGGGCGGATGGTCAGCGAGGTGGTCCGATGATGCGGTTGCCGCGCAGGGCTGCGGCTTCGGCGAGCTTGTCTTTGGTGATCTCGAACCCGTCGGGGCGGGGGGTGGTGACGTCGCGTCCGGCGTGCCGGAACATTTCCTCTATGCCCGCGGGGGTGGCGATGAGGAGGAGGTCTGCGCGGTCGGACGTGATGCGGTAGCCATGGGGGATATTGCGGGGCAGGTAGACGACGCCGCCTTCGGACAGTTCGTGGCGTTCGTCTCCGACCCACACGAGTGCCTCGCCCTTGAGGAGGAGGAACACCTCGTCCTCGCGGGTGTGGAGGTGGAAGGGCGGGGCCTCCCCCTTGTGGATGTCGAACCGTCCGACACTGAGCTGTCCCTCGGTGGCCTGACTGTCGAGCAGGATCGTGAACAGCCCGCCGTCGAGCCATTCAAGGGTCTGCTGCTGGCTGGGCTGGGCGAGGTAGGCCATGGTCATGGCGGTCTCCAGGGTGGGTGCGGCGGCTCGCTTGGGCGAGTCGGGCGGGGAGGAGGCCGACGCCGGCGTCGGCGACGACCTGGACGCGGGGGCCCTGTTGAAGGGCGGTAAGCATGGGGGAGACGCTGCGGACGCCGTCAGTCACACCGGTGCTGCACCACGAGCTCTTCGGATGGTCTGAGCCGGGCGTCAGAATCGGCGCGGTGACGTGATCACGAATGCGGGGATCACCGCCGCGGCGACGATCAGGTGCATCAGGGCCAGCAGGAGGAGGTCGGACGTTGTGAGGCCGACCCCGTTGAAGGGAAGACTGCCGACGAACACCAGAGCCGTGAGCGCCTCCCAGACGACGGTGGCCCGCCGTGGGGCAAATCGTTCCAGCAGCTCCAGGAGTCCCCAGCCGAGCAGCGCCGGGACGACGGAGGCGGCATCATCACGCTGATCAGGATGGACTGGTCGGCCGTCGGCCGAACACAGCGGGAGTCCTGAGGTCGTACCCGGCGACGTCGGTCGGGTGCCAACGCCGGAAACGGGCGGTTCCCCTCGGGCAGGTACACCAGAATGCGTACATGATCAACTCCTAATTTCCTCACGTGTGGAAACTAATTTCAGCGTATGCTGAAACTGTCGCGGAGGGGAAGTCCCTTCACTGACCTGTTACGGAAGGTGATGCGGTGTGACTGGGCGAGGTCCCCGGGGAGGGCGCGGAGAGCGGGCGGACAAGATCATCACCGCCGCGCCTGGCGCTTGATCAAGCACGCGGGTCCGGGATCGGGGAGCGACTACGCGTCCCTCCGGGTAACTGTCGGGAATCGTCAGCACCCGCCGCGCACAGTGCGGCGGCCCGCCCTCTTGGTCGGACTCCTGTGCGATCATTGCGGCACATTTGTCATGTGCCGCACCAGACCCACGCGCGCGGCCATGTCCTGACCGTCCCGGGGGGAACGGAATGTCACGCCATCCGCGTGCGACGAGCGCCAGACCTGCGCCGCGCACCGCACTCCTGCTCACGCTGCCCGTCTTGTTGTCCGTCCTGCTGTCCACGCTTCTTCCGGCGGGAGCAGCGTGGGCGCGGGACATCACGCCCACCGCCGCGGACGCCGCCGGAGCCGGCTGCGCCGCGCTGCCGCTCACCTCTTTCGGGGACCCGGCCGGCGCGGTCGGCAAGGCGACGGTCGCCGGCCACGGCGGCAGCGTCTGCTTCGGCTTCACCGCTGAGAAGGCCGGGCTGCACCGCGTCGTGCTCGGCAAGGTCCACGCCGAGACCTACTCCCAGGTCTTCGACGGCACCACCCAACTGAACTGCAACCAAACCGATCGGAGCGACGCGGGCTGGTGCGATCTGCCCCGCGCCGGCGCCTACACCCTGAAGGTGGTCAATCAGGGGTGGCAGAACCTGATCGACACTCCTGTCGCCGTCGTGCCGCTGAACACCGCCGACCACTGTGCCCCGGAGGCCGGGACGGCGTGGGACACCCCCGTCGTGAAGGGCTCCGCCCCCGGCCCGGTGGCGATCATGTGCCGGCCCTTCACCGGGAAGGCCGGTGAGCGCATCACGGTCGACCTCCGCACCGACAAGCCCTCCGGCGACAGCCAGTACTGGATCACCGACGCGTCCGGTGCCCGGATCTGCCCGCGCTCGAACGACGACAACAGCGAAGGCTGCGTCCTGCCCGGCGACGGCCCCTACCGGGTCCTCGCCCGCATCGGCGACGTGGAGGGCGGCTTCCCCGCCGCGTACACCCTGAAGATCCGCCGCCTCTCCGACCCGGCCGGCTGCGCGCACGTCCCGCTCAATGCGTACGGCGCGGCGCCCACCACCGTTGATGCGGCCTCCGGCTGCAAGGTCTTCACCGCACCCGCCGCCGGGCGTTACGACGTGTACGGGGTCCACGACGGGAGCCGCTCCCGGCTGAAGGCGTACGACCAGACGGGCAGGACCGTCTGCGCATCGGACGGCATCTGCACCCTGCCCGCCGCGGGTGACTACACCGTACTCACCGACGACGCCACCCTGATCCTCGACCGGTCCGCCGTCACCGGCTGCCGGCCCGTCGAACTCGGCACCCACCAGGGCACCCTGACCCACAGCGGCGAGGTGGACTGCCTGACCCTGCCGCTGCCCAAGGGCTCCGGTATGGCCGCGCTGAAGAGCGTGAGCGGCCAGATCCCGCGGATCGACGTCACCGTCGCCGACGCCACCGGCGCCGAGCAGTGCGACGGGACCACCCTCAACTGGGGCACCTGCGGGCTGAACGGCACCGCTCCGTTCCGTGTCCTGGTCTCCGCCGCCGACCAGAAAACGCCGACCGGCTCCTACCGCCTCGCGCTGTACCGCACGAGCGCGCCGAACGATTGCCAGGTGCTCCCGGCGGGCGACTTCACCTCCGAAAGCGCCCACGCAGGCCTCAGCACAGGTGGCGGGGTCATCTCGCACTGCCTGACCATCCCCGCCGGCGACCACAGCGCGATGGAGAGCATCCAGCTCCAGGCCGCCCCGGGTACGACGGCCAGGACGTACCTCTCGGTCGTGGACAAGTACAGCAGGCAGGTCTGCCGGGGCCCCGCTCTGCAGGGCATCCGGCTCACCTGCAACCTCGTGCCGGGCGTCGCGCACACCGTCCTGGTCAACGGAAGCGACACAACCGGCACCTACACCCTGACCCGCCGGGACGTCACCTCCACCGCGAAGGGCTGCACCGCCAATCCCGCGACCCCGGTCGGCGGACCGTCCACGGGCGGCACCTTCTCCGGGGCGAACACGCTGCTCTGCCGCCAGGTCACCACCTCCGACGCCGAGGACACCCTGCACCTCGACGTCCGCGACGCGCACGGCACCGCGAGCCTCGTGGCTTACGGCGAGGACGGCAAGCTCGCCTGCAGCACCTACCCCAACAAGGCCTGCGCGGTCACCGGCTCCACCCACTACCAGGTCCTCGTCACCGTACCGACGAGCCAGAAGGACGACGACCCGTATCACTTCGACGCCCTGCGCATCGCCACCGCCGCCGGGCCGGCCCGGGAGTGCACGGCCGTCCCCAACATCAGCTACGGGTACGGTCCGATCACCGGCACCCTGGACGAGCAGCACACCGCCGTCTGCGCGGTACTGCCGACCGCTGTCGGCGACCGCTTCGACATGGCGATCAGCGACACCACGGGGGCCACCGACGCCGCCGTGCCCGCGCTGTACGACAAGAGCCTCGACAACGGCTGCACGCTGACGGTGCCCACCGGCTACGGATGCTCGGTCGACGAACCGGACACCAGGGGCGCCTCCCCCAGCATCATGGTCCTGAGCCTGCCCAAGAAGGCCTCACACACCTCCTACCGGGCGGAACTCATCTGCTCATCCGTCATCTGCGGCACGCAGCGGGTCAGCGTCGATCGGGTGACCCCGACCACCGCCGAGAGCGGCACGAAGGCCACCGTGCGCGTGACGGGTACGGCTCTGCACAAGGACGACAAGGTGGTGCTCAGCCGGGTCGGCGGCAAGGTGGAGTCGACCACTGTGTCGGTGGCGGCCAACCGCAGGACCCTTACGGCCGTGCTGGACCTGACCGGGGCTCTCCCGGGCGACTGGAACCTCGGCGTCATCACCCACAACGCGGGGGAGTACGCACTCGGCACCTTCACCGTCACCCCGCCCACGCTGACCAACACCGCGGCTCCCGCCATCGGGGGCACGGCCCAGGTCGGCGCCACCCTCACCGCGAACCCGGGCAGTTGGATGCCCACCCCGGTGTCGTACGGCTACCAGTGGCAGGCCGACGGCGAGGCGATCTCCGGGGCGACGGCGTCCACGTACACCGTGCCCGCCTCGCTGCTCGGCAAGAAGCTGACCGTCGCCGTCACCGCCCGCCTCCTCGGTGGAGAGACCGCCGTCACCTCGGCGGCCGTCACGGTCGACAAGGGCGCCGCCCCCATGGCGACCACGGCCCCGAAGATCAGCGGCACGGCGAAGGTCGGCGTCAAGCTCGGCCTCACGCAGGGCATCTGGACTCCGGCCGTCACGTCGTACGGCTACCAGTGGAAGGCCGACGGCAAGGCGATCCCCGGGGCGACGGCGTCCACGTACACCGTGCCCGCCTCGCTGCTCGGCAAGAAGGTCACCGTCACCGTCACCGCCCACCGCACGGGCCATACCGACGGCACGGCCACGACCGCCGCGGCCACGGTCGCCAAGGGCAGCACCCCGAAGGCCACCAAGGCGCCCACGATCTCGGGCACCGCCAAGGTCGGCCGCACGCTCAAGGCCGCCCCGGGCACCTGGACGCCCACCCCGTCCTCGTACGCCTACCAGTGGTACGCGGACGGCAGGGCGATCAAGGGCGCCACCGGGTCCTCGCTGAAACCGGCCTCCGCCGAGCGGGGAAAGAAGATCACGGTGAAGGTGACCGCCCGCCGCACCGGACACAGCGACGGCACCGCCACCAGCAAGCCGACGGCGAAGGTCGCTCGCTGAGCACGCCTCACGGGGTGGACCCCGCCGGTCATCCGGCGGGGCCCACCCCTTTCGCGTGCCGCGGCTTCGCCAACGGTGACGAGCAGTCCCTCGGTACGGACATGGAAGAGGCCCCCGGATGGCTCCGGGGGCCTCCTCGCGTCCTGCGCAGTCCCAGGTTCTGGGCAGTCCTAGATCGTGCCCAGCTTGATGATCGACAGCAGGGCGATCAGCTGGATCGCCGACGCGCCCAGCGCCTTTGGCCACGGCAGATCGTGTGACTTGCTCACCATCGACGTGAACAGCGCTCCCGCAGCCAGCCACGTCGCCCAGCCCAGCCCCTGGACCAGGGAGTTCTCACCGCCCAGGAAGAGGGCGAAGATCAGGCGCGGGGCGTCCGTGATCGACATGATCAGCATGGAGAGGCCGACCGTCGGCTGCCAGGCGCCGTCGCCGCCGAGCTGACGGGCCAGGGTGTGGGTCACCGCGCCCAGGATCAGGCCGCCGATGACGAATGCGACCGCCGTCGTCAGTACGTACGGAATGGCCGAGGAGATCGTCGCGTTGATCGTCTCCTCGCGGGCCTTGTCGAAGCCGAAGATCGCGAGCAGTCCGTAGAGGAACGTCACGATCAGCGCGGGGCCCCACACCGGGTAGTCGCGCATCTGCCAGAACGTCGGTCCCGGGCGCAGCACGATGCCGCTCAGCAGCTGCTTCCAGTGCAGACGCGGGCCGGCCGGGGCGGCGGCGGCCGCGCCCGCGCGGTAGGTCGCGCCGTCGCCGTACGGGTCCTCGTTGACGCTGAACGCCTGGGTGTGGCCAGGGTTGTTGGCGTACGGGTCACCGTGCGGGGGCTGCTGGTACGGGTCGCCGAAGTACTCCGGTTCGCCGTACGGGCCCTGAGGCCGCTGCTGTTGGTGACCGCCGCCGGCCTGGGGCCACTGCGGCGGTTGCTGCTGCTGCGCATACGGCGGCGCCGCACGGCCGCCTCCGCCCCGGTAGGGCGGCGGCGGTGCCTGCTGCGGTTGCTGCTGCGAGGTGCGGTTGTCCCGGCCGCGTCCGATCCTGAATCCAGCCACGTATTCGAACGTACCTGGTCCCGGAGAGTGAGGTACTCCACCCAGGGGAACAAGCGGCCCTTTGCTGCGGAGCTGTGACATCCCCTAGGGGAAAGTCCGGGGGTCTGCCGGAGTGCCCTCAGCCGGGCATTCGATGGGCATTCGATGCGCGTACGGCGGGCGTACGCACGGGCGGGTACTGGGCCGGAGTGCGGCAGGCAGGTTGCAGGTGGTCAGGGCAGGAAGACCGACGTACTGAAGGTCACCAGCGCGCGCGTCCGCTCCGCCGCCGGATACAGGGCCACGACGTCCGCGTGCTCACCGCGGTGCGTACGTGTCACCACGTCCGGGCGCTTGTCGCCGTCGAAGTCCGCATACACGAGGACGTCGGTCGCGGGGCTCGACTCGCCGGACGGAAGCCCGGGCCCGGGCGGGAGCTGTACCGGCTCGGTGCGGTACGTGCCGCCCGCGCGACCGGGGCCGTCGGGGCTGCCGAGCAGCAGCTTGCCCTTGGCCGCCGCGCCCGGCCCGGGGACGCGGGCCGAGACCACCAGGTCGTCGTAGCCGTCGTCATTGGTGTCCGCCTCGGGTGCCGGTGCCGAGAGCGCCGGCCCGCCGCCCGGGACAGGCGCCGTGGCGGCGCGCGGCGCGCCGGCGCGGGTGAAGGGGCCGCGCAGGAAGCTGACGCGGCCCGCCGAGGCGGTGACCGCCAGGTCGGTGCTGCCGTCGCCGTCGAAGTCGCCGCAGACGGGGTGGTCGGGCCAGTCGTTGCCGTATCTCGCCTCGTCGGGGATGCGGAGGACGGCAGCCTTGCCGCCGAGGCCGGTGGGGGAGCCGAAGAGGAGCTGGAGCGGTACGGGCGGTCGGCCGATGCCGTTGTACGGCGGGTCCGTGGCGACGATCAGGTCCGCGAAGCCGTCCTTGTCGAGGTCGCAGGAGGCCTCGGCGTCGAAGGCGGCCGGGAGGGTGCCGTCGACGGGTGCGGCGTTGGCTCGCGGGGTGAGGATCTGGCGGCGGGCGGGGTCCAGGCGGCGCACGGCGGCGGTGCCGTAGACGACACCGATGCCCGCGTCGTCGCCGTGGCTGTCGTCGGCGGCCTTCACCAGGTCGTTCAGCACGAGATCGCGATGTCCGTCGCCGTTGAAGTCCTCGGGGACGCTGCTGCCGGAGCCGCGGGGGACGGGGAGGCGCGGGGTGGCTCCCCGCCCGGCGAGCGGGGCGGTGTCGCCGTTCTTGGCGGCGGGCCGGTCGGGCCCGGGGCTGCTCGTGCAGCCCGCCAGCAGCAGTGCGCAGAAGCAGGCGGCGCTCATTGCCGCTGCTGCCGCCGTTTGTATCCGCACGACCCACCCCGTCCGTCTCTTCTGTGCTCAGTCGCCCCACGATGCTCGTTCGGCTGTCGCGGCAGGGCAATGGATCCGTCGTGATCGCAGGCCGATGGTTATACGGTGCGTAGTGGGGCGGGTGTGGAATGCAGTCCATTGTGGAAAATGAGTGGGTTCACCGGAGCGCGCTCTGCCTGAATGCCAGGGTTGTTGCATTCCCGGTGGATGGTGCAAACATCCCATCCGTAATGTCATGGACGTCGCCATGGCAAAGAGCGACAGACGCGATAAACCAGACAGCGGATCACCCTGGGAGCACCACACGACGGACGACCCGCAGATCCGCCGATCTCCGCCGGGGGAGTGCACACACAGGAGCGGCCGGATCTGCCCCGAGGCAGATCCGGCCGCTCCCGTGTTGCGTACGGACTACTTCACCGGCCCTACTTCACCGGCTCGGGCTCCGGCGCGTCCTTGGACTCCTCGGAGGCAGCCGGGTCGGCCGGAGGCGTGCGCACCGAGTCGAGCAGCAGCTGCGCCACGTCCACGACCTGGAGCGATTCCTTCGCCTTGCCTTCGTTCTTCTTGCCGTTCACCGAGTCCGTGAGCATGACCAGGCAGAACGGGCAGGCGGTGGAGACGATGTCCGGGTTCAGCGAAAGGGCCTCATCAACACGCTCGGTGTTGATGCGCTTGCCGATCCGCTCCTCCATCCACATCCGGGCACCACCGGCGCCGCAGCAGAAGCCGCGTTCCTTGTGGCGGTGCATCTCCTCGTTCCGCAGGCCCGGCACCTTCGCGATGATCTCGCGCGGCGGCGTGTAGACCTTGTTGTGACGGCCCAGGTAGCAGGGGTCGTGGTACGTGATCAGACCCTCGACCGGCGTCACCGGAATCAGCTTGCCCTCGTCGATGAGGTGCTGGAGCAGCTGCGTGTGGTGGATGACCTCGAACTCGCCGCCCAGCTGCGGGTACTCGTTCGCGATCGTGTTGAAGCAGTGCGGGCAGGTCGCGACGATCTTCTTCGACGACTTGGGCTTCTTCGTCGAGGGGTCCTCGTCGTCCTCGCCGTACGCCATGTTCAGCATGGCCACGTTCTCCTGGCCGAGCTGCTGGAACAGCGGCTCGTTGCCCAGGCGCCGGGCCGAGTCACCCGTGCACTTCTCGTCGCCGCCCATGATCGCGAACTTCACGCCCGCGATGTGCAGGAGCTCGGCGAAGGCCTTGGTGGTCTTCTTCGCCCGGTCCTCCAGGGCGCCCGCGCAGCCGACCCAGTACAGATAGTCGACTTCGGACAGGTCCTCGACGTCCTTGCCGACGATCGGGACCTCGAAGTCGACCTCCTTGGTCCACTCGACGCGCTGCTTCTTCGCAAGACCCCAGGGGTTGCCCTTCTTCTCCAGGTTCTTGAGCATCGTGCCCGCCTCGGACGGGAACGCGGACTCGATCATCACCTGGTAGCGGCGCATGTCGACGATGTGGTCGATGTGCTCGATATCGACCGGGCACTGCTCCACGCACGCACCGCAGGTGGTGCAGGACCAGAGCACGTCCGGGTCGATGACGCCGTTCTCCTCGAGCGTCCCGATCAGCGGACGCTCGGCCTCGGCGAGGGCCGCCGCCGGCACGTCCTTGAGTGCCTCGGCCGAAGCCTTCTCCTCGCCCTCCATCGTCTTGCCGCCGCCGGCCAGCAGATACGGGGCCTTGGCGTGCGCGTGATCGCGCAGCGACATGATCAGGAGCTTCGGAGAGAGGGGCTTTCCGGTGTTCCAGGCGGGGCACTGCGACTGGCAGCGGCCGCACTCCGTACACGTGGAGAAGTCGAGGATGCCCTTCCAGGAGAACTGCTCCACCTGGGATACGCCGAAGACGTCGTCCTCGCCCGGGTCCTCGAAGTCGATCTCCTTGCCGCCGCTCGTCATCGGCAGGAGCGCGCCGAGCGCGGTCGAGCCGTCGGCGTTCCGCTTGAACCAGATGTTCGGGAAGCCGAGGAAGCGGTGCCAGGCGACACCCATGTTGGTGTTGAGCGAGACCGTGATCATCCAGATCAGCGAGGTGCCGATCTTGATCATCGCGGTGAAGTAGATGAGGTTCTGGAGCGCCCCGAGGCTGAGCCCCTTGAAGGCGAGGACCAGCGGATACGAGACGAAGTAAGCGGCCTCGTAGCCCTCGACATGGTGGATCGCGCCCTCGAGCCCGCGCAGGGCGAGGATCGCGAGACCGATGGTGAGGATGACGTACTCGACGAAGTACGCCTGCCAGGCCTTGGAGCCGGCGAAGCGCGACTTGCGGCCCGCCCGCGAGGGCAGGTTCAGCAGCCGGATCGCCATCAGCACGACGATGCCGACGACCGTCATCAGGCCGATGAACTCGATGTACATCTCGAACGGCAGGAAGCCGCCGATGACCGGCAGCGTCCAGTCCGCCTGGAAGAGCTGTCCGTATGCCTGCGCCAGCGTCGGCGGCAGGGTGAGGAAGCCGATCGCGACAAACCAGTGGGCGAAGCCCACGATCCCCCACCGGTTCATCCGGGTGTGGCCGAGGAACTCCTTGACCAGGGTGATCGTGCGCTGCTTGGGATTGTCGGTACGGCTGCCCGCGGGCACGGCCTGGCCGAGCCTGACGAACCGGTAGATCTGCGCGACGGCTCGGGCGATGAGCGCAACGCCGACCACGGTCAGGACCAGCGACACGATGATCGCGGCGAGTTGCATTTGGGGGCTCCTCGGGCCTGCGAGGGTGGGATTCGGCGACTTCTACTAAGCGGTAACTTAATCAGTCCGTTGCTGAGAGTACCCACTTATTGCGCCGCACTGTAGCCGCGCACGCGGTGATCTGTGTCGCTCAGGCAAGCCTGACCGGGCGGGCCCGGCGAGGACGGACCGGAGCGAGCCCGGTGAAAGCGGCCGGGAGGGTCCGGGCCAGGATCAGCAGGTCCAGTCCCAGCCAATACTCCTCCATGTAGTGCAGATCGAGCACGGCCATCTCCTCCCAGGGGAGTTCGGAGCGTCCGCTGATCTGCCAGAGGCCGGTGATGCCGGGGCGTACGCCGAGCCGGGCGCGGCCGGCTCCGGTGGCGGGCCCGGAGTTCTCCGGCGGCAGCGGCCGGGGGCCGACCAGCGACATCTCGCCGCGCGCCACATTGATCAGCTGGGGCAGCTCGTCGAGGAAATGGTCGCGCAGCGCCCGTCCGACGGGTGTGCTGCAGCGGGTGCCGGCCCGTCGCGTACGGAACGTCAGCATTGCAAAGGTGCGGCCGCCGAGACCGGCCCTGTCCTGGCGGGTCAGTACGGGCCCCGGAGAGGTGAGCGCGACCGCCGCGGTGACCGCGAGCAGTACCGGGGACAGGAGCAGCAGCAGGATCAGACTGCCCGTCAGATCGACGGCTCGCTTTGCAGGCATGGGTACACGCCTTTCATCACGATTGACAGTTATTAACCGATTTTTTCGGCTTTGACTCTCGCAGATGAGCGCTGTGCGAAACCCGTGCGCCACGCGCGTGGGCCCTTGGGGGCGGGATGGGCGCAGGAGTCGGCAAGGGTGCACGTAAGTGCCGGATAAAACTTGAGTGGGGCAGACTCATGTCTGTTGACTCGTAGGACCCGGTCATGCATCCTTGAGCCAGATCCACTCAAGTCAGCTGGAGGAATTGAAATGGCACGTGCGGTCGGCATCGACCTGGGCACGACTAACTCCGTCGTCAGCGTTCTGGAGGGCGGAGAGCCCACCGTCATCACCAACGCCGAGGGTGCCAGGACCACGCCGTCCGTCGTCGCCTTCGCGAAGAACGGTGAGGTGCTGGTCGGCGAGGTTGCGAAGCGTCAGGCAGTCACGAACGTCGACAGGACCATCCGGTCGGTCAAGCGCCACATGGGCACCGACTGGAAGATCGAGCTCGACGGGAAGCACTTCAACCCGCAGCAGATGAGTGCCTTCATCCTGCAGAAGCTGAAGCGCGACGCGGAGTCCTACCTCGGAGAGAAGGTCACCGACGCGGTCATCACCGTACCGGCGTACTTCAACGACTCCGAGCGTCAGGCGACCAAGGAGGCCGGTGAGATCGCGGGCCTGAACGTCCTGCGCATCGTCAACGAGCCGACCGCGGCCGCGCTGGCCTACGGCCTCGACAAGGACGACCAGACCATCCTGGTCTTCGACCTCGGTGGCGGCACCTTCGACGTCTCGCTGCTGGAGATCGGCGACGGAGTCGTCGAGGTGAAGGCGACCAACGGTGACAACCACCTCGGTGGTGACGACTGGGACCAGCGCGTCGTCGACTACCTGGTGAAGCAGTTCGCCAACGGTCACGGCGTCGACCTGGCCAAGGACAAGATGGCTCTCCAGCGTCTCCGCGAGGCCGCGGAGAAGGCGAAGATCGAGCTGTCGTCCTCGACCGAGACGAACATCAACCTCCCGTACATCACGGCCTCCGCCGAGGGCCCGCTGCACCTGGACGAGAAGCTCACCCGGGCTCAGTTCCAGCAGCTCACCGCGGACCTGCTCGACCGCTGCAAGACCCCGTTCCACAACGTCATCAAGGACGCCGGCATCCAGCTGTCCGAGATCGACCACGTGGTCCTGGTCGGCGGCTCGACCCGGATGCCCGCCGTCGCCGAGCTCGTCAAGGAGCTCACCGGCGGCCAGGACGCCAACAAGGGTGTGAACCCGGACGAGGTCGTCGCCATCGGCGCCGCGCTCCAGGCCGGTGTCCTCAAGGGTGAGGTCAAGGATGTCCTGCTCCTCGACGTGACCCCGCTGTCCCTCGGTATCGAGACCAAGGGCGGCATCATGACCAAGCTCATCGAGCGCAACACCACGATCCCGACCAAGCGGTCCGAGATCTTCACGACGGCCGAGGACAACCAGCCGTCCGTGCAGATCCAGGTCTACCAGGGCGAGCGCGAGATCGCGGCGTACAACAAGAAGCTCGGGATGTTCGAGCTGACCGGTCTGCCGCCGGCCCCGCGCGGGGTCCCGCAGATCGAGGTCGCCTTCGACATCGACGCCAACGGCATCATGCACGTGACCGCGAAGGACCTGGGCACGGGCAAGGAGCAGAAGATGACCGTCACCGGCGGCTCCTCGCTGCCGAAGGACGAGGTCGACCGGATGCGCCAGGAGGCCGAGCAGTACGCGGACGAGGACCACCGTCGCCGCGAGGCCGCCGAGAGCCGTAACCAGGGCGAGCAGCTCGTCTACCAGACCGAGAAGTTCCTCAAGGACAACGAGGACAAGGTTCCCGGTGATGTGAAGACCGAGGTCGAGACCGCGCTCACCGAGCTGAAGGAGAAGCTCAAGGGCGAGGACACGGCCGAGATCCGTACGGCCACCGAGAAGGTCGCCGCGGTCAGCCAGAAGCTCGGCCAGGCGATGTACGCCAACGCCGCGCCCGAGGGCGGCGCTCCCGGCGCCGATGCGCCCGCCGGTGAGCAGGCCAAGGCTGAGGACGATGTCGTGGACGCCGAGATCGTGGACGACGAGAAGGACGCCAAGGGTGGTGCGGCGTGACCGAGGAGACTCCGGGCTTCGACGAGAAGCCTGACGTCCCCTCCGGCGCCACACCTGACGACGCCGCCGAATCCGCCGAGTCCTCCGAGAAGGAGGGCCCGGCGGCCCCGGCAGGGGACGCAGCAATGATCGTCGGCCTGACGGCACAGCTGGACCAGGTCCGCACGGCGCTCAACGAGCGCACGGCAGACCTCCAGCGGCTCCAGGCCGAGTACCAGAACTACCGCCGTCGCGTGGAGCGCGACAGGATCACGGTCAAGGAGATCGCCACGGCGTCCCTCCTGACCGAGCTCCTGCCCGTACTCGACGACATCGGTCGCGCCCGTGATCACGGGGAGCTGGTGGGCGGGTTCAAGTCGGTTGCCGAATCCCTCGAGACGGCCGCCGCCAAGATGGGCCTGCAGCAGTTCGGCAAGGAGGGTGAGCCCTTCGACCCGACGATCCACGAAGCCCTGATGCACTCGTACGCACCGGATGTCGCGGAGACCACGTGCGTCGCGGTCCTGCAGCCGGGGTATCGCATCGGCGAGCGGACCATCCGCCCCGCGCGGGTCGCGGTGGCCGAGCCCCAGCCGGGCGCGGCCCCGAAGGACGAGACGGCGACCGACGAGGAGAGCGGTGGCCCGGAAGAGGGCTGACGCAATGATCATCCGAGAGGAGGGACGTCGATGAGTACGAAGGACTTCGTCGAGAAGGACTACTACAAGGTTCTCGGCGTCCCGAAGGATGCCACCGAGGCCGAGATCAAGAAGGCGTACCGGAAGCTCGCCCGCGAGTTCCACCCGGACGCCAACAAGGGCGACGCCAAGGCCGAGGGTCGTTTCAAGGAGATCTCCGAGGCCAACGACATCCTCGGCGACCCCAAGCGGCGCAAGGAGTACGACGAGGCGCGCGCCCTCTTCGGCAACGGTGGCTTCCGGCCGGGTCCCGGCGGCCCCGGCGGCACTTTCAACTTCGACCTGGGCGACCTCTTCGGAGGCGCACAGGGCGGGACGCAGAGTGGCGCCGGAGGCTTCGGTGGCGGTCTCGGCGATGTGTTCGGCGGCCTGTTCAACCGTGGCGCCGCCGGCACGGGTACGCGTACCCAGCCGCGCCGTGGCCAGGACATCGAGTCCGAGGTGACGCTCAGCTTCACCGAGGCGGTGGACGGGGCCACGGTCCCGCTGCGGATGTCCAGTTCGGCGGCGTGCAAGGCGTGTTCGGGCACCGGCGACAGAAACGGTACGCCTCGGGTGTGCCCGACCTGTGTCGGCACCGGCCAGGTCTCGCGCGGCGGCAGCGGCTCCTTCTCGCTCACCGACCCGTGCGTGGACTGCAAGGGCCGCGGCCTGATCGCACAGGACCCCTGCGACGTCTGCAAGGGCAGTGGGCGCGCCCGCTCCTCGCGCACCATGCAGGTCCGTATCCCCGCGGGCGTCTCCGACGGCCAGCGGATCCGGCTGCGCGGCAAGGGCGCACCGGGCGAACGAGGCGGCCCGGCCGGCGACCTGTACGTCGTCGTGCATGTCGGTGCCCACTCCGTCTTCGGCCGCAAGGGCGACAACCTCACGGTCACCGTGCCCGTCAGCTACGTGGAGGCGGCCCTCGGCGGCGAGGTGAAGGTGCCGACCCTCGGCGGTCCCCCGGTCACGCTGAAACTGCCCGCAGGGACGCCCAACGGTCGTACGATGCGTGCCCGCGGCAAGGGTGCGGTCCGCAAGGACGGCACCCGCGGCGACCTGCTGGTCACCGTCGAGGTCGCGGTCCCCAAGGAGCTGAGCGACAAGGCGAAGGAAGCGCTGGAGGCCTACCGCGAAGCCACCGCGGAGGAGGACCCGCGGGCCGAGCTGTTCCAGGCCGCGAAGGGAGCATGAGGCAATGGACGGACGTCGCCGACAGTATTCAGCTGTCAGCAGGGCTTACGAACTGACCGACGAGTCGCCGGTGTACGTGATCTCGGTGGCGGCGCAGCTCTCGGGTCTGCATCCGCAGACCCTGCGGCAGTACGACCGGCTGGGTCTGGTCTCGCCGGACCGTACGGCAGGCCGGGGCCGGCGCTACTCCGCCCGCGACATCGAACTGCTTCGCACCGTCCAGCAGTTGTCGCAGAACGAGGGCATCAACCTGGCCGGGATCAAGCGCATCATCGAACTGGAGAACCAGGTGGCGGCGCTCCAGCAGCGGGTGGTGGAGCTGTCTGCGGCCGTGGACGGCGCGGCGGCGGCGATGCAGCAGCGCGAGGCGCAGGTGCATGCCTCCTACCGGCGCGATCTGGTGCCGTACCAGGATGTGCAGCAGGCGAGCGCGCTGGTGGTCTGGCGGCCCAAGCGTCCCGAGTAGCACCGGAGTCGTGTCCCGAGCAGGACCGCAGTTGTGCGGCTGAGGGGCCGGAGAGCGAGTCGCTCTCCGGCCCCTCAGCCGTGTGAAACATGTGACGGGACGCCAGCTTCTTACGTTCCCTTCTCGCGTCCTGTGGCGTTCCCAATGCAAACGGTCCCGCCGGCCACCCCGCTGTCCCGGGCCTCAGCCCTCGTGCTCCAGAATCCCCGACTGCGCGATGAGATAGCCGAGTTGGGTCCGGCTGCCGCTGCCCAGCGCGGAGCCCAGCTTGGCGATATGGGCACGGCAGGTACGGACGTTCATGCCGAGCCGCCGGGCGATGGCCTCGTCCACATGGCCCTCGACCAGCAGCTTGGCGATCGAGCGCTGGACGCCTGTGATGCCGTCCAGCGGGGGGCCGTAGGAGACCTGCTCCTCCCACGGGATGCCGTGCAGCCAGAACTGCTCGAAGACGCCGACGAGATACTCGACGATTCCCTTGTGCCGTAGCTCAAGTGCCGAGAGCCTGTCGCTACTTGCCGGTATGAACGCTACTTTCCGGTCGACAATGATCAGCCGGTCGATGATCTCCTCGAGCGTGCGCACCTCCACGCCGGACGGGCCGACCTGCTCCATGTAGGAGAGCGTGGCCGGGTGGTGGCGGGCCGTGTGCTGGTAGAGCGTCCGCATCCGTACGCCGCGGTCGATCAGCGGCTCCACGCGGCGCAGAGCCTTCTCCAGGATGTGCGGCTGCCGCCCGCTGCCGGGCTGCACCGTGAGGAGCTCCTCCGAACACTCTGCGGTGACCTGGTCAAGGGTTGTGTTGATGCGGTTGAGACCCTCGAGGACGGTGATCCCCTGTGGGACGGTGGAGTTCTGAGCACTGAACGCCATGAATGGCTCAAGTGCGTCGGTCAGAGCGACAGTTCGCCGTCGGCGCTCTTGGATCTCCCGCTCGATGGGGTGTATCAGCTGTGTCAGCGCAGTGGTCGGTGGAACCGGACGGAGCCACTGAGCGTCGTCGGGATCCGGATGCAGCAGGGCGAGATCGAAGAGGCAGGGTGTGGGTTCCGCCTCTGACCGGGCTATTCGCCCGGTCCGCAGAGCGGTGATGTAGAGAACCTTCCCCGCTTCGCACAGCTCGCCGTCTGCGTGAGGGTGTCCCGTTTCGCCCTCCTTCGATGACATATGCACCCCCTCAGGCTCCTGCATTACAGGAACATGATGCCTGCCGTCGCTGGTGCAAGCGTTCGGAGTGAGACATCGTCTTATGCGCGGGGGAGGAGGAATGATCAAAAGAGGTGGAGATCACCCATGTCTAGGACGCTTCGTGCTCTTTGTGCTCTTGCCATAGCGGCGGCCGCGCTCGGTGCGGTGGCTTCCGGCGAGCCCTCCTGGGGTAGCTCTCCCGCCGGCGCGGTGACGGCAGCCCCTGGCGAACCTTCGTGGGGCTTCGCTCCCGCGGACGCTGTGGCAGCAACGCCCGGTGAGCCCTCCTGGGGTGTCGTCGCGGCAGACGCGGTGCGTACTCCTGGTGAGCCTTCCTGGGGTGTGGCGCCGGCAGATGCCGCGGGTACTCCTGGTGAGCCTTCCTGGGGTGTCGCTCCGGCCCGCACGGACGCATGACCGTTCCACCGGACGACCGGGTCTTCCGGCGTGAAATGGCTACGGCCTACCGATCGGGGTGGCATTTCATCGACCTCGTCACGGCAATCCCCCACCGTGGCGACTCGTTGATGGTCACCCTCTTCGGAGAGCCGATAGTCGTGGCGCGCGAGGAGGACGAGGACGTCCGCGCGTATCGGTGCCTTCGCAGGCCCCGTGGAGCTCCACAGCCCGTCCGCTGTGCCATCCGGTACGGCATGATTTTCGTCAATCTCGACCAGCGGGACCACCAGCTGGTCGAGCCCGACACCACCACCGCCACCCCCCGCAGTGCCTGAGCGGTTCCCCCGTCGTTGTAAATCGCTCAGGTGCTTCCCCCACACAGCGGCGCCATCGTGGACCTGAAACACGATGGCGCCGCTGTGCATTTCCCGTACGGAGCTGTGTCCCGTGCGGAAGCGGGACGGCCGGCTTCGGCCGAGTCCGTCAGCCGCGTCCCATCGCCCGGTCCAGGGCGATTTCGATGAGCACCCGGTCCGGGTTGGGTGCCGGCATGCGCTCGTAGCGCTCCGCGTAGCGCCGTACCGCGTCCTCGATGAGCTCCGGCTCCGTGCGTACGGTCGCCAGCCCCTCCAGCGTCGCCCAGCGCCCCCGGTGGACCTGACAGACGGCCACGCGCGCCCCGCCCTGGCGGTCGGCGGCCAGGATGTTGGCCACCTTCGTGCTGCTCTTGTTGGTGATGATGCGGGCGAGCCCGGCCTCGGGGTCGTATGTCACGCCCACCGGGACGACGTGCGGGCTGCCGTCCGGACGCTGTGTGGTGAGCGTGCACAGATGGTATTCACGCCAGAACGCGAGGTATTCGGGACCTGGGTTGCGTACGTCGATGGCCATGCTCTGCAGGGTAATTGTGACGGCAACCGGTCGCGTCGGCACCGCCTGCTCCCTGCTTGAGTGAAGTAGACTCAACTTTGTGCAGGTTGAATGAGTCAGTGTTGACGGAAGAGCCCTTGAGCGAGGAGGAGAGACCGCAGTGGACGCCGAGCTGACCAACAAGAGCCGGGATGCGATCAACGCCGCCACCACCCGGGCCGTGTCCGAGGGGCACCCCGATCTGACCCCCACGCATCTGCTGCTCGCGCTGCTCGCGGGCCAGGACAACGAGAACATCACCGATCTGCTGGCCGCGGCCGAAGCCGACCAGGCAGCCGTGCGGTCCGGGGCGGAGCGGCTGCTGGCCGCGCAGCCCAGCGTGACCGGGTCCACCGTCGCGCCGCCGCAGCCCAACAGGGAGCTGCTCGCCGTCATCGCCGACGCCGCACAGCGGGCCAAGGAGCTCGGGGACGACTACATCTCCACCGAACATCTCCTCATCGGTATCGCCGCCAGGGGCGGCCAGACCGGGGAGGTGCTGGACCAGCAGGGGGCCACGGCGAAGAAGCTGCTGGCCGCGTTCGAGACGGCGAGGGGAGGGCGCAGGGTGACCACAGCCGACCCCGAGGGGCAGTACAAGGCGCTGGAGAAGTTCGGTACGGACTTCACCGCCGCGGCCCGTGAGGGCAAGCTCGACCCGGTCATCGGCCGGGACCAGGAGATCCGCCGCGTGGTGCAGGTGCTCTCGCGGCGTACGAAGAACAACCCCGTCCTCATCGGCGAGCCCGGCGTCGGCAAGACCGCCGTCGTCGAAGGTCTCGCCCAGCGGATCGTGAAGGGCGATGTGCCCGAGTCGCTCAGGAACAAGCGGCTGGTCTCGCTGGACCTCAGCGCGATGGTTGCGGGCGCGAAGTACCGCGGTGAGTTCGAGGAGCGGCTGAAGACCGTCCTCTCCGAGATCAAGCAGAGCGACGGCCAGATCATCACCTTCATCGACGAACTGCACACCGTCGTGGGCGCCGGCGCGGGCGGCGACTCCTCGATGGACGCGGGCAACATGCTCAAACCGATGCTGGCGCGCGGCGAGCTGCGCATGGTCGGCGCGACGACGCTCGACGAGTACCGGGAGCGGATCGAGAAGGACCCCGCGCTGGAGCGGCGGTTCCAGCAGGTGCTGGTCGCCGAGCCGTCCGTGGAGGACACGATCGCGATCCTGCGCGGGCTCAAGGGCCGGTACGAGGCTCACCACAAGGTGCAGATCGCGGACTCGGCACTGGTCGCCGCCGCGACGCTCTCGGACCGGTACATCACCTCGCGTTTCCTGCCGGACAAGGCCATCGACCTGGTCGACGAGGCCGCCTCCCGGCTCCGTATGGAGATCGACTCCTCGCCCGTCGAGATCGATGAACTCCAGCGCTCCGTCGACCGGTTGAAGATGGAAGAGCTCGCTCTCAAGAACGAGACCGACCCGGGCTCCAAGCAGCGCCTGGAGAAGCTGCGCCGCGACCTCGCCGACAAGGAGGAGGAACTGCGCGGCCTCACCGCGCGCTGGGAGAAGGAGAAGGAGGGTCTCAACCGTGTCGGTGGGCTGAAGGAGAGGCTCGACGAGCTGCGCGGTCAGGCCGAGCGGGCCCAGCGCGACGGCGACTTCGACACCGCTTCCAAGCTGCTGTACGGGGAAATCCCGGGCGTGGAACGAGAGTTGGAGGAGGCGGCGGAGGCCGAGCAGGAAGCGGCCAAGGACACCATGGTCAAGGAGGAGGTCGGCCCGGACGACATCGCGGATGTGGTCGGCTCCTGGACCGGGATCCCGGCCGGTCGGCTGCTCGAGGGCGAGACGCAGAAGCTGCTGCGCATGGAGCAGGAGCTGGGCAGGCGGCTGATCGGTCAGATCGAGGCGGTGCGGGCGGTCTCCGACGCGGTCCGGCGTACCCGGGCCGGGATCGCCGACCCGGACCGGCCGACCGGCTCGTTCCTCTTCCTCGGCCCCACCGGCGTCGGCAAGACCGAGCTGGCGAAGGCCCTCGCGGACTTCCTGTTCGACGACGAGCGGGCGATGGTCCGCATCGACATGAGCGAGTACGGGGAGAAGCACTCCGTGGCCCGGCTGGTCGGTGCGCCTCCGGGGTACGTCGGCTACGAGGAGGGCGGCCAGCTCACCGAGGCCGTGCGGCGGCGTCCGTACTCCGTCGTGCTGCTCGACGAGGTGGAGAAGGCGCATCCCGAGGTCTTCGACATCCTGCTCCAGGTCCTCGACGACGGCCGGCTGACGGACGGACAGGGCCGCACGGTGGATTTCCGCAACACGATCCTGGTCCTGACGTCGAACCTCGGCAGCCAGTACCTGGTCGAGCCGCTCACCTCGGAGGAGGAGAAGCGGGAGCAGGTCCTGGAGGTGGTCCGGGCTTCCTTCAAGCCGGAGTTCCTGAACCGGCTGGACGATCTGGTGGTCTTCTCGGCGCTGTCCCGCGATGAGCTCGCGCACATCGCGAAGCTCCAGATCGACCGCCTCGCGCAGCGCCTCGCCGAGCGCAGGCTCACGCTGGAGGTCACCCCGGCGGCGCTCGATTGGCTGGCGGACGAGGGCAACGACCCGGCGTACGGGGCACGGCCGCTGCGCCGTCTGGTGCAGACGGCGATCGGCGACCGTCTCGCGAAGGAGATCCTCGCGGGCGAGGTCACGGACGGCGACACGGTCCGGGTGGACCGCTTCGAGAACGGGCTGATCGTGGGCAAGGCGGGAGCGGCTTGATCGTGGGCAGCGTGGGAGCGGCCTGATCGCGGGCAGGGCAGGGCAGGGCGGGGCTGACGCGGTGCGGGGCGCGTCTCCCCGCGCCCGCTCTGTCCCCCATGGGGGACAGGCCCCGGCCCGCCGTGGGGCCCGCGACCCCACGCCACCGCGTATCCCCTCATCGGGGGCACGGGAAGGCGCCGGCAGGGGAAAGGCCCGGCCGGAAATGTCAGCCCGCAGCGGATCGGGCGAGTCGGGGGTTGCCATGCCCCGCCGGGCATGGGAGAGGATGGCGGGAACCGTACGAAGGGAAATACACGGTGACCATCGATCCGTCCTCGATTCCTAATTTCGGGGGCCAGCCCCAGCCGCAGGCCGCAGGACCGGCGGGCCCCGTCGTTCCCGATCAGGACCTGGTCAAGCAGCTCCTCGATCAGATGGAGCTCAAGTACGTCGTCGACGACGAGGGCGACCTCGCCGCGCCGTGGGAGGAATTCCGCACGTACTTCATGTTCCGAGGCGAGGAGGACCAGCAGGTCTTCTCGGTGCGGACCTTCTACGACCGTCCGCACGCCCTCGAGGACAAGCCCAAGCTCCTCGACGCGATCGACGACTGGAACCGTCGCACCCTGTGGCCGAAGGTCTACACGCACATCCACGACGAGGAGGAGGACGCCCCCAGCACGGTCCGCCTCATCGGCGAGACACAGATGCTGATCGGCATGGGCGTCAGCCTGGAGCACTTCGTGTCGTCGACGGTCAGCTGGGTCCGGGCCTCGATCGAGTTCGACAAGTGGCTCGTGGAGCAGCTCGGCCTGGAGCCGGCGGACGAGAAGGCAGCCGACGAGAAGCCCGCCGACGACGCCTGAGCGGCCCCGGCAGCACCGGCTACGGCGCCAGCGGGGACAGTGTCACCAGATACGTCCCGTAGGCGAACGACAGCCCGGCCAGCGCGACGGTCACCACGACCGCCGCCCTCGGCCGGGCTTTTGTCATGGCGCGGGCCACCGGCAGCAGCAGCGGAAAGGCCGGCAGCAGAAAACGCGGCTTGGACTCGAAGAAGCCGGAGCCTCCGACCGTGATCAGCACCAGCACGAGGGTGTAGACGAATACCGCCAACGGCGGCCGCTCCAGCGCGAAGAGCACGAACAGCAGCACCGCCGCCGCGACGACCAGCAGCGACAGCACGGGAGGGAACATCGCCGGGCGCAGCACGATGTCGCGCACCACCTTCAGCGCTCCGATCCCGAAGTCGAAGCGTGAGTTCCAGCCGCGCTGCACGGCGAAGTACCCGCGCAGCGGGTCGCCCGTACGGAAGCCGACGAAGAGCACATAGCCGCACCAGCCGAGCGGCGCCACGGCCGCGCCCGTCCAGATCCGCCACCCCGGGCGCCCGCCCCGCCGGTACGCCTTGGACACCTCGTACACCGCCACCGCGAGCACCGCCGCGGCCACCGCGATCCCGTTGGGCCTGGAGAGCCCGGCGAGTGTCGCCAGCGTGCCCGCCCACACCCAGCGGCGGGTGAGCAGCGCGTACAGCGACCAGGCGGCGAAGGCGGTGAGCACCGGCTCCGTGTACGCCATGGAGAGCACGATCGAGTGCGGAAGCAGGCCCCAGAGCAGGACCGCCGTGGTCGCGACGCGCCGTCCGTGCAGCCGCTCGACGACCGCGTAGATGCCCAGGGCCGCGGCCGCGGCCGCGGACCAGGAGAGCAGCAGCCCGGCGGTGCCGCTGGTCACGGGCAGCACGGTCGTCACCGCGCGCAGCAGCCCCGGGTAGAGCGGGAAGAACGCCAGATCGCTCTGGACCGAGCCGTCCGGCCAGCTCAGGATGCGGCCGTAGCCGTGCTCGGCGATCAGCATGTACCAGTCGGAGTCCCAGGTACGGGCCAGCAGCATCCGGGGCGAGCGCCCGATGTGCCAGGCCCAGCCGGCCATCACCAGCAGCCCGGCCAGCCGCGCCACCGCGAACAGACCCAGCGCGGGGACTGCCCTCAGCATCGCGGCGCGCCGGCGGGAGACGGGCCTGGCACCCGCCGCCGCTGTGGTGTCGAGAGTGTCGGCGGACAGGGTGCACCTCCGGGCGCGCACAGGGGGTCGGTCAACCCGACCTTGTGCTGCCCGGGGCGCGCGCGCGAGTGCTGCGCAGCAGACGGAGCCGGTTCCTACCCGGTCGGCTGAAGATGCGCGTGTCACCCGTGACAGCGGGCCGCTCAGCCGCTAGCGAGCCCCTTGAGGCGGGTCACCGCCTCCTGGAGCACCGACTCCCGCTTGCAGAACGCGAATCGGACGAACGGAGCGCCCTGGTCGCGGTGGTCGTAGAAGACCGCGTTCGGGATGGCGACGACCCCGCACCGCTCCGGCAGCGACCTGCAGAAGGCGAAGCCGTCGTCCTCGCCCAGGGACCGGATGTCGGTGGTGACGAAGTACGTGCCCGCCGGGCGGTAGACCTCGAAGCCGGCATCCACCAGACCCGCGCTCAGCAGATCCCGCTTGGCCCGCAGGCCGTCCCGCAGCTCCTCGAAGTACGCGTCCGGCAGCCGCAGCGCCTCGGCCACCGCGTACTGGAACGGCCCCGCCGACACGTACGTCAGGAACTGCTTCGCCGAGCGGACCGCGGTGACCAGTTCGGGCGACGCCGTGAGCCAGCCGACCTTCCAGCCGGTGAACGAGAACGTCTTGCCTGCCGAGGAGATCGTCACCGTGCGTTCGCGCATCCCGGGGAAGGACGCGATCGGGACGTGCTCGCCGTCGAAGGCGAGATGCTCGTACACCTCGTCGGTGACGACGAGCAGATCACGCTCGACGGCGAGTGCGGCGATCGCGGCCAGCTCCTCGCGCGTGAGCACCGTGCCGGTCGGATTGTGCGGCGTGTTGAGCAGGATCAGCCGGGTCCGGCCGGTGATCGCGTCCCGCAGTTCGTCCAGGTCGAGGTGGTACGCGCCGTCCCGCGGGCGCAGCGTCACCGGTACCCGCGTGCCGCCCGCCATCGCGATGCACGCGGCGTACGAGTCGTAGTACGGCTCCAGCGCGATGACCTCGTCGCCCGGCTCCACCAGCGCGAGCAGCGCCGCCGCGATGGCCTCCGTCGCGCCCGCCGTGACCAGGACCTCCGTATCGGGGTCGTACGACAGCCCGTAGCGCCGCCGCTGGTGGTCGGTGATCGCCGTGCGCAGCTCGGTGACCCCGGGACCCGGCGGGTACTGGTTGCCGCGGCCGTCGCGCAGCGCCCGTACCGCCGCCTCCCTGATCTCCTTCGGGCCGTCCGTGTCGGGGAAGCCCTGGCCGAGGTTGATCGACCCGGTCCGTACGGCCAGCGCCGACATCTCCGCGAAGATCGTCGTGCCGAATTCCGCCAGTCGGCGGTTGAGCAGCGGTCGTGGTCCGGGTTCGCGTCCAGTCATGGTCGCCATCCTGTGCCGAAGCTCTGGACTTGCTCAAGTCTGCTTTGGGTTCTCACAGCCGGGGGCATCCCCGTGTCACACAAGAAGCGGTCACGCAAAGACGCGGGGGGCTCGCTTCGGGGGATGGAAGGACGGTGAGAGCAGTGGCAGCTTTCTTCGGGATTCTGATGGTCGTCTTCGTGTTCGCCGTGATCGTCGCGGGCAGGGCGAAGGCGAAGAAAGGCAACCGGGGCAGGACGGGCACGGGCCGTCGGCGCAGCGGGGCCGGGGGCAGCGGTGGCAGCTGGTGGGCGGGTGGCGCTGACGGGGGCTCGTCGTCCTGTGGCGGTTCCTCGTCCTGTGGCGGTTCCTCGTCCTGCGGCGGTGGTGGATGCGGTGGCGGAGGCAGCTGACACGGGGCAGCCGGTCCGCGACCACTGAAGGCACCCGGCGGGTGAACTCCCGCCGGGTGCCTTTTTGTTGAATGCCCAGTCGGCCGCCGCGCGGGTCGTTCCGCGGATCGCGGCGTCGGCCATGTCGACCCTTTTTGTTGAACAGTTGAACTGTAGGGCCCCCGAGGGGATGGAAACCCAACCAAGTTGGGTAAAAGCGCTGTGGGTGCCGCGCAGTTCATGATTCCCTCGCTGTTGGAACCTATTGGAACCATCCAGCCCTCGGACCTCATGTGGACCCGAGCAGGCGTTCCCCCACTTTCTGACCTTCCCCCTTCGGGGCGCCCCCGGTCCACGTGTCCACCTGTCGAAGCGTGTTTGCGGAGCCGACCCATGCTCACGACCCTCAAGACCGCCTATTCCGATACCAGTGCCGACGACCTCGCCTGGGCGTTGGGAAGGGAGCCGCTCCCTGCCCTGGCCGTCCTCGACCTCGAACTCTCAGGAGCAAAACTGCAGTTGAGACTGCTGGGCGCCTCCCATCAAGTGCTGCTCGAGGAGGAGCGGGGCAGCTGCTCCGAGACCGTCGCCTGTATGCGGGGCAGCAGCACTCCGCTGCCGCTCGGGGTGGCCAAACGGCTCGGCGACTGGGAGTACGAGTTCGCGGCCCACGTCGAGACGCTCACGAAGGGGTCGTTCGCGGGTCGTGCGCAGGAGCTGCTCGCGCTGGTCGCAGACCACCCCAACGGACTGGCCGGCACCTTTCCCGGGTCGCCGGACGCGTTCACCGCGATGCTCGCGCAGCGGATCGAGGGCCAGGTGCGGTGGCGCACCTGGCACGCCTATCCGCAGGAGGGTCGTCTCGTTGTCACCCGTACGCGCGTTGGCGTCCGTATGCCGGCCGCCCTGTAGTTACACTCTTGTGGGTGACACAGTGCACGCGCACGGCGACGTAGCGTTACCAACATGATCGACCAGCAGCCGACCTCAGTGCCCCAGAGCGTGCTGCGACTGCCCGTCCGCCCGGACGCCGGACGGTATCTGGTGCTGGTCGCGGTCTTCGTCTGCGCCGCCTGCGGACTGGTGTACGAGCTCGAACTGGTCGCCCTCGCCTCGTACTTGATCGGCGATTCCGTCACCCAGGCATCCGTCGTCCTTTCGGTGATGGTCTTCGCGATGGGTATCGGCTCGCTGCTCGCCAAGCGGCTGCGGTGCCGGGCCGCGGTCGGCTTCGGTCTGCTGGAGGCCGCGCTGGCCATGATCGGCGGCTGCTCGGCCATGGTGCTGTACGCCTTCTTCGCCTGGATCGGCGAGTCCCGGTTCGTGCTGGTCCTGTTCTCCCTGGCCATCGGCGTGCTGATCGGCGCCGAGATCCCGCTGCTGATGTCCCTGATCCAGCGCATCTCCAGGCGCGACGCGGAGGGCACGGTGGCCGATCTGTTCGCCGCCGACTATGTGGGCGCCCTCGTCGGCGGGCTCGCCTTCCCGTTTCTGCTGCTGCCGTGGCTGGGGCAGCTCATGGGCGCGCTGTTGACGGGAGCCGTCAACGCCGTGGCAGGCGGACTGCTCGTGCTGTGGCTCTTCCGCCGCGATCTGACGGCCCGTTCCCGATGGTGGCTGCTGGTCGCCAATATGACGGTGCTGGCGGTGCTTGCGACCGCGGCGGTCCTGGTCGACGACTTCGAGCGCGCTGCGCGCAGCGCGGTCTACGGGCATCAGGTGCGGGTCGCCGTCCACACCGACGTACAGGAAGTCGTGCTCACCGGCGGCCGGTCGGGGCCGCCGGACCTCTTCCTGGACGGCCGGCTACGCGTCAGCGGGCGCGACGAGTACCGGTACCACGAGGCGCTGGTCCACCCGGCGATGCGCGGGCCGCACGCGCGCGTACTGATCCTGGGCGGCGGCGACGGGCTGGCGGCGCGTGAGGCGCTGCGCTATCCGGATGTCCGGTCGGTGACCGTCGTCGAACTGGATTCCGGCGTCGTCCGGCTGGCGCGCACGGACCCGGCGCTCTTCACGCTGAACGCCCACGCCTATCAGGATCCGCGGGTGCGGGTCGTCACCGCGGACGCCTTCTCCTGGCTGCGCGCACCCCGGGGGACGTACGACGTGGTGATCTCGGACCTCCCCGACCCGGGCATCACTCCCAGCACAAAGCTGTACTCCCAGGAGTTCTACGGGCTCGCCGCCCGGGTCCTCGCGGACGGTGGGCGGCTGGTCGTCCATGCGGGGACGCCGGTCTCCCGTCCGCACACCTTCTGGACGATCGACGCGACGCTGCGCGCGGCCGGGTTCGGCACCCGGCCGTACAGCGCGAGCGGCCGGTTCTCGGGCTTCGCCGCGGGACCGGACCGGGCGACGGGCACTGCCGCCGCGCCGCACGACTGGGGGTTCCTGCTCGCCGCCGTGGGCCGGGTCCCGCGGCTCGGACTCGACACGGGAGTACCGCGGCTGCGGGCGCTCGGCCCGTCCGCGCTCGCGGCGGGGGTGCGTGCCGCCGAGCGGACCAGGCTGCCTGCCCTGCCGCCGTCGACGTTGGTGCACCCGCGGTACACAGACTGAGTACGGACTGCGCGGTACACGGACCGAAACGCTGACGTGGCGCTCCCGCCTGGGTAGGCTCGGCTTCCATGGAGCATGAGGTGTTCGTTCCGCTTCCGGCAGAGACCCTCCGACAGGCGCTGCGGGACCCCGCGCGGGTAGCCCGCTGCGTCCCCGGGCTCCAGCAGGCCGCGGCCGAGTCGGCAGGCCCGCTCTCCGGGCGGCTGAAGATCCGGATCGGCGGGCACACGATCACTTACCGCGGCACCCTGCGCATCGTCGAGCAGGGCGACACCTTCGCGGTCGAGGGCGAGGGCGTGGAGGTACGCGGCACCGGCTCGGCCAAGGTGACCCTGACGATCCGTACCGAACCTACCGACGGCGGTACGAGGCTCAGCTTCACCGGTACGTCCAGCGCGGAGGGACGGCTGGCGGAGCTGGCCGACTCGGCGACGGCATCGGCCGCGCACCGGCTGCTGGACCGGTTCGCCGACCGGATCGCACTGACGGCGGAGCCGACACCGGAAGAGCTGGAACAGCCGGTCGACGGCGGCGAAGCCTCCGCGGAGACCGAAGCCTCCGCGGACACCGCGAAGCCGTCCGTGTTCGACGCACCGGTGCCGCCGCCGTCGCTCGACCCGGTCGCCGAGGAGCAGTTCGGCGCAACGGATGCGCCGGACGTGCCCGATGCGCCGGACGTGCCCGACGTGCCCGATGTGCCAGAGGTCTCCGGTGTGTCGGAGGTCCCCGACGTATCGGAGGTGCCGGGCGCATCCGGAGCGCCGGAGCGGCAGGAGCTCTCCGCCGTCCCCGACGAGCCGCCCGCCGAGGCCGCGCACGCCCGCCGCACCATGATCGGGCGCAGCGCCGAAGAGGTCGACCACGCCCCGCCGCGCGGCCGCTACGCACCTACGCCGGCGCCCGACGCTGGCACCGCCGGTGCCACGCTTCGCTGGCTCGCGCCCGCCGCGGCCCTCGCGCTCGCCTCCGCGGTCGTCGTCGGACGAGTGCTGCGGCGCCGCAAGTAGCCACCGGTCGCCGGTACTGTCGTCGTGTGAGTAGCAGCGAAGAGAACATCCGGCTGGCCGCCGGAGACGTCGAGTTGACCGTGCATCCGCAGAACGGCTGCCGCGTCGCGAGCCTGCGCATCGGCGGCACCGAGGTGCTGCGCCAGGGTGAGCGGTACGGCTCGTTCCCGATGGTCCCCTGGTGCGGCCGCGTCGGGAACGGCCGGTTCAGCAATGGAGATGTACGCCATCAACTGCCGCTCAACTCACCGCCGCACGCCATCCACGGCACGGGCCGCGACGCCGCCTGGCACACCGCCCGCGCGAACAAGAGCGGGGCGGCCTTCACCTACGACCTCGCCGACCCCTGGCCGTACACCGGACGTGTCACTCAGGCCTTCGAGCTGGCCGAGGACTGGCTGACCCTCACCATGGGCGTCGAGACGTACGGGACGTCGTTCCCGGCCCAGGCCGGCTGGCACCCGTGGTTCCTGCGCAACCTCGGCACCGGTGAGGACGCACGGATCGACTTCACGCCCGGGTGGCAGGAGGAGCGTGGCTCCGACCATCTGCCGACCGGTCGGCGCATCGCGCCGCTGCCCGGCCCGTGGGACGACTGCTTCGGGACGCCCGACGGTGTCTCGGTCACGCTCACCTGGCCGGAGCAGCTGGAGCTCACGGTCACCAGTCGCGCCGAGTGGGTCGTCGTCTACGACGAGCAGGACGAGGCCATCTGCGTGGAACCGCAGTCGGGCCCGCCGAACGGTCTCAACACCCACCCGCAGCTGGTCACCCCGATCGAACCGCTGGAGATCGCGACCACCTGGACCTGGCGCCGCCTTTAAGCTCATGGGCATGACTGACGTACGTGCTGAGCTGCTCCAGCAGATCAAGGACAAGGCCGTGGTGCACGGCAAAGTGACCCTCTCCTCGGGTCTTGAGGCCGACTGGTACATCGACCTGCGCCGCATCACGCTGGACGGTGAGGCCGCGCCGCTGGTCGGCCAGGTGATGCTCGATGCCACCGCCGAGCTGGACTACGACTGCGTGGGCGGTCTGACGCTCGGGGCCGACCCGGTGGCGACATCGATGCTGCATGCATCGGCGGCGCGCGGGCAGCGGCTCGACGCCTTTGTCGTACGCAAGACGGGCAAGGCGCACGGTATGCAGCGCCGGATCGAGGGCACTGACGTCAAGGGCCGTCGCTGCCTGGTCGTCGAGGATGTCTCGACCACCGGCGGTTCCCCGCTGACCGCCGTCGAGGCGGTACGGGAGGCCGGCGGCGAGGTCGTCGCGGTCGCCGTCATCGTGGAGCGCGGCGCGGCTCCGGCCATCGCCGGGGCAGGGCTTCCCTATGTCAACGCGTTCTCCCTCGACGAACTCGGTCTCGCCTGACCTCCTTCGCCGACTCGTGACCTAGGTCCCGAGACAGGCTCTGACCTGCGATGACGTCGAGGTGCGTGCTGTTTCACGTGAAACGGGACGCGCCTCGCGCAGGTCGGTGACCCGCGCAGGGTGGAGCTGCGCCCAGAGTCTGGAAAGATGGGCGCCGACGATGACGTCGCCCCCAGGTCAGGGCCAAGCACCACATACCCGCACATCACAAGGAGCGGACATATGCCCATCGCGACTCCCGAGGTCTACAACGAGATGCTCGACCGGGCGAAGGCAGGCAAGTTCGCCTACCCGGCCATCAACGTGACCTCGTCCCAGACCCTGCACGCTGCGCTGCGCGGCTTCGCGGAGGCCGAGAGCGACGGCATCGTCCAGATCTCCACCGGTGGGGCCGAGTTCCTGGGCGGCCAGTACAAGAAGGACATGGTCACCGGCGCGGTCGCGCTGGCCGAGTTCGCGCACATCGTCGCCGAGAAGTACGACATCAACGTCGCCCTGCACACCGACCACTGCCCGAAGGACAAGCTGGACGGCTATGTCCGTCCGCTGCTGGCGATCTCCGCCGAGCGCGTCAAGGCAGGCGGCAACCCGCTGTTCCAGTCCCACATGTGGGACGGCTCGGCCGAGACCCTCGCCGACAACCTGGCCATCGCCCAGGAGCTGCTCGTACAGGCTGCCGCTGCCAAGATCATCCTCGAGGTCGAGATCACCCCGACCGGTGGTGAGGAGGACGGCGTCACCCACGAGATCAACGATGAGCTGTACACCACGGTCGAGGACGCGCTGCGCACCGCGGAGGCGCTCGGTCTGGCCGAGAAGGGCCGCTACCTGCTGGCCGCCTCGTTCGGCAACGTCCACGGCGTCTACAAGCCGGGCAACGTCGTCCTGCGCCCCGAGCTGCTGAAGGACCTGCAGCAGGGTGTCAGCGAGAAGTACGGCCTGAAGCCCGGAAGCCAGCCGTTCGACTTCGTCTTCCACGGCGGCTCCGGCTCGACGGCCGAGGAGATCGCCACCGCGCTGGAGAACGGCGTCGTGAAGATGAACCTCGACACCGACACCCAGTACGCCTTCACCCGCCCCGTCGCGGACCACATGTTCAAGAACTACGACGGTGTGCTGAAGGTCGACGGCGAGGTCGGCTCCAAGAAGACCTACGACCCGCGCACCTGGGGCAAGGCGGCCGAGGCCGGTATGGCCAAGCGTGTCGGCGAGGCCTGTGCCGCCCTGCGCTCCGCGGGCAGCAAGCTCAAGTAAGCGGCTCGGGCGAGCGGCCACGGCCGACAGCCCATAAAGCGCCATCCGTACGCCGGGCCCGGCACCCCTTCCCGGGGTGCCGGGCCTGCGGCATGTCCGGGGAGAACTCACCGTGAGCTATGACTTCGACACCCCCGTCGACCGGCGCGGCACCTGGTCCGTGCAGTGGGACGGCGTCGCGGACCGGTTCGGCAGGGACGGGCTGCTGCCCTTCACCATCTCCGACATGGACTTCGCGTCCCCGCCCGAGGTGCTCGACGCGCTGAAGCGGCGTATCGAACACGGGATCTTCGGCTACACCGACTGGCGTCACGAGGACTTCCTGTCCGCGATACGTGACTGGTTCGCCGGCCGCTACGGCACCGACATCGACACCGACCGGATCGTGTACGGGCCCTCCGTGCTCAACCAGCTCTCGCAGCTGCTGCGGATGTGGACCGGACCGGGCGACGGCGTGGTCGTCCACACCCCGACCTACGACGGTTTCCTGAAGGCGATATCGGGCCTCGGGCGGGAGCTGCGCGGTGCGCCGATCGGCGACCCGGTGGCCCTGGAGCGTCAGCTCGCGCGCCCGGACAGCAAGGTGCTCGTGCTCTGCTCGCCCCACAACCCGACCGGCACCGTGTGGACGGAGGCCGAGCTGAAGGAGTTCGCGCGGCTCGCGGAGGCGTACGACGTCGCGGTCATCAGCGACGAGATCCATGCCGACTTCGTACACACCGACTTTGTGCCCGAAGGGCGGCGGCATCTGCCGTGGACGCGGTTCGGGACGGGCCGCTGGGCGCTGGTGACTTCAGCCACCAAGGCCTTCAACTTCCCGGCGCTCAGTGGTTCGTACGGGATCATCGGCGACCCGGACGACCATGCGGCGTTCCTGCGCCGGATGCAGACGGGTGAGGGGCTCGCCTCGCCCGCCGTACTGTCGCTGACCGCGCACATCGCCGCGTACCGGGACGGCGGGCCGTGGCTGGACCGGCTCAACGCCTATGTGGCGGGGAATCTTCGCCTCGTCGCCGAGCGGCTCAACTCCGCGTTTCCGGAACTTCAATGGCAGCCGCCGCAGGCGGGCTATCTGGCCTGGATCGATCTGCGGCCGCTCGGCGTCGACGACGCGGCGCTGCAGCGGGAGCTGATCGAGCGCGAGAGGGTCGCGATCATGCCGGGCACGACGTACGGCTCCGACGGTTTCCTGCGGTTCAACGTCGGCTGTCCCCGCGCCAAGGCGGAGCAGGGCGTGGACGCTCTGATCCGTGCCCTCCACCGGCTGGCCTGAGGCGCCGGGCCCGGGGATGATCCGGGTATGGACAACAGGCCGGGGGAGTCAAGTCCGGGAGGGAAGAACTCGGGGCAGAAGGGCCCGGCGGGGATGGGCCCGGGGAAGAAGAGCCCGGAAGGGATCGGCCCGGGAAAGAAGGCTCCGGGCCGGATCAGGCTGTCCACGGCCACCGGCCGCTGGGTGGTTCTGACGACGGTGTTGGGCTCCAGCATGGCCCTGTTGGACTCAACCGTCGTCAATGTCGCGCTGCCTCGCATCGGGGAGGATCTCAACGCCGACATGGCGGTCCTCCAGTGGACGATCAACGCCTACATGCTCACGCTGGCCGGGCTGATCCTGCTCGGCGGTGCGCTCGGCGACCGCTTCGGGCGGCGGAAGATCTTCGTGTTCGGCGTGGTCTGGTTCGCGGCCGGCTCGCTGCTCTGCGGCCTCGCGCCCAATGACCTTGTGCTGGTGGGCGCCCGCGCTCTGCAGGGTGTCGGCGCGGCGCTGCTCACGCCGGGGTCGCTGTCCCTGATCCAGGCGAGCTTCCACCCGGACGACCGGGCCCGCGCGGTGGGGCTGTGGTCGGGGTTCGGTGGCGTCGGCGCGGCGGTCGGTCCGTTTCTGGGCGGCTGGCTGGTCGACGGGCCCGGCTGGCGCTGGGTGTTCCTGATCAATGTGCCGCTGGCCGCGCTGTGTGTGCCGGTCGCGCTGAAGCACGTACCGGAATCGCGCGACCCGCAGGCCCACGGCCGCTTCGATGTGCTGGGCGCGGTGCTCGGAGCCGCGGCGCTGGCGCTGGTGACGTACGCGCTCATCGCGCCGTCGGTGTGGGCGGGCCTCGCGGGCGTTCTGGTCGGGGTGGCCTTCGTACTCGTCGAGCGGCGGCGGCCCGCTCCGATGCTGCCACTGTCGATCTTCGCGAACCGGCAGTTCACCGCGGTCAATATCGTCACGCTCTGCGTGTACGCAGCCTTCAGCGGATTCTTCTTCCTCACCGCCCTGCAGCTCCAGGTGGTGGCCGGCTATTCGGCACTTGGCGCCGGTCTGGCACTGCTGCCCACCACGGTGCTGATGCTGCTGCTTTCGGCGAAATCAGGCGAGCTGGGGGAGCGGATCGGCCCGCGTATCCCGCTCACCGTCGGCCCGCTGCTCTGCGCGACGGGCATGATGCTGATGCTGCGCGTCGGCGAGAACGCTTCGTTCGTACGTGATGTGCTGCCCGCGATGGTGGTGATGGGCATGGGCATGGTGACCCTGGTCGCGCCGCTGACCGCGACCGTCCTGGCCTCCGTCGAGACCGCGCGGGCGGGGCTCGCGAGCGGCATCAACAACGCGGCGGCCCGCGCGGCCGGTCTGCTCGCGGTGGCCGCGCTACCGCTGCTGGCCGGGATGGGGCCGGAGGCGTACCGCTCGGCGGCGGAGTTCGGTGCGACGTTCCGGCGGGCGATGCCGATGTGTGCCGGGGTGCTGGTCGTGGGCTCGCTGATCGCCTGGTGGACCGTGCGGAAGCCGCTGCCCGAGGCGGCGCCTGCCCGCCCCGAGTGCAGGATGAACTGCGGGGTGTCGGCGCCGCCGCTGGAGGCGGCTGCCGTGGTCAGTACTGAGCCGGGTCGATCTGGTTGAGGATCACGATGAGCTCAGGGTCGGTCTGGTAGTGGAAGACCAGGGTCTGCTTCTTCCCGTACGCATTGATCCTGGTGAGGAACTCGCTCGCGGTGATCGCCTTGCGCTGCCCGGCGGCGACGAATGGCGTGGTGACGGTGATGTGCGCGTTCTCGTTCAGCGGGAACGGGCGTGCCGTCCCGCCGGAGGTGGTCCAGGTCGCCCTGTCCTTGCCGTGGCAGGTGAAGTGCCCCTCGCGAATGACGAGCCGACCGGTCCGACCCGTCCCGGACCCGCTGTGGACCTGGACGTACGGGCCGTGGTGGCCCCCACAGAGGTCGCCGTCGTACGGGAAACCGTCCGTGCCGCCCGCCGGGGCCTGCTGGGACGGGGGCGGGGGCGCGGTGGGCGGGCCGGGTTCGCCGGCGCCGCCGTTCCCGCTCGTACCGCCTCCGCCGCCGCCCGAGCCGCCGTCGCCGGAACCGTCTGAGCCGCCCGAGCCGCCCGTGGCCGGACCGCCCGTGCCCGCACCGGCGGTCGTGGACGGACCCGGTGCCGTTGAGCCCGCCGGAGCGCTTCCGGAGGGCTTGGCGGACACCGAGGGCGAGGAGGTGGCGGGCGCCGAGGATCGTGCGGACGTTGTGGACGGAGACAGCGAGGGTGGGGGTGACGGCGAGCGCCAGGCCTCGTCGCGTCCGCCTTTGGCGCCCGGTTCGCCGCACCCCGTCGCCAGGCCCAGGACGACGACCGCTCCCAGCGCCGTGGCCTTGCACCCGCCCGTGACCCTGCCCATGACAACGATGTTCGCCGCCGTCGCACACCACCCGCACCGCTTCCACGGATTCCCCACCGACCTGTGACACTGGAGCCCATGTCCATCCATGAAAACCTCCTCGGGGGACCTGCCCCGACCCACCTGCCCGACGACCCAGGGCCGCGCGAGCTCCTCGCGACCGGGGCGGCTCCCGCCGATGTCGCCGCCAAGTACCCGACCTCGTCGCTGGCCTGGGCACAGCTCGCCGACGACGCGTTCGAGAACGGCCGCGTCGTCGAGTCGTACGCCTACGCGCGCACCGGCTACCACCGCGGCCTCGACTCGCTGCGGCGCAGCGGCTGGAAGGGCCACGGCCCGGTGCCGTGGGAGCACGAGCCGAACCGCGGCTTCCTGCGCGCGCTGCACGCGCTCGCGCGCGCCGCGCAGTCGATCGGCGAGCAGGAGGAGTACGAGCGCTGTACGACGTTCCTGCGCGACTCCTCGCAGACCGCGGCCGACACGCTGGGCTGATCAAAACGAACCGAAGGCCCGTATTCCCCATCTGTACAGGGGGTGCGGGCCTTCGGCCGTTCCGTTCGCGCACCCCGAAGATTCGCACGCGCCGGCGATTACAGTGGGGGGCGTTCTGATGGGCAGTCGCAGTCGTAGCCGCGGTCGTAGTAGCAGTAGCAGTAGCAGCGGCAGTAGCAGCGGCAGTAGCAGCAGTGGCGCCGGCAGTGGCCGTCGAAAACCGGCGGCCCGCCGCCCCCTCGCCCGCTTACTCCTGCTCTGCGCGGCCCTCGTCGTCCTCTCCCTCGGCGGCGGCGCCGCCCTCGCGCACTGGCGCGGAACCGCGGAGCCGGTAACCGGGGCTGACGACACCGTCCGCCCGCTCATACCGCCGTCCGAGCCCCCGGTAGCCGCCGAGCCCGAGCCGCGTACGACCGCGTCGACGCCCTCGCGGAACCGCCCGCCGGCCGCCGAGCCTCCGACGCGGAAGGAAAAGCCGCCCGTCAGGGTCCCCGCCTCGGGCAAGGGCACCTTCACCACCGCGCGGGCCTCCGGCAGCGCGGCCGGCTCGGGCCCGCTGCGCCGCTACCGCGTACAGGTCGAGGACGGCGTCGACATCTCCGCGAAGGAAGCCGCCGCCGAGATCCAGCGGATCCTCGCCCACCCGCGCGGCTGGGCAGCGCACGGCAAGGGCTCGTTCCAGCTGGTCACATCGGATGCCGACTTCGTGATCCGGATCGCCACCCCGGCCACCGCGGACCGGCTCTGCCTCGCGCAGGGCTTCGACACCCGCGGCGAGCTGAACTGCGAGACCGCCGACGGTGTCGTGGTGAATCTGCGCCGCTGGATGCTGGGCTCCCCGACGTTCGCCGGGCCTGCCGCCGAGTACCGGCATCTGATCATCAACCACGAGATCGGGCACGAGATCGGCATCCGCAAGCACCTGGGCTGCGCGGGCCCGGGCAAGCCCGCGCCGGTGATGATGCAGCAGATCAAGGGGCTGGACGGCTGCCGCTCCAATGCCTGGCCGTACGACGAGAACGGGACGTACATCACAGGCCCGGCGCTCTGACCCGCGAAATGACCCCCGGCTTATGATGCCGGTGGGGACCGGGGCTCCCGAGCCAACAGGAAGGGGCGGACCGCTACCCGGACACGTCGAGGAGACAGCGATGTCACATGACGCGACCCCGAACCTGGATTTCGCGGGTACCACTCCGTACGAGGACTATGTCCAGGCGGACGTTCTCACCCACCTTCAGCATCCGCTCTCGGACGACCCGGGAGAGATGGTCTTCCTGGTCACCACCCAGGTGATGGAGCTGTGGTTCACCGTCATCGTCCACGAGTGGGAGACGGCGGCCGGCGCGCTGCGGGAGGACAATCTGCCCGTCGCTCTCGCCGCGCTGAAGCGCAGCACGTACGAGCTGGAGTCGCTCAACGCCTCCTGGGAGCCGCTCGCGCATCTCACCCCCGCTCAGTTCAACTCGTACCGCAGCGCTCTGGGCGAAGGCTCCGGCTTCCAGTCGGCGATGTACCGGAGGCTCGAGTTCCTCCTCGGCGAGAAATCGGCGTCGATGCTGGTGCCGCACCGGGGCGCGCCGCGGGTGTACGCGGAGCTGGAGAAGGCGTTGCAGGAGCCGAGCCTGTATGACGAGGTGCTGCGCCTGCTCGCGCGGCGCGGGATGGCGGTTCCGTCCGCCGTCCTCGACCGGGATCTGTCGCAGAAGTACGAGCCGTCGGCGGAGATCGAGGAGGTCTGGGCCGCCGTGTACGGCGCCGCGGACCAGGACACCGAGCTGGTGCGGCTCGGCGAGGCGCTGACCGATGTCGGCGAGCTGGTCTGGCGCTGGCGCAACGACCATCTGGTGGCGACACGGCGGGCCATGGGCTCGAAGTCGGGCACGGGCGGTTCGGCGGGCGTGGCCTGGCTGGAGAAGCGCGCCCGCAAGAACGTCTTCCCCGAGTTGTGGACGGCGCGCAGCCATGTCTGAGTCACTGGCCGGGAAGGCCGCGGCGCTGGACGCCGCAGATGAACTGGCCGGTGTGCGCAAGCTGTTCGCGCTCGACGAGGCCGTGTACCTGGACGGCAACTCACTGGGCGCGCTGCCGGCCCATGTCCCGGCGCGGGTCGCCGACGTGGTGACCCGGCAGTGGGGCGAGCTGCGGATCCGCTCGTGGGACGAGAGCGGCTGGTGGACGGCGCCGGAGCGGATCGGCGACCGGATCGCGCCGCTGGTGGGTGCGGGGCCGGGGCAGATCGTGGTCGGCGACTCCACGAGTGTCAACGTCTTCAAGGCGGTCGTGGGCGCGGTCCGGCTCGCCGAGCGCTCCGGGAACCTCTCCCGTACGGACATCGTGGTCGACGCGACGACGTTTCCGACGGACGGCTATATCGCCGAGTCGGCGGCCCGGATGACGGGCAAGCGGCTGGTCCCGGTCGCGCCTGCGGACCTCCCCGCGGCGCTCGGCCCGAACACGGCGGTGGCGCTGGTCAACCACGTCGACTACCGCACCGGCCGCCTCCACGACCTGCCGTCGCTGACGGCGGCGATCCACGAGGTGGGCGCGCTGGCGGTCTGGGACCTCTGCCACAGCGCGGGCGCGCTGCCGGTCGGTCTGGACGCGCACGGTGTGGACCTGGCGATCGGCTGCACATACAAGTACCTGAACGGCGGCCCGGGTTCACCGGCGTATCTGTACGTCGCCGAACGCCACCAGGCTGCCTTCGACTCCCCGCTGCCGGGGTGGAACTCGCACACGGACCCGTTCGCGATGACGCCCGCCTACGAGGCGGCACCGGGCGCGGTACGGGGCCGGGTCGGGACACCCGACATCCTGTCCATGCTGGCGCTGGAGGCGGCGCTGGAGGTGTGGGACGGCGTCTCGGTCGACTCCGTACGGGCGAAGAGTCTGGCGCTGACGGACTTCTTCCTGGAGTGCGTCGAGTCGTACGTCCCGGCGGGCCGCGTCACCTCCCTGACCCCGCTGGAGCACGCGTCGCGCGGCAGCCAGATCGCGCTGCGGTGCGAGGAGGCGCCCGCGGTGATGGAGAAGCTGATCGCACGCGGCGTGGTCGGCGACCTGCGCCGCCCGGATGTGCTGCGGTTCGGGTTCACACCGCTGTACGTGGGCTTCGCGGACGCCGAACGAGCGGCGTCGGTACTGGCGGAAGTAGTGGCCGCCTGACGCTGTGACGATCTGATCAGCGGGGACTGGTACCGTCCCCGCTGGTCAGGTCAATTCCGCCACACTGTCGGAAGGTTGGAGCTGCGATGGACCCCGCCGCCCGTGACGCCGCCGAGAGCGACTCGCTGCTCTCGCATCCCGTCGTCGCACCGGATGCCTCCGTCGCGTACGGCGAGCACCCCGACCAGGTCGTCGACTTCTACGCGCCCCGCGGCGGGCTTGCCGGTGTGCCCCTCGTCGTGATGCTGCACGGCGGAGCCTGGCGGTCGGCCTACGACCGGCAGCACGTCACGCCCTTCGTGGACTTTCTGGCCAGGCGCGGGCTCGCCGTCGCCAATGTGGAGTACCGGCGCGGGAGCGAACTCCCGCAGCAGCGCGGGAGCGAGGCCGTCGCCGGGCGGTGGCCGGAGACCTTCGACGATGTCGCCGCCGCGATGGACGCACTGCCCGGCCTGGTGAAGGACGTCCTGCCGCAGGCCGACGCCCGGCGCACCGTCGTCACCGGGCACTCCGCCGGCGGGCAGCTGGCGCTGTGGGCGGCTGCCCGGCACCTTCTGCCGGCCGGCTCGCCGTGGCGGCTCGCCGCGCCGCCCGCGCTGCGCGGCGTGGTCGCGCTCGCGCCGGTCGCGGACTTCACGCAGGCCGTCGCGCTCGATGTGTGCGGCGGGGCCGTGAAGCAATTCCTCGGCGGCGATGCGCAGTTCGACGCCCGCAGGGCGCACGCGGATCCGGCCGTACTCCTGCCCACCGGCATCGCCACCACCGTCGTACAGGGCCGTACCGACATCGTCGTGCCGTACGCCGTCCCGGAGGCGTATGTCGACGCCGCCGCGAAGGCCGGTGAGACCGTCGGGCTGACGCTCCTCGAGGACGTCGGACACTTCCCGCTGATCGACCCGGCCGCGGACGCGTGTGCCGTCGTCGCGGAGGAGATCGCCCAGCTGGCCTGGTAGTCGCAGGGCCCCGCTCATACCCGTAGTACTTCGGAGCTACGCCGCGGATGCGCTCCCGGGCGGGACGCCGACCACGCGCCGTGATTCATAACTTCAGTTCCGAGAGGGAGCGCTCAGCTCTCGGAACTGAAGGAAAGCCATGGCGTCCCGCCTGCGTCGTACCTTGCTCGCCGCCCTTGTCACGGCCGCGGTGACCCTGCCGGTGTCGGCGGCGGCGCGGCCTGCCGCCGTCCCCGCGCCGGCACCGGCCACCATCGCGCCGCTCACCGCCGCCGGACTCCCGCTCCTCGGCGACAGGTTCGCGGCCGGCCGCGCCGACATCCGCGCGGCCGCAGAGACGGCCGCCGGCCATGGCGATCAGGGACGGGCCGCCCGGCTGCGCGTCATGGCGGACCCGGCGCGGCACTTCCTCTCCTTCGACGGCCGGGACGGCGGCCGCACCGCCGAGGTCTTCGGCGATCTGGCGCGGGCCGAGCGGATCGCCGTGCTGGTGCCGGGCTCGGACACCAACCTCGATACGTACGAACGCTTCCGGGCCGGCGCCGTCGCCCTTCACGACGAGCTCGGCGACCGCGCCGCGGTCGTCGCCTGGCTCGGCTACGCGACACCGGGAACCATAAGCCCCGAGGTCCTGACCGAAGGGAGGGCGGACGACGCCGCCGCACAACTGCAAGAATTTGTAAGGGAGTTGAAGGGGGCCAAGCCCGGCTCTCGCGTGTCGCTGCTCTGCCATTCGTACGGTTCCGTCGTCTGCGGACGCGCCGCCCCCTCCCTCGACGTCGCCGACATCGCCCTCTACGGCAGCCCCGGCGCCGGTGCCGACAACGTCGCCGACCTCCACACCCCCGCCACGGTCTGGGCCGGACGCGGCTCCGACGACTGGATCGCCGACGTCCCGCACGTCCGGCTCGACATCCTCGGCACCACCGTCGGCCTCGGCGCCGACCCCGTGTCTGACGGCTTCGGCGCCCGCACCTTCGCCGCCGGTGACGGCGGGCACAGCGACTACCTGAAGCCCGGCTCCGTATCCCTGAAGAACCTCGCCCGGATCGCCCTCGGCCGCGCGAAGGAGGTCACCCATGTCTGAGGTGCCCGTGCGTGAAGTGCCTGTGAGCGGGGCGTCCATACGTGAGGTGCTGCCCGTGCATGGGGCGTCCGCGAGTGGGGCGCCCCTGCGCGACCTGGCACGCCGTATCGACGCGGCCACCCCGCCCGACCGCGATCGCGCCGTCGACGCCCTGCGCGCCCTCGCCATCCTCGGCGTGGTGCTCGGGCACTGGCTCGTCACCGCCCTCGTCATCGACGGGGGCGCGCTGCGCGGCGCGAGTCCGCTGCAGCATCTGCCCCGGCTCGCCCCGATCTCCTGGCTCTTCCAGACCCTCGCCGTGTTCTTCCTGGTCGGCGGGCAGGTGGGTACGTCGAGCCACGCCGCTGCCCGCGCCCACGGAACGACCTACGGTAAGTGGCTCGGTGCCCGGCTGTCCCGTCTCTTCCGGCCGGTCGCCGCCGTACTGACGCTGTGGACCGTGGCGGCCGTGTGCATGCTTGCCTCCGGTACCGGCCTGGACACCGTGACCACCCTTCTCGACCTGGTCCTCTCACCTCTCTGGTTCCTGCTCGTGTTCGCCGCGCTGACCGCCGCGACGCCGCTCGTCGCCCGGCTGCATCCGCTGTGGCCGCTCGCCGTCGTCCTCCACATCGACCTGTTCCGCTTCGGCCTCGGCGGGCCTGCCTGGCTGGGCTGGACGAATGTGGCCGCGGGCTGGCTGGTCCCGTACTGCCTGGGCGCGGCGTGGGCACGCGGCGAGTTCCGGTCCCGTACCAGCGGCTGGGTGCTGCTCACCATCGGCATCGCCGCCACCGCCGGGCTCGTCCTGTTCGCCGGCTACCCCGCGGCCATGGTCGGCGTGCCCGGTGCCCCCGTCTCCAACCTCAATCCGCCGACCCTCGCCGCCGTCGCCTTCGGCCTCGCCCAGTGCGGGGCGGCCCTGTTGCTGCTCGGCCCGCTGCGCCGGGTGCTTCAAAGGCCCATGGCCTGGGCGGCCGTGGCGCTGGTCAACCTCTCCGCGATGACGGTCTTCCTCTGGCACCAGACCGCGCTCATGGCGGTCACCGCGACCGGCCTGCTCGCGGGAACGGCGCTGCCCGGACTGCACACGGTGCCCGACGGCTCCGGCTGGGTGCTCGCCCGGATCGCCTGGCTGCCGGTGTTCGCGGCGGCGCTGCTGGTGTGCTGGGGAGCGTTCCGTACCTACGAACAGCGGCGGCCCCGGAAAGGCAGCCGGGTCGTACGGGCCCACGAGCCCGCCCGGGAACGGGAGATGGGCCGTGTTTAGGGTTGACGCCGTGGACAACGACGACAAGGCGCGCCTGGCCCCGGCGGCCAGGACGGCCCTGCGGTCGTTTCCGCGCACCCTCCGTGAGGACCTGTGCACCCTCGCCGCCGACCCGCTGCCGCGCATCACCAAGGTGCGATGGCTGGCCTGGTTGCCGCATGTCATTGTGGTGTGGCTGTCGATTCCTCTCTTCCTGGCCAACAGCGATGAGCTGGAAAACCGCTCCGGCCTCGGCGCGCAATACGGGTTGCTGCTCGCGGCGTTCCAGTCGGGCGCGCTCATCCTCGCGATGTTCCGTCCGGTGCCCGCCTGGTGGCTGTCCCTGGTCCCCACTCTCGTTGTCGCGGTCGGCGAGCCAAGGC